>NZ_CP131131.1:0-315294 GCF_033705735.1 Shinella zoogloeoides
ATGAATATGGCCGCAACGTTTGGACAGGCAATTTCCGAGGTCGATCAGCTGATCATCGGACAGGCCCATGAGCTTTCAGACAAGCTGAAGCAGCACCGGCTGGAAATGTTCCCGCCCGTCGCGCGAAAGGGCCTGCGCCAGTTCCAGCTGAGCGAGGCTGCGCATTTCCTCGGCGTCACCAGCGGCTACCTGCGCAACCTGTCGCTGGAATCCAAGGGCCCCCTGCCGCAGGTCACCCCTTCCGGCCGCCGGTCCTATACGGCCCAGCAGTTGCAGGAGATGCGCGAATATCTCGAGCAGAACAGCCGTGGCCAGCGCTACGTGCCGCGCCGGCGCGGTGCCGAGCATCTGCAGGTCATCGCCGTGGTGAACTTCAAGGGCGGCTCCGGCAAGACGACGACGACCGCGCATCTGGCGCAGCATCTCGCCCTGACCGGCCATCGCGTCCTTGCCGTCGATCTCGACCCGCAGGCGAGCCTTTCGGCCATCCACGGCTTCCAGCCGGAATTCGACGTCGACGAGAACGAGACCCTTTATGGCGCCATCCGCTACGACGACCAGCGCCGGCCGCTGAAGGAGATCATCCGCAAGACCAACTTCCCCGGCCTCGACATCGTGCCGGGCAATCTCGAGCTGATGGAGTTCGAGCACGACACGCCGCGCATCCTCGCGCAGGGCAACAGCGGCGACTACGGTCGCATCTTCTTCGCCCGGCTGGACGAGGCGCTGTCCTCGGTCGCCGACGATTACGACGTGGTGGTGATCGACTGCCCGCCGCAGCTCGGCTTCCTGACGATGAGCGCGATCTGCGGCGCGACGGCGGTGCTGATCACCGTGCATCCCCAGATGCTCGACGTGATGTCCATGTGCCAGTTCCTGCAGATGCTGGGCGAGGTGCTGAACACGCTGAAAAGCGCGGGCGGCAACATGAACCTCGACTGGCTGCGCTATCTCGTCACCCGCTACGACCCGGCCGATGGCCCGCAGACGCAGATGGTCGCCTTCATGCGCTCGCTTTTCAAGCAGCATGTGCTGACCAGCACGATGGTGCGAAGCGTCGCCATCGCCGATGCGGCGCTCACCAACCAGACGCTCTACGAGGTCGAGCGCAGCCAGTTCACACGGGCCACTTACGACCGGGCTCTTGAATCCATGGAAGCGGTCAATTCGGAGATCGTCGATCTCATTCACAAGGCATGGGGGCGTTGATCATGGCGCGCAAGAACGTTCTGTCCAACCTGATGAACCCGTCGGCCGAGCCGGCGGATTCGTCCAATCCGGGACAGGAAGAACAGCGCCCGTCGATCACCTACAAGGGCATCGGCGCGCTGGGGGCGGTCACGCGGAGCATCGATGCACTCGCAGCCAAGGCCGATGCGGCAAAGGAAATCGAGGCGAAGCTTGCCGCCGGCGAGGTCGTCATCGAGCTTGAGCCCGACCAGATCGAGGAATCCTTCATTTCCGACCGCCTGGTTCATTCCGATCAGGAATTCCAGGAACTCGTCGAGGCGATGCGCGTGCGCGGCCAGGATTCGCCGATCCTCGTGCGCCCGCATCCCACGAAGGACGGCACCTACCAGATCGCCTTCGGTCACCGCCGCGCCAAAGCCGCCCGGCTGCTCGGCCGGCCGGTGCGTGCCATCGTCAAGTCGCTGACCGACCGCGACCATGTCATCGCCCAGGGCCAGGAGAACAGCGCGCGCGCAGATCTTTCCTTCCTCGAGCGGGCGACCTTTGCCGGGGAACTGGAGACGCGCGGCTTCGATCGCGAGACGATCATGTCGGCTCTCAGCGCCGACAAGACGACCGTTTCGAAGATGCTTTCGGTCGTGAACCGCATTCCGAAAGGCGTGCGCGCCGGCATCGGCCCTGCCCTTTCCATCGGCCGCGACCGCTGGCACGAGCTGGCGACGCGTTTCGACGATCCTGCCAATGAAGACAAGGCCGTGGAGTTCCTGGCGCGCGAACGCATCCGGACCCGCCCGCCGGAGGAACGCTTCAACCTTCTCAACAGCCATCTCGCGCGCCATGAGACGCCAGCCGCCGCAAAGCTGGCACCGGCCACCTGGCATCGCAAGGATGGCGCTGTGGAAGCCTCGATCAAGACGAACGGCCGGCAATACACGATTGCCCTGAAGGCGGCGGAAGCCGCGGCCTTCGGCGCTTACATCACCCGTAATCTGGATCGCCTCTACGAGGCGTATCGCACGGAAAACAAACAGAAATCAGGAGATTGATCCGCAAAAGAAAAAGGCCCCCTCAACGTTACCGTCGCGGAAGCCCTTCTCATCGTTTAGCAGCCTGAGAATCGCACTTCCCCGAATCACAGTCAAGCCTTTTCGGCACCGGTTTCGGTGATGGGGTCTCTTTTGCCTGCTGAAAGGTGAAGAGACATGGAGATGGACGGCATTACGACGCCTTTCGGGCGGCGGACAATGACGCTCGGCATGTTGGCAAGCCAGGCGATCGCGAAAAAGATCGCGCCGGAAGCCAGCGTCGACAAATGGAAGCTATATCGCTCGCTTTGCGAGGCACGGCCGAAGCTCGGCATCAGCGACCGTTCGCTTTCGGTGCTGAACGCGCTGATGAGCTTTTATCCGAAGACCGATCTTAACGGCAGCGACGGGCTGGTGGTGTTCCCATCGAATGCCCAGCTCTCGCTGCGCACGCATGGCATGGCGGAAACCACGCTGCGCCGGCATCTTGCCGCGCTCGTGGAAGCCGGTCTCCTCTCCCGCAGGGACAGCCCGAACGGCAAACGCTACGTCCGCCGCGACCGGCATGGCATGATCGGCGAAGCATTCGGCTTCTCGCTCGCACCCCTCCTTGCCCGGGCAAGAGAGATCGAAACGCTGGCCGCCGAGGTCACCGCCGAGCGTCTGTTGCTTCAGCGTCTGCGCGAGCGCGTGACACTGGTGCGCCGCGACATCACGAAGCTGATCGGCACGGCGCTGGAAGACGGCCTTGCCGGTGACTGGACGCAGTACGAAGCGGAATATCGCCGGCAGGTGGACGCCTTGCCGCGCGTCGCCACGACGGAAATCCTGGAGCCGATCCTCGACGCACTCGAAACCTTGCGGACGGAAATCCTCAAATATCTGGAACAGCAGATTATTTTGCAAAATACGGCCGGCAATGCCGGCCATATTGAGCGGCACAAACAGAATTCACAATCCGAATCTATTTCTGATTCTGAACATCGCTTTGAAAGGAAGCGGGAGGAAAATCTTGGCGTGGAGCCGTTGCTGTCGCATCAGACGAGCATGAAAGAGCCGACAAGAACCGGCGAGCGGGAAGCCAGCCGCGAGGGGATGCAGCCAACCAGCCAGCGTGCACCACTCCCAGGCGATTCTGCGCGGTTGCAACCTCCAAAGCCCTTCCCGCTTGGGCTCGTTCTGCAGGCTTGCCCCGAAATCGTGCCGTTCGGACCGGGTGGCAGCATTTCGAGCTGGCGCGATCTGATGACGGCCGCCGTCGTGGTGCGCTCGATGCTGGCGGTCAGCCCCTCTGCCTACGAGGAGGCCTGCCAGGCGCTCGGGCCGGAAAATGCGGCGACCGTGATTGCCTGCATCCTCGAGCGCTCGGGCCATATCATCTCGGCTGGCGGCTATCTCCGCGATCTCACCCGTAAGGCGGAACGGCGGGAGTTCTCCCTCGGACCGATGCTGATGGCCCTTCTGCGAACGGGCGGAGTGCCGGCGAAACAGGCGGGCTGATACGGAGTGAGGCGGTAAATCCACTTTGGAAACGGCATGTTAACCATAGGGTTCCTAATCATGGGTGGACGAAAAGGAAGCCCGAATCAATGCCGCCACTCGCCTCGGTCCAGCCGCGCCGCCGTTCCATCGCCACCGATACCGTCGTTCCGTTTCCGGCCGAACGCCGGACGGCCCAGATCCGCCATTGTGCCGGCGAGCTGGACGGGCTTCAGGGAGAGGATGCGCGCCTCTACTGGATAAGGGTGTGCCGGGAATTGGCGGAAGAACTGCGCAAGCTCGGTTCGAGCGAAAACCAGGCACGCACCGCCGTCCTGGCCTTTCAGGACGAGGTGCAGCAGGAACTCTTCCGCATGCATCACGCCGAGGATGTCTGATCAGAGCATGCCTGACGCGCTGCCGGCAAGCCCGACCGAAAAGACGACCAGGAAGATGGCCGCCACGCGATAGACGAGGCGCGGCGACACGACCGGTGCTCGTCCGGCGATACTCCCCAATGCCAGGAAGCTTGCCCCCGCGCATAGGACGAGCAGGCTGAAGAGACCGAGTGCCGGCGCGATCTCCATGAGGTTCCCGGTCGGCATGATCGCGAGTGCGATGATCGGTGCTTTCGGATTGAGCATCGTCGTCAGGAAGACCTGGCGAACCGTGACCGCAGACGTCAGCCCTTCAGGCGCTTTTGCCGCTGAAACGCGCCACATCCGGATCGCCAGAAACAGCACCCAGCATGCAGCGAGAACGCGAAGGCCCATAGCGAGCGGTGGATGCTCGTTGAAAAGAGGCGCGGCAACAGTCGTCAAAGGGATGACGACAGCAAGATAGCCACAGAGCTCGCCGAGAAGAAGAGGAAGGCTCGCGCGCCAGCCCCGCGCAGCGGCGCCGACAGTCAGCAGGGTATTGGTTGGCCCCGGCGTGAAGAGCAGCGCGAGGATGGCGGGAACGAAAAGACCGTCGGGCATGGAGGCTCCATGGCTATGCTTAGCCCCTACTCTATCGTATCCGCGCAAGGCAAGCTTGATCTCCGTCAATGCCTCTTCCTCTTGCCGGAAACTCCCGATAGGAATCGTCGGCGTATTCGAAGGAGATGGTCATGACCGAAGCGATTGCAGAGGATATCCGGCGGCTGGAGGAACAGGAACGCTTGCTGCGTTTTACCAGCTTCGGCCCGGCGGACGCATGGGCGCTCGGCAACCGGGTGCGCGAGGTGGCGCTTGCCCGCGGCGCGGGCGTGGCGATCGATATCTCTCTCAGGGACCGGACGCTCTTTCATGTGGCTCTGCCCGGCACCACGACCGACAATGCCGAATGGATCCGCCGCAAGCGCAACACGGTGCTGCGCCTGTGGAGCGCTTCCTATCTCGTCGGCAGGCGCCTTGCGCTTTCCGGCCGGGACCAGGTCGAGGCGCGCAATCTCTCTTATGCCGATTTCGCCACCCACGGCGGCAGCGTTCCACTTTTCGTTGCCGAGCTGGGCTGCGTCGGAGCGGTGACCGTCTCGGGGGTGCCGGAGCGCATCGACCATGCGATCGTCGCCGACGCCATGGCATCCTTCCTGAATATCGATCTGGGTGATGCGCGCCTGCCTGAATAAGCTCGCGTTTACGGCGGTAAACTCAGCTCGCGAGAACCACGGCGACGCCGGCCGTTTTGAGCGCTGAACCGATATCGCGTGGTGGTATCCGATCGGTGAAGAGCTCGGTAAGCGCGCCGAATTCGCAGACCCGGACCAAGCCCTGCCGGCCGAACTTGGTGTGGTCGGTAATGACCACGGCGCGCTTGCCACGGGAGACGACGGCCCTCGCGAACTCGGCTTCTTCCAGATCATAATCCATCACGCCGATTTCCGCATCGATCGCGCCCGTCGTTATGACCGCATGGCCCACGGTGAAGTGGCTGATGAACTCGATTGCCGAGACGCCGAAGGCCGCGCCGTTGTCGCTCCGCAGCTCGCCGCCCGCCATATAGACGCGGTTGTCGTTGATGGTAGACAGCGTGCGCGCGATATCCGAGGAATTGGTCACGACGGTCAGGCGGCGGTGGCCGAGCAGTTCGCGGGCGAGGTAACTGGTCGTCGTGCCCGTATCGAGCATGATCGAGTCGCCGTCGCGGATCGTCGCGGCCATGGCGACGGCGATCGCCTTCTTTGCATCGCTGTTCTCCCGCATGCGCTTTTCGAACGGCGCCTCGCCGAGGATGGAGGGCAACGCGACGGCGCCGTGCATCTTCACGACCGTTCCGCTGCTTGTCAGCGGCTTGATATCGCGGCGAACGGTTTCCAGCGAGACATCGAGCCTTCTTGCCAAGTCGGAAATGGACACCGTTCCGTCCTGCTGGAGAAGGCGAAGAATGTCACTGTGACGCTTGGAGTAGTTCATATTCGTGGGATTCCGCAGAAGAGTACGTCTATTTTCATAAGCTTTTACGGACCTGCTGGCAAGAAAAGCCGCATAATCAGTCATAAAAACATAAAAAACCACATACCCCCGATTGACAGCGGCGCAGGGAGAGCATGACATTGCGCTAATAAGGCGAAAGAGCCGGCAAGGGACTTCGGTCGCGGTGAGAGGGGCCTCGCAACCAGCCGATCCGCGGGAGGAGTATCGATGGAAGGCGACGGGCTCGACCGCGTCGTTGAGGAGCGAATTCGCGCCCTGCCCTGCTGGCGCGGATCCATAGAAATTTCGCCCCTTCCCGGCGGCATCAGCAATGAGAGCTATCTGGTGGCTGATCAGGCCCGGCGGCACGTCGTTCGGTTCGGGCGGGACTATCCGTTCCATCATGTCTATCGCGACCGAGAGCTCATGACGGCGCGGGCAGCGCACGTCGCAGGATTCGGACCGGAAATTCTCTATTCCGCACAAGGCGTTATGGTCTCAGCCTATCTGGGCGCTCGACCGCTCTGCGCCGGTGATGTGGCCAGTGACTATCGCCGGATTGCTGACCTCCTGCGTCGCTTTCATATAGCCATGCCAAGGGAGGTCGAGGGCGCGGCTTTCCTGTTCTGGCCCTTTCATGTGGTGCGGGACTATGCCCGAACGCTGAGCATCGGCGGCAGCCGCATGCTGCGGCAGGTACCGGCCTATCTCGAACTGGCCGAGGAACTGGAGGCGGCGCAGCTTCCGCTGCCTATCGTCTTTGGCCACAACGACTTGCTTCCCGCCAATATCCTCGATGACGGGGAGCGGCTTTGGCTGATCGATTTCGAATATGCCGGCTTCTCGACGGCCATGTTCGATCTTGCCGGCGTCACATCCAATGCCGAGTTGCCCGCAGACATCGCCGAGGATTTTCTGACCGTTTATTCCGGCTCTCGGCCTTCCTTCGAAATGCGGCGTGCGCATGCTGCCATGCAATGCGCCTCGCTTCTGCGCGAATCCATGTGGGCGATGGTGTCCGAACTGCATCTTGCCGTGCCCGGTGCGGATTATGCCGGCCATGCGGCAAGCAATCTTGTCCGCCTCGAAGAGGCGCTCGATCACTACCGAACGACCTACGGGAAACGCCTCAAATGACCCTGCCTTCCCATGCCGCTATCGTCATCATTGGTGGCGGCATCATCGGCTGCTCGACGGCCTTTCATCTCGCGCGCGACCATAAGGCGGATGTCATTCTTCTGGAGCAGGAGGCCCTGACCTCCGGCTCCACCTGGCATGCCGCCGGTCTTGTCGGCCAGTTGCGCTCGTCGGCTTCGATCACCCGCGTGCTGAAATATTCGGTCGATCTCTACAAGGATCTCGAACACCAGACCGGCGTTGCGACCGGCTGGAAGATGGCGGGCTGCCTTCGGCTCGCGACGAACCGGGATCGCTGGACGGAGTTCCGCCGCCTTGCCACGACGGCGGGAAGCTTCGGCATGGACATGCATCTGCTGTCGCCGGAAGAAGTGAAGGCCCTCTGGCCTCTGATGGAGGTCGGCGACCTCGTGGGTGCAAGCTTCCTGCCGACGGACGGGCAGGCGAGCCCATCCGATATCACGCAGTCGCTTGCCAAGGGCGCCCGCATGCATGGCGCGAAGATCTTCGAACACGTGCGCGTCACCGGTTTCGATCTGCAGGATGGGCGAATCCACAAGGTGCGCACGACGATGGGGGATATTGCCTGCGAGACGGTGGTCAACTGCGCGGGGCAATGGGCAAGGCAGGTCGGGGCGATGGCGGGCGTCAATGTGCCTCTCCAACCGGTGAAGCACCAGTATATCATCACCGAGCGGCTTCCGGGGCTCGCCGTGGATGCGCCCACGGTGCGCGATCCGGACCGGCGTACCTATTTCAAGGAGGAAGTCGGCGGCCTGGTCATGGGCGGCTATGAGCCGAACCCACAGGCCTGGACGACCGGCGACGTGCCGGCCGACTGGGCCTTTCGGTTGTTCGATGACGACTACGATCATTTTGAACAGCATATGGTCGAGGCGATCGCCCGGGTGCCGGCACTGGAGAATGTCGGCGTCAGGCAGATGATCAACGGCGCGGAGAGCTTTACGCCCGACGGCAACTTCATTCTCGGCGCTGCTCCGGAATGCCGGAACATGTTCGTCGGGGCGGGTTTCAACGCCTTCGGCATCGCCTCCGGCGGCGGGGCAGGGTGGGTGCTGGCCCAATGGATCATCGACGGGGAGGCGCCGCTCGATCTCTGGTCCGTCGATATTCGCCGGTTCAGCGACCTGCACAGGGACCGTCAATGGGTGCTCGACCGCACGCTGGAAGCCTATGGGAAGCACTATGCGATCACCTTTCCCCATGAGGAATACGAGAGCGGCCGCCCGCGTATCGTCTCACCGCTCTATGATCGCTTGAAGGGAAGGGGGGCGGTCTTTGGCTCGAAGCTCGGTTGGGAGCGGCCGAACTGGTTTGCGCCGCAGGGAGTGGCGGCGAGGGACGTCTATTCCATGGTCCGGCAGAATTGGTTTACCGCCGTAAACTCGGAGCATCGGCACGTGCGCGAAGCGGTCGGTATTTTCGATCAGTCGTCCTTTGCCAAATATGAGATGAGGGGGCCTGATGCCGTGAAGGCCCTCGACTGGATTTGCGCCAATGACATTTCAAAGCCGGCAGGCCGCATCACCTATACGCAGCTTCTCAACAGCCGCGGCGGCATTGCCGCGGACCTGACGGTCGCGCGGCTGTCCGAGGATGCATTCTATATCGTGACAGGCACCGGCTTTCGCACGCATGATCTTGGCTGGATAGCGGACCATATTCCAGCAGGCTCCGATGTCACGCTCCATGATGTGACGGAAGAGTATGGCGTGCTCTCACTGATGGGGCCGAAGGCGCGGACGGTGCTTGCGGCGGTTACGGATGCGGATGTGTCCAATGCCGGTTTTCCCTTCGGCCATGTGCGGGAGATTGCCATAGCCGGTCATACCGTCCGCGCATTGCGCATCACCTATGTCGGGGAACTCGGATGGGAGTTACACATGCCGATGGACGCTTTGATCGATGTCTTCGACGTGCTGATGAAGACGGGGACGTCATCCGATATCCGGCCTGTCGGCTATCGCGCGCTTGAATCGCTGCGTCTCGAAAAGGGATATCGGGCTTGGGGAGCGGATATCACGCCGAACGATACGCCCTTCGAGGCCGGTCTCGGCTGGGCGGTGAAGTTGCGCGAGAAGGGAGACTTTCTCGGCCGCTCTGCGCTGGAGGCCGCAAAGGGGCAACCGCAAAGAAAGGCCTTCGTCGGCTTTACGGTTGACGACCCGAACATCGTCCTTCTCGGCCGCGAGACGATCCTGCGAAATGGTGAGCCGGTGGGATATCTCACGAGTGGAGGATATGGCGACACGATCGGCAAGGGCATCGGTTATGGCTATGTCTGCCGCTCGGAGGGCGTAGACGATGCCTTCCTGAAAGACGGCGTTTACGAGCTCGTCGTCGCGATGGAGCGCACACCTGCGACCATTCACTTGGAGCCGCTGTACGATCCTCTGGGCCTTCGGGTGAGAAGTTGAGGATGATGAATGGCCGTTTGTTGCAGGCGACCAGATCTGTCTTTCCGGTGGCATGACGAGCAGGGGAGGCCAGTATCCGTTGGTGGTAGCGCTACCGCTGATCATCCGTGCCCGTTGCTATGGAAAGCGACTCGGCTATTCAGTGTTTTGCCTCTGGTGGGGAACCGATAGCGCTCCATGAGGTGCCGGATGGCCGGGCGTATCGGCGATCTCGCAAACCCTTGTATGGACGGGAAGTCTATCAATCGTTCGTAAACGTCTCTATGGTGTCATTAGCGGAACGAGGTGAGTCGGAGCGTGTGAATTTACGCGGTCTCACCGACGGGAACGGCCACTGCACGCCGAAATCCGAGTATCCCCTCTCATTATTCCTGGTCCTCTTCTTATCGAAACCTCATGTGGTGAACGTTATCGCCCACATAGCGTTCGTTTGGAAAATCGCTTACCATGAATTCAATGCGTTACGATCCTGCGAAATTGCCTATCCAACGCCTGCTTCAGCCGCTTTCTGACGCGGAAGTGGCGCTGGCGCGCCTCGATGAGCGAGTTGCCCGCTCCCCGGTCGGTCAGGGATGGATCGAGCGCATGCATTTCACGGATGCCTGCGCATCGCTCTGGGTCGATGGTGAGCTCGTCCATCTCGAGGATCTCGTCCTGCATGATGCGGCGCATGACGTTCGCGCTCCCACCCATGAATTGACCATTGCGTCCGACGTCCTCAGAACCCGGCGTCGTATCGCCGCGCAGCCATCCGATTGGGCCTTGTCGGCGCAAGGCCTGAACAACCTTTGCAGGGCGGGTGGGGTTGATGGCGGCCAGTCAGTCCGTGACGGCGGGGGAGGGGCGGCGGATGCTGTGGCGGTGGCGCAGGGGAGCGACGATGTCGGCGAGGATATGTCGGATCCGTTGGCCCGCGAACTTGCGGCGATCGATGCCTTGCTGGCGCGGTCGGAGGCGATGATGGCGGAGACGAAGGCTTCCGGTCGCGTGCGCGAGCGGGAAGCGCTCGTCTACGAGGCGGATTGGGATGAGGATGCGCGTCTGGAGGAATGGCGCGCCGTGCTGGCCGAGATCGGCAATTTGCCGCCGGTGCTGCAGGCGGTCCTCGCCCTCGATGCGTGGAATGTTCTCGGCGTCCTGCAGCATGGGGCCTGGCTCGGCCGGCAGCTTGCCGGCAGCATATTGCGCCAGGCCGCACTTACCACCGGCCCCCATCTCGCGGCCTTCAATCTCGGCCTGAAGAGCATTCCTGTCGACCGGCGCCGGCACGTCGATCGCGACATCAGGATCTCGGCCATGCTGCATGCCCTTGGCGCGGCCGCGGAACTGGGGCTGAAGGAACATGACCGGTTGACGCTGGCGCGCACCATGATGGAGCGCAAGCTCGTCGGGCGGCGAGCCTCATCGAACCTGCCCGGCCTCATCGATCTGGTCCTGGCACGGCCGATGGTTTCGGCCGGCATGGTCGCCGAGGCGCTCGACGTCACCCCGCAGGCGGCCTTGCGCATCATCCGCGAACTCGGGCTGCGCGAGATGACGGGCAGGGGGCGTTTTCGCGCCTGGGGTGTCGTCTAGGTGCGCGGCCGTATTGCACGATACGGCAGATACGGTGCTGGACAGAGAGGTTACCGGCTCTCCCGTCGTTCATGCGGGTGGTCGCGGTAGAGACGATTTGTGATGCGTCCTTTTCAACCGCGCTGCTTGAAGAGAGAGACGATCCAGTCAACAAACACGCGCACGCGCGGCGAAAGCTGCCGGTTGCGTGGGTAGAGGAGCGAGACCGGCGTGCTCGTGGGCGGAAAGTCCGCAAGCACTTCTACGAGATCCCCCGCCGTAATCGCCATCTCCGCATGATAGCGGGGGATCTGGATCAGGCCGAGACCAAGCCTGGCGGCGGCGACATAGCTTTCGGCCGCATTTACCGAAACGGTGGCGGGCAGGACGATCTCCCGCAAGTCTCCACCCACGACGAATTCGAGCGGCAGCACGCCGCCTGTGGCGCTGGAGCGAAAGCCGATCATCTGGTGGCCGTCGAGTGCATCGGGATGCTGCGGCGTGCCATGGCGGGCGATATAGGCTGGGGCGGCCAGCGTGACCTCGTCGAGCATGGCGACCGTTCGTCCCACCATGTCGCTATCCTGCGGCGCGCCGACCCGCAGGACGCAGTCGATGCCTTCGCGGACGAGATCGACTAGGCGATCCCCCTCGCTCATATAGATTTCGATGTCGGGATATCGGATGAGGAAGTCGGGCAGGTTCGGCAAGACGAAGTGGCGCGCGAGCGTGCCGTGGACATCGACGCGCAGCAACCCCTTCGGCTTTGCGCCGGCAAACGCGCCCTCGGCATCCTCGATATCGGAAAGGATCGCGAGGCAACGGCGGTAATAGGCCTCCCCGTCCAGCGTCGGACTGACATGGCGCGTCGTGCGCTGGAGGAGCTGAACGCCGAGGCGTGCTTCCAGATCCTTCACCGCATCGCTCACCGTCGATCGCGGCAGTCCCGTATCTTCCGCTGCAAGGGTGAAGCTGCGGCGCTCGACGACGCGGGCGAAGACCCGCATGGCTTCCAGCTTGTCCATTTCCATTGTTCTCTTACTTCGGAAAGTGAAGCCGGATAATGGCCGATTATCCGCATTTGAGAAAGTGGCAATGTCTTCTTCATCGAACACACGCGTTGCTGAAAACCGAAGGAGAAGAGCATGTCCACGAACCAGAACAAGGTTGCCCTCGTCACCGGGGCATCGCGCGGGATCGGCGCGGCCATTGCCGAGCGGCTCGGCCGGGACGGCTTCAGCGTCATCGTCAACTATGCCGGCAATGCGAGCGCCGCCGAGGGCGTCGTGCGCAGGATCGAGCAGGCCGGCGGCAAGGCCGTCATCGCGCAGGGCGACGTTTCCGATGCGCAGGCCGTGCGCCGCCTTTTCGACAGCGCGGAAGCAGCTGCCTATGGCGGTGTCGACGTGCTGGTGAACAATGCCGGCGTCATGATGCTCTCGCCGCTGGCTGACGCGGATGATGCCCATTTTACCCGTCAGATCGATGTCAACCTCAAGGGCACGTTCAACACGCTGCGCGAGGCGGCAAGGCGTCTGCGCAGCGGTGGACGCGTCGTCAATTTCTCGACCAGCGTCGTCGGCCTGAAGCTTGAGACCTATGGTGTCTATGCGGCGACCAAGGCGGCGGTGGAAACCTTGACCGCGATCATGGCCAAGGAGATGCGTGGCCGCGGCATCACCGTCAATGCCATCGCGCCTGGCCCGACGGCCACCGACCTCTTTCTCAACGGCAAGTCGGACGAGCTGGTCGAACGCATGGCGAAGATGAACCCGTTGGAGCGCCTCGGCACGCCGGAGGACATCGCCGCCGCCGTCGCCTTCCTCGCCGGGCCAGATGGTGGCTGGATCAACGGCCAGACACTCCGCGCCAATGGCGGCATGATCTGACCGTCGCACGGCGGCTGGCGTTGCCGGCCGCCACCGGCGCCGATTTCTGCGAGGGCGTCAATGCCGTGGGCTTCTTGCGTTAGGCTCGCGTACCACTGTAACTTTAATACGTATCCTTGTTTTGCATACGATGATTTTGGGCATGCTAGTCTGACTCAGGATTCTTGCCATTTCAGAATCTCCCGTAACTTCGCAGGCCATACTCCCTTGGTTCGCTGGAATTGCCGCTGCCAGAACCACTCTCGGCGGAGAAATTTGGTATCAAGCTTCGGCTTATATGTAATCAAATCACAATTGACATTGCATACAATATGGCCGTAGCGTGTCATCGCGAAGGGCGGAGGAGCCCTTCCTGCATGATACGAATTCCCGATATCACCCGAGCCAGCGAGAACGCCGATGGAAGCCGCTAACAGAACCGATCCGCGCACGACCCTCGTGCTTTCCCGGTCCGAGATCGAAGGGCTGGTCACCATGGCGGAGGTCATCGAGGCGGTGGAAGCGGCTCACGCCGACATGTCCAGCGGCAAGGCTGCGCAGCCGGCGGCCGTCGCGATGAAGCTTCCCTCCAGCAGCGGAGCCTTCCTGGCGATGCCTGCGCTTGCCGACCGGCAGGGGCTTGCCGTGGTCAAGCTGCTCGCCGACATTCCTGACAATCCGGGCCGCAGCCTTCCCATGCAGCGCTCGGTCGCGCTGCTCGTCTCGCAGGCGACCGGCGCGCCGGTGGCGATCTTCCATGGCCAGATTCCCACCCGCATCCGGACGGCCGCCGCGAGCGCTGTCGCCACGCGCCACCTGTCTCGTCCCGACAGCCGCGTGCTCGGGCTGATCGGTGCGGGCGACCTTGCCGTCGAGCATGTTCGCGCCATCCGGGAGGTGCGTGGGATCGAGCGCGTCGTCGTCTGGTCGCGTTCGGCCGCCACCGTCGCCCGCTTCATCGAACGCGTCGGCCGCGATTGTCCCGAACTCGTGCTGGAGGGCGCCGCTTCGCCGGAGAATGTCTTCGCCGAGGCCGATGTCGTCTGCACGCTGACCCCTTCCCGCGAGCCGCATGTGAAGGGCGCCTGGTTCAGGCCGGGGCAGCACATCAATGCCGTGGGAGCGCCGCCGCGCCCGGATCATCGCGAGATCGATTCCGCCGGCATGGCGAGGGGCCGCGTCTTCCTCGACAGCGTCCCGATGGCGATGCACGATTCCGGCGACCTTCTCCTTGCCATCGCCGACGGTGCGATCACCGCGGAACAGGCCGCGACCGAGATCGGCGACGTCATCACCGGTGCTGCTTTGGGCCGGACTTCGGCCGAAGAGATCACGCTGTTCAATTCCGTCGGCCTTGCCGTGCAGGATCTGGCGATCGGCGACCTGATCGTCGCAAGAGCCCGCGAAAAGGGCATTGGCATGGAAATCGACCTTACGGCCTGAAGTCGTGATCGGCCCGCTCCGGGAAAGAGCCGGCCGATTTCCACCGCTCGCTCCCTATACTTCGGCCTTCCCGCCAACAACCTGACCGATCTTCTGACAGTTCTGCCCTGCAGATCACGATGGTCCATTGCGTCGTTGAGGCGATGAACCTGGAGGCTCGTTCTCGGGCGAAAGAATCTGCAGCATCATTGTTCCCGCCCCTTGCCCGGTGCGACAACGAGGACCTGCTCCCGTATCTGTTCACGCCCCGGCGAGGCTGATATGACTGCCGGGGTGAGGGCAAGATGAGAAAACGCGGGCAACGAGGCAGATCGGGCATGGTGGCAGTCGCTGTCGCCATCCTTCTCGCGTTGCAGGCTCTCCTCGGCTCCGCAGCCCTTGCCGCCCACAGCGCCATGCCTGCGCTGGACAGCTTCGGAAACCCGCTCTGCATCACCGGTGCCGAAGGCCATGCACCCGAGCCGGGGCAGGACAGGGACCGTTCGCCGCTTCCCGATTGCTGCACGATCGCCTGCACGATGGCGCTCGGCTTCGTGCCGACGGGCAGGACTGCTGCGATCTTTTTCAATCCGCTTATTCAGCCTTCGCAGCGCATCGTCGCAAGGAAGGTGCTGCATCTGCGGTCCATGCTGGATCGTCTGCCGGGCAATCCGCGCGCGCCGCCGCTCGCCGCCTGATCGCCGAGCCACTACCGTCTTCTCCAGTCGCATGATCGATTCCGCCCGACGCGAAAGCGTCGGCAATCGGCGCGGCACGCGGAGGGCCATCGCCCTTCGGGCCCGGAGACGGCGCGTTCTTTCAGGAAAACATCCTTATTCCATTCCTTGCCGGCAGAGTGACCGGCAGCATCGGAGACCGAAATGTTGAAACAGACCCTTGCCGCGACGGCTCTTCTCGTCCTCGGCGCATCCACCGCCCTTGCGCATGTCTCGCTGCAAGTGCGGGAAGCGCCGGTGGGCTCGACCTACCGGGCGATTTTCCAGGTGCCGCATGGCTGCGAAGGCAAGCCGACCCATGTCGTCCGCGTCAAGATTCCCGAAGGGGTCATTGCCGTGAAGCCGCAGCCCAAGGCAGGATGGACCCTGGAGAAGGTCAAGGGCGCCTATGACAAGTCCTACGATTACTACGGCACCCCGACGAGCGAGGGCGTGAAGGAGATCGTGTGGAGCGGCGGCAGCCTCGGCGACGACGAATATGACGAGTTCGTGCTGCGCGTCTATCTGACGAAGGATTTGAAGGCGGGCGAAACGCTCTATTTCCCCGTCGTGCAGGAATGCGGCGATGGCCTTGCCGAGCGCTGGATCGAAATCCCGGCGGAAGGCCAGTCGGCCGACGACCTGGAACTGCCGGCCCCCGAGGTCAAGCTGCTGGAAGCGGCGGGCGGTCATTAAGCGATGCGGGCCGGTGCCGTCGGGCGCCGGCCCGTACCGGAAATTCGGAGGTTGACCGTGCGAAACCGCAGTCTTTGCCGATCCGCCGTGCTGGCGCTGCTGGCCGGCTGGTTCTGGTGCTGTCTGACGGCGGCGGCCATGGCGCATGCCGCCCTGACGGGCGCCTCGCCGGCTGACAATGCCGTGCTCAATGCCGCGCCGAAGACGCTCTCGCTGTCGTTCAGCGAGCCGGTCTCCCCGCTCGTGCTGCGGCTGGTCCTGCCCAGCGGCGTTGCCTCGCCGCTCCGTGATTTCGCGCTGCGCGACCGTACCCTGGAGATCACCCCGCCCGCAGGGCTCGAGAACGGCACTTATGTCCTCACCTGGCGCGTCGTTTCCGAAGACGGCCATCCCGTCTCGGGATCGACGATCTTCTCGATCGGCACGCCGAGCGCGTCCCCGCCCTCGGCGGGGGATGGTGTCGACTGGCTTGTCCGCGCAGCGCTCTGGCTGGCACGGACGGGGCTCTATATCGGCCTCTTCCTCGGCATCGGCAGCGCCTTTGTCATCCGCTGGCTGATCCCGGCGGGGCAGGGCGGACGGCGGATCGCCGGCGCGGCGATGGCGATCGGTCTTGTTGCGACGCTCGTCTCCGCCGGCCTGCAGGGCCTCGACGCCCTCGGCCGGCCGCTTTCGAATATCATCGACCCCTCCGTCTGGCGGGCCGGGCTGGGGACGAGCTTCGGTTGGACGGTCGCCGTCCTGAGCGCCGCCTTCCTCGTCGCGCTGGCGGGCTTGCGGTGGAATGCCGCCGGGCGCACGGCGTCGGCGGTCGCGCTCGTCGCCGGCAGCGCTGCCCTGGCGCTGAGCGGCCATGCAAGCGCGGCAAGCCCGCAATGGATGATGCGTCCCGCCGTGTTCCTGCACGCGCTGACGATCGCCCTCTGGGCCGGCTCTCTCGTTCCGCTCGTCTGCGCCTTGCGGGAAGGGGCCGATGTGGGGCGCAGGGCGCTGGACCGGTTTGCCCGGCTCGTTCCCTGTGCCGTGGCGGTGTTGGTTGTCGCGGGCGTCCTGCTCGCTGTCGTGCAGGTCGAGCATCCGGCGGCGCTTCTCTCCACCGCCTATGGCAAGGTGCTGCTCGTCAAGCTGGCGCTGGTGCTGGTGCTGTTCGCTATCGTGGCGGTCAATCGCTGGGTCCTGACCGGGCCCGCCCATGCAGGGGAAGCGCGCGCGATGCGCCGGCTGTCCCGCATGGTCCTGCTGGAAACGCTGGTGGTGCTCGCGATCCTCGCGGTCGCGGCGACGTGGAGGTTCACGCCGCCGCCGCGCGCGCTTGCCGTCGCCGCTGCGCCGCCGGTCTCCATCCACATCCATTCGGCCAAGGCGATGGCGGAAGTGACGATCGATCCGGCGCGTGCCGGTCCGGTCGATGTCTCGGCCGTGATCCTCGCGCCGGACTTCTCGCCCATGGAGGCGAAGGAAGTGACCTTCGTCTTCTCCAAGCCGAATGCCGGCGTTGAGCCGCTGCGGCGCAAGGCCTCCCTGTCGCCCGACGGCCTGTGGCGGGCCGAGACCACCGTCCTGCCGCTGCCGGGGCAATGGCGGCTGCGGGTGGATGTCCTGATCAGCGATTTCGAACTGGTGCGGCTGCAGGACGTCGTCGAGATCGCACCATAAGGGGCGCTGCCTTCAAAATGTCAGGCCGCCGTCTTAAAGGCGCGGGCGACCGGGTGGTCGCTCAGCCGCGGAGATGGCGATGTCTGCAAACAACAAGCGCTCCGGCGTTTCCCTTTCCCATCATATCCTGCCGACTTCGGGAACGATGATCGGCATATGCATGACCTTGATCGGCCTCGTGAAATTGAACGAGAATCGCGGCGGGATGAGCCATGTGGACGAATATGCCGCCCTTTCGGCGCTGGTCTTTCTCGCAAGCGCCGTGACGTCCTATCTCTCGCTGCGATACGAGGACAACGAGGCGCTCAGCCGTCGCCTCGAGAATTTTGCCGATCAATGTTTCTTGATCGGGCTGGTCGCCATCGTCATCATCGGCGTCCTCTTCGCCTATGCGGTCATCTGATGCGGAACGCCCTGCGGCCGCTCAGGCCATGAAGCCGCCGCCCGCGCCCAGCCTTTCCTCGGCCTCGTCCCGCGACATGGAAAGCACCTGCCGCGTGACGTCGAAGCCGAAGCCGCCGCGCGTGAAGGCGGAGAATTCCTTGGCTTTCCGCTTCTCGTCGAGCTCCACCTTGCGGAAGGGGCCGAAGGCGCGTTTGCGGGCAAGGACCAGCGCGGCAAGAAGATCGTCGATTTCGGCCGCCGCGGCCGTCGCGGTGTCGCCGGCGATGCCCTTCTGGGAAAGTTTGCGGGCGACGGCCCGCCGCGACCTGCCGCTTCGCATGCCAGAACGGCTGGCCGCCTCGGCATAGGCCTTGTCGTCCAGCGCCTTGTTGTCATAGGCGAATTTCACCGCGAAATCCGCAAGCGCCCGGACCTGCCCGTCGCTGATGCCCTCGAACTTCTCGCGCGCCTTGCGGGCGATCGCGTCGAAGAGCTGCCTTTCCGTGTGCATGCGTCGCTCGATGCGGTAGATCGTCGAGTTGCGCGCCCAGGAGAGCATGCGCGGGCTCGGCGCGTCGTCGGTGGTCGTCTCTTCCTGCAAAGTCAGCCTTGCCTGCCGGGATGAAGTTCACCCGGTTCGAAGACCACATGACGGGCGTTTCGGCAAGCCGTCCGCGCAAATTCCCGTGGAGCCTGAGGGCTGGCATCTCCGTTGTCCGCTGGCAAAGCGTTATCCTTCGCCGACATGCCTTCATCCGATTATTTCATGGATCGCACGCTCAGCCCGCTTGACTCGGGGAAGGAGGTCTTGTCACACTCAGTTGTCAGACATCTTACATAAATGGGGATCCCGGCTGACGGATCACAAGGAGGACCACATGAAAAAGCTCTTCATGCGACTGGCCGTAGGCGCCGCATTCGTCGCAGCCGCCGTCTCGGCCCATGCCGGCCAGACCCTGGACCGCGTGATGGAAAAGAAGGCGATGGTCGTCGCCACCAACAGCGGCTGGCCGCCCCAGAGCTACCTCGACGACAACAACGAGATGGTCGGCTTCGACATCGACGTCTCCCGCGAGATCGCCAAGCGCCTCGGCGTCGAGGTGAGCTTCGAGACGCCCGACTGGCAGACGCTGACCGGCGGCCGCTGGCAGGGCCGCTACGATCTCGGCGTCGGCTCGGTGACGCCCACCAAGGCCCGCGCCCAGGTGATCGACTTCGTCGGCATCTACTACTACAGCCCCTATGTCTACGTCGTCCACAAGGACAGCGACGCCAAGACCGTCACCGACCTCAACGGCAAGGTCATCGGCGTCGAGACGGCGACGACCTCCGAGGACTTCATCAACCGCCGCCTCGAGATCGACGCGCCGGGCCTGCCGCCCATCGAGTACAAGCTCGAGCCGGGCGAGATTCGCACCTTCGCCGATTCCATGCTGCCCTTCGATGACCTGCGCCTCGGCAACGGCGTGCGCCTCGATGCGGTGATCGCGCCGGAACAGACCGCCATGAACGCCATCAAGAACGGCTATCCGGTCAAGGTCCTCGAAGGCGAATATGCCTTCCGTGAGCCGCTCGTCGTGATCGCCGAGAAGGTCGATCCGGAATGGACCGCCAAGGTCGGCGGCATCATCGAGGAGATGAAGAAGGACGGCACGCTCGGAACGCTCACCACCAAGTGGTACGGCAAGGACTACAGCGCCGACTGAGCGAACTGAACCGACGGCGCGGGCGGCTTCGCCCGCGCCCTTCATGCCTGAGGGGGAGCGTGATCATGGCCTATCCGGACACCTATTACAAAAGAACCATGGCGGACCAGACGGCGCGGACGGCCCTTTCGGGCACGGTCGAGTGCGACGTCGCGGTCGTCGGCGGCGGCCTTGCCGGCCTTTCCGCGGCGCTGCAGCTTGCCCGCGCCGGAAAGCGCGTCGTCGTGCTGGAGGCCGAAAGCATCGGCTTCGGCGCCTCCGGCCGCAATGGCGGCTTCGTCAGCCCTGGCTATGCCACGGGCGGCGAGGAAATCGCCCGCGTCGCCGGGAAGGACAAGGCCCGCCAGCTCCACCTGCTTTCCATGGAAGGCGTCGAGTTCATCCGCGACAATATAAGCACGCTCGGCATCGTCGATGCCAAGCCGCAGCCGGGCATCATGAGCGTGCTGCGCTATGACGACGGCGCCAGCCTCAAGGCTTATGCGGAACAGTCCCTGAAGGAATACGACTACCGTCTGGAATACATGGACCGCGACGAAGTTCGCGCGGTGCTGAAGTCGGAACGTTATTTCCAGGCGCTGCGCAATCCCAATGCCTTCCACATGCACCCGCTCAACTATCTGCGCGGCATCGCCCGCGAGATCGAGCGCCTCGGCGGCCGCATCTGCGAGCAGTCGCCGGTGACGTCCTCCGATCTCGGCGGCGCGGAAAAGCGGCTGAAGACGGCCGGCGGCGAGGTGAAGGCGCGCGACGTGCTCTTCACGACGGGCGGCTATACCGGCGCGCTCAACGGGCGGCTGAAGCGCTCCTTCCTGCCGATCGCCACCTATGTCATGGTCAGCGAGGAGGCCCCGGAGCTGATCGCCTCGGCCATCGCGACCTCCAATGCCATCGGCGACAACCGCCGCGCGGGCGACTACTACCGCGTCGTCGACGACGGCCGCCGGCTGCTGTGGGGCGGCCGCATCACCACCCATGCGGCTTCGACGGCCGGCCTCGTGCGCGAGCTGCGCGCCGAGATGGTCGGCACCTATCCGCAGCTCGCCGGCCTGAAGACGGAGCTCGCCTGGTCGGGTCTCATGTCCTATGCGCGCCACCTCATGCCCCAGATCGGGCGCATGGCCCCCGGCGTCTGGTATTGCACCGCCTTCGGCGGGCACGGCCTCAACACGACGGCGATCGGCGGCAAGGTCATCGCCGAGGGCATCCTCGGCGAAAGCGAACGCTACCGGCTCTACGAGCCCTTCGGCCTCGTCTGGGCCGGCGGGATCGCGGGCCTGGCGGTGGCGCAGCTCACCTACTGGAAGCTCCAGGCGCAGGACTGGTGGCGCGAGCGCGCCGCCTGAGGCAGATTGCGCAGACATGCGGAACTGAAAACGAAGCAGGAGAGGGCGGACCATGATCGGCCGACTGATACTTACCTATCCCGAAGCCTCGCGCAGGGCGGGCGGGCTGCTGATCCTCGCCATCGTCGTGGCGGTGCTCTATTCCCTCGGCATCAGCTCCGCATGGATCGGCCATGTCCTGCCGTCCTCGGCAAACTGGCTCGGGGAAAACCCGACGGCTGGCCGGCTCGTCTCGGCCCTGCTGATCGCGCTCATCGTCGCGGCCAACTGGAAGGCGCTGCGTCAGCTCTCCCGGCGCCAGCAGGTGATCGGCGTCTGGATCGAGCTCTTCGCGCTCCTGATGCTGTTCTTCTATTCCTTCGACCTCTCCTTCGCCTTCATTGCCAAGAAGATCGGCTTCCTCATCACCCAGGGCGTGACGACGACGCTCTACATTTCCGCGATCTCCATCGTCATCGCCACGGTGATCGCGCTGGCGGGCGCCATCGCCAAATTGTCGAGCAACGGCGTCATCTACGGCCTTGCGACCTTCTACACCTCGCTCTTCCGCGGCCTGCCGCTCCTGATGCAGATCTACATCATCTATCTCGGCCTGCCGCAGGTGGGCTATGTGATCAGCGCGGTGCCGGCCGGCATTCTCGCGCTGTCGCTCTGCTACGGCGCCTATATGACGGAAATCTTCCGCGCCGGCATCCAGAGCATCAATCGCGGCCAGACCGAGGGCGCGACGGCGCTCGGCCTCAGCCCGAGCCAGACCATGGCGCTCGTCATCCTGCCGCAGGCCATGCGGGTGATCATTCCGCCGACCGGCAACCAGTTCATCGCGATGCTGAAGGATTCTTCGCTCGTCTCCGTCGTCGGCGTCTGGGAAATCATGTATCTCGCCCGCACCCAGGGCCAGACCGAGTTCCGCCACATCGAGATGCTGATCACCGCCTCGATGATCTACTGGGTCCTGTCGATCTGCCTGGAATACGCCCAGTCCCGCATCGAGGAACGCTTCGGCCGCTTCAATGTCCGTTGACATTCCCGCGGGTGAAGGCGACGGCGCGCCTCTGGTGCCGTCGAACGGCCGCGGCGCGCTGCTCGTGCTCGCGGCCTTCGCCATATTCTCGGCGACCGATGCCATCGTGAAGATCATGGCCGTGGCGATCCCCGCGCCGCAGGTGACGTTCCTCGTCACCGCCGCGGCCCTCCTGCTGCTCCTTCTCCATGCGCTTGCCACAGGCCGCACGCGCCGCCTCGTGCCGCGCCAGCCGGCGCTCGCCTTCTGGCGGGCGCTCCTGCTCGCGCTCGATACGCTGCTGATCCACTATTCCTTCGCGCGCCTGCCGCTGGCGGAAGCCTATCTCATCGCCTTCCTGACGCCGATCCTCGTCGCGGTGCTGGGTTTCTTCCTGCTGCGCGAACGGCTCTCCGCCATCGGCTGGGTCGGCGTGCTGGTCGGCTTCGCCGGCGTCGTGGTGGCGCTGAAGCCGGGCGTCGCACCGCTCAATCTCGGCCATGCGGCGGCCTTCGGCTCGGCGGTCTTCTTCGCCTTCTCGCTGATCCTGCTGCGCCGCGCCAAGCTGGCCGAGACGGACGAGGCGCTCGTCGCCAGCGTGCTCGTGGTGATGACGCCCGTCGCCCTCGCCGTGGCGTTTGTCTCCGGCGGCCTGGTGGCGGTCGGCAGTCCGGCTCTCGCTTATGCCGCGGCCGGCGGCGCGATGATGCTGGGCGGCCATGCGCTGCTGGTGCGTGCCTTTCGCGTCGGCGAGGCCTCGGTGGTCGCGCCGTTCCAGTACAGCCAGATCATCTGGGGTTGCCTTTACGGGGTATTCCTCTTCGCGACCCCGGTGGAGATGCACACGCTCTTCGGCGCGGCGATCATCATCGTCTCGGGCTGGCTCGTCCTGAAATGACGGTCAGAACGGCTGCGGTTGCTGCGGGAACCCGCCGACATGGGTGCAGGTCAGCGCCGCCCGGTCGCGGCCGGCTGCAAGGCACGCGGCAAGCGGCAGGCCGCCGATGCGCGCGGCAAGAAAACCGGCGATGAAGCTGTCGCCCGCGCCGGTCGTGTCGACCACGTTGACCGTCCGGATGCCCGCCTCGACGCGGGTCCTGCCGTCGCTTGCGACCGAGCCCTTGCCGCCGCGGGTGACGACGGCGAGCGGCAGGCCCTCGTCGAGAAGGCGTTTCAGCAAAGCTTCGCAAATGTCATCGTCGTCACCTGCCGAGGCGAAGGCGATGGAAAGGCCGCCGGTGCCGAGATTGGCCGGATCGGCATTGACGGAAATATCCTGCGAGACGCTGACGCCGGCTTCCGCAAGCGTCCGGCGGAGCGCCCCGCCATCGTCCATCCAGCCGATATGCACATGGTCCATCGTCCTGAGGACGGCAATGTCGTCGGCATCCGGCCGGTAGCCGGCGCAGACCCCGAAATCCTCATGGACGAAGACGCGGTCGCCGGAGGCAAGGGTCTCGATATCCGTATAGGCCGTCACGCCGGGGCGCACCTGAAGATGGGTGACGTCCACGCCGTGTTCCGAAAGAAGGCGCCGCGTATGCCGCCCGGCCTCGTCCGGCCCGACTGCACCGAAATAGAAGGAGACCCGGTCGAGGCGGGCAAGCTGCACGGCGACATTCACCGCATTGCCGCCCACGAACGACTGGCTGCCGGAGGCCTGTGGACCGGACGGGCGGAAGCGGTCGATGCAATTGTCGCCGACGGCGGCGAAGCGGAAGGTCGTCATGCTGGTCTCTTCCAGGGCAATGTCAGCGAGGGTACGGCCGAAGCTTTCCCGCGATAACGGGAAACGCCAGGGACGGTAAAGCCGCGAATGCGCTGTCCTGCATTCGCGGCTTCGGATGGCCGGGCGCCGGGCCGCTATATCAGTAGGCGACGCGCTTGTAGTAGCGGCGCGTGGTCAGCGGATGGTTGCGCATGACCTCCAGATGGGCGCTGATGCGCTCGAGCACGGTCGCGAGCAGCACCGGCGAGACGAACCCGCGCACCTCCGGGGAGATGCCCGGCAGGTCGAATTCGGCGGTGTCGAGCACGGTCAGCTTGTCGGTATAGCCCGGCGCGAAGTTCTGCACGCGCTCGGCGAGCGGGCGCAGGGCGTCCTCGCCCTTGAAGAGGATGACGCTGACGCCCTTTTCCACCAGCTCCAGCGTGCCGTGGAAGAAATCGGAGGCGTGCACGGGGCGGGTGCGGATCCACTGCATCTCTTCCAGGATGCACATGCCGTAGTAGAAGGCTTCCGGCCAGACATTCCCGGCGCCGGTGACGATGTGGTAGTCGGAGCCGGCCAGCACCTTCGCGAAGGCTTCGGCCTTCGGCTCGTAGGCGCGCTTCACCTCCAGCAGCAGTTCCGGCATGCGGGCGAGCTCGGCGACGATCTCGTCGTGGTTCTCGATCTCGCCGCGATGCTTCAGGATGGCGAGCGCGATGAAGAGGGATTGCAGGTAGAAGGATTCGCAGGACGTGTCGTCCTCGGCGAAGTTCACGAAGACATGGTCCCCGCCCTTGCCGAGAGGCGTTTCCTCATGGCCGACCAGCGTGAGGACGGTCGCGCCGGTTTCCTTGAGCATGGCGAGGAGGGCGACGCTCTCCTTCGTCGTGCCGGAGAGCGAGGGCATGACGACGATCGACTTTTCCGTCAGGTTCGCCGAGCCGGTGAGGGCGAGTTCCGCCGGCATGTCGATGAAGGCGGGAAAGCGCGAGCGGCGCTGCAGAAGCTGGGCCGCCGGCTGCATCAGGATCGCCGCGCCGCCGGTGCCGAGGAAGAAGATGTTCTCCGCACCCGCGGCAAGGCAGGACGCGATCACCGTCTCCAGTCGCTTCTGCAGCCCGACGGCGCCCGACTGGATGCGAAGGAACCTCTGTTCGTCAAAATTCAGCATGTCTGCCCCCGAATAGGAATGAAATGTAGTTGTAAGACAACTGACATCGTGGAGAGATCGTGTCAAGCCGGGTCGCGGAGAGGAAATGCCGGAAGAGCACCATATTGCGCAGGCATGCCGGGAAGCGCTTAGCGCTTGACCACCCAGGATTTGTCAGACAAGAAAAGCGAAGAACAATCAATCAACGAGGCATGCGGTGGACGAACCCCTTCGCGATTCGCGCACGCTCGCCGTCCAGCTCAGGGACCGGATCGCCGATCTCATCCGCGAGGAGGGGCTGAAGCCGGGAGACAAGCTGCCGACCGAGGCGCAGCTCACCCAGCGCTTCCACATTTCGCGGCCGGCGCTGCGCGAGGCGCTGAAACTGCTCGAGCAGGACGACGTGATCTATGTCGAGCATGGCCGCGGCCGCTTCGTCTCGGCGCTCGCCGCCGTCCAGGTCGACCGGCCGATCACCGTCTTCGAAAGCGTCACCGACATGGCGCGCCATTACGGCTACCGCACGCTCAACAAGGTGCTCTCCATCGCCGAGGAAGCGCCGGACAAGCGGGTCGCCGAGAGCCTGCGGCTCGGGCCGGCCGACCGCGTGATCCGCATCGAGCGCATCCGCCTGCATGAAGATGAGCCGATCCTCTACTGCATCGACTACGTGCCGCGCAGCATCGTTGCCGGCCGCCTCTACGATATCGACTGGAGCGGCTCGCTGATGGCGCTTCTGGAAGAGCACGGCAACCGCCCGCGCATGTCGGCGGCGAGCGTTTCCTCCGTGATGTTGCCGGACGACGTGGTCGAGCGCCACGACCTGCGCGATTTCGGTCCGGCGCTGCTCATCACCGAGACCTGTTTCAACGCGGCGGGCGAGCCGGTGAACTATGCCATCGATTATCACCGCGGCAGCCATTTCTCGTTCAGCCTGACGCGGAAATGAGACCATAGGCCCTTGCCGGTTCCGTGCGGCTTTCGACTTCAGGAAGCATCCCGGCAGGAAACATGCTATCGGCGAAGCGAACCGATATTTGCCGAAAGACGCCCGCATGATCCTTCGTCTCGATCCTTCCATGCTGTCGGCCGCGCAGTTGCGTGGCGGCGCTGAAAAGGCGCTGGACGATATCGTCGTCCTCCTCACCGAGCAGCCGGGCGGCCTGCATCATGCCGTGCACGAGGCTCGGCGGGCGCTCAAGCGCCTTCGCGCCTTCCACCGCCTTTTCGCGGAGGGCGACCGTACCTTCTTCCGCCACCAAAATGCGCGCCTGCGCGATGCCGCCCGCCTCCTCGCCGAAGGGCGCGAGGTCGCCGCGCTTGCCGAGACGGGGGAGTGGCTGGTGACGGAGGCGCGCAAGCCCCAGGAGGCGGTGCTCTTCAAGCGGGTGGCCGCCGTCCTCGCCGCCCGGCGCGAGGCCATGGACCATGCCGCGCTCGAGGCCAATGTCGCGCAGGTCATCGCCGCCTGCCGCAAGGTGCGGGGTGGCCTTACGGATTTCGACCTGCCGGACGGCCGGCGCAGGCTGGCGAAGATCGTGGCGCGTGGCTGGAAGCGCATCCTCACGCGGGGCAACGGGGTGGTCCTGTCGGCTGCCGACGGCGGCAAGGGCTTTCACGAATTGCGCAAGAGCGCCCAGACCCTCAATGCCTGCCTCATTCTCCTGAGGCCGCTGTGGCCGCAGGCGATGATCGCTCGCCAGGAAATGCTGCGCCCGATCATCGCGGCGCTTGGCCGCGAAAACGACCTTGCGGGCCTCGCCCTGCTGATGGAGCGCTCCCCGCAGGATTTCGGCGAGCCTATCGAGCAGGTCGTCCTGCAGCGGCTCATTGCGCAGCGGCGCGAGGCGCTCCAGCGCACGGCCTTGCAGCAGGCTGAAAGCGTCTTCGCCATCAATGCGAAAGAGGATGCGAGCCGCATCGCGCTTCTCTGGGAAACGCTGTCCCGCTGAGGCGAGCCGGGCTGCATGTCGCATGGCGACACGAATATTCCCGGCCGCGGCATGCGCCCGCGGCGCGAACCTGTTATGGAAGGCTGCGCGTCGCGCATGAATTTCCATGAATGACCAGAACGGAGCTGACGATGGTTTCCACTTCCGACCCCAAGGCAGGCCTCAGCGCCGTGACCGCCGCCGATGCGCCGGCGGCCATCGGCCCCTATTCGCAGGCGATCGCCGTGAACGGCCTGCTCTTCGTCTCCGGCCAGCTGCCGATCGATCCGGCGACCGGCGCCTTCGCCTCCGACGATCCGGTCGAGCAGGCGCGGCAATGCCTGCGCAACATCGCCGCCATCGCCCGCGCCGCCGGCACGGATATCGCGCGCACCGTCAAGACCACCGTGCTCGTGCGCGACCTCTCGCGCTTTGCCGAGATCAACGCGGCCTATGGCGAGTTCTTCTGCGCCCCCTATCCCGCCCGCGCCACCTTCGAGGTCTCCGGCCTGCCGAAAGACGCGCAGGTGGAGATCGAGGCCGTCATCGCGCTCAAGGGGGAGTGAGGCATGAACGGTGCCGCAACTTCGCCTGGCCCGGAACCGGTCTCCTCGCTCGATTGCGCCGACCGCGCCTGGGCGCGCGCGGCCATCGGCATGCTGGAGGGCGATGCCCGCCGCTCGGCCGACACCCACCTCGTCAATCCGGTCTTCAAGGGGCTGAAGGGCATCTCGGTCTATCTCAAGGACGAGAGCACCCATCCGACCGGCAGCCTGAAGCATAGGCTGGCCCGCTCGCTCTTCCTCTACGGCATCTGCAACGGCCGCATCTGCAAGGGCACCACGCTGGTCGAGGCCTCGTCGGGCTCGACGGCGGTTTCCGAGGCCTATTTCGCCAACCTGCTCGGCCTGCCCTTCATCGCCGTCATGCCGCGCAGCACCAGCCGCACGAAGATCGACGTCATCGAGCGCTTCGGCGGGCGCTGCGCCTTCGTCGACAAGCCGGGCGAGGTCTACGAGACGGCGGCGCGCATCGCGGCGGAGACGAAGGGCCATTATCTCGACCAGTTCACCAATGCCGAGCGCGCCACCGACTGGCGCGGTAACAACAACATCGCCGAGAGCATCTTCGGCCAGATGGAGCGGGAAGCCCATCCGGTGCCGGCCTGGGTGATCATGGGGGCGGGGACCGGCGGCACCTCGGCGACCATCGGGCGCTATATCCGCTACCGCAACCTCGCGACGCGGCTTTGCGTGACGGATGTCGAGAACTCGGTGTTCTACGACGCCTGGAAGAGCGGCGACATGGAAACGACCTGCACGACGCCGTCGCGCATCGAGGGGGTCGGCCGGCCGCGCGTCGAGCCGTCCTTCATCCCGACGGTCATCGATCACATGATCAAGGTGCCGGACGCGGCCTCCATCGCCGCCGCGCATGTGCTGTCCGACCGGCTGTTCCGCCGGGTCGGCGCCTCGACGGGCACGAACTTCTTCGGCCTCATCTCGATTGCCGACAGCATGATGAAGGAAGGCCGCGAAGGCTCGCTCGTCACGCTGATCTGCGACAGCGGCGACCGCTATTCCGGGACGTATTTCAATGCGGACTGGCTGGCGGCGAACGGCATCGACATCGCCCCCTGGTGCAACGCCATCGAGACGTTCCTCGATACTGGGGTTCTCCAAGCGCCCTGAAGCCGGCAGGCCGCGTGATCGAACTTGTCGATTAATCGTGGCCTTCCCGCCATCTTGCCGGACTGAGGGCGCCCCGGAATACTGGTTTACCGAACAGCCTGATAGGGTCGACCAGTATGGGACACATTGCCGAAGCCGTCATCGACGTCAACGCCGACCGCATCGATCGTCTCGTTGCGGAGCACCGGCCGGGGCACGGGCTCGCCCGCCCGTTCTACCATGACGCGGAGATCTACCAGCGCGACATGGAGCGGGTGTTCCGCCGCCACTGGCACTGCATCGCCCACGAGAGCGTGATCCCGAACGTCAACGATTTCGAGGTCTTCCGCATCGACAGCGAGCAGGTGATCGTCGCCCGTGCGGCCGACGGCTCCGTCCATGCCATGCTCAATGTCTGTCGCCATCGCGGCGCGGAGGTCTGCACGAAGCAGAAGGGCAATGCCCGCGTCTTCGTCTGTCCCTACCATGCCTGGACCTACGGCAACGACGGCAGCCTCAAGGCGGCGCGCCTGATGCCGAAGGAATTCGACCGCGGCGAGCATGGCCTGCGCAAGATCCATGTCCGCGTCGTCGAGGGACTGATCTTCATCTGTTTCGCCGAGACGCCGCTCGATTTTTCCGAGGTCGAGAACCTGCTGCACGCCACCTGCGGCCAGTATGGCTGGGCGGGCGCCCGCGTCGCCCACCGCGAGAGCTATCCTGTCGCCGCCAACTGGAAGCTGGCGGTCGAGAACTATGTCGAATGCTACCATTGCGGCCCGGCGCATCCGGAATATTCCCAGACCCACGCGCTGGAGCAACCGCTCCACATGATCGAGGCGCTGAACGAGGCGATGGAGGCGCGCACCTGCGCGCTCGGCATCGAGGTCGGCTCGGGCAACCACTGGCAGACCTCGCGCGAGGGCCGCGAGGCGATCCACGCCTTCCGCTATGCGCTCTATGACGGGGTGCAGAGCGGCAGCGAGGACGGCAAGGCGGTCGCCCCGCTGATGGGCCGCTTCAGCGACTTCGACGGGGGCGTGACCTCCATCCATCTCGGTGGCACGACCTTCCTCGTCTGCTATCCCGACCACGGCATGATCTACCGCTTCATCCCGAAATCGGCGGAGAGCTGCGAGATGGAGCTGATCTGGCTCGTCGACGGCAAGGCGGAGGCGGGCAGGGACTACGACCTCGCCAAGCTCACCTGGCTGTGGAAGGTGACGACCGAGGAGGACAAGGCGATTATCGAGCACACGGCGCGCGGCGTGCGGTCGCACTATTTCGTGCCCGGCCCCATCGCGCCGATGGAGCATAACGAGCTGCGCTATATCGGCTGGTATCTCGACGAGATCGGCCGGGCCTGAAAGGCTGCGCCTTCTTGACGCGACAGGGCCCCGCCTCTTCGGCGGGGCTTGCCGTTTCGCCCTTCCACGATACTTTTGCGCAAGCCGTCAAGCGTATGACGCGTTGGATGCTGCGCCTTGCGGAAAAGGGCGTCATAGCAGGCCATTACTTTCAACGGGCATGAGCGTGAGAATGATCGGACAGGTGCGAACGGAAACGGGACGGCTTCCAGCCTCGATGGAAGCCCTGCCGAAACAGGTCCCGCCGGTCGCGGACCTCGTCACGCTGCTGCCGCGGGGCGTGCGGGTCTACCTGACGGATATCGGCGCGCCGGAGACCGAGGCGGAAACGCTGGCCGCCGCCCGCCGGCTGCATGAAGCCGGCTGCGTGCCGGTGCCGCATCTCGCCGCCCGGCGGATCGCCTCGCGGGATGCGCTGGAACGGCGCGTCGGCCGCCTGGCCGAAGAGGCGGGCGTCATGGACGTGCTGGTGATCGGCGGCGGCATCACGCCGCCGGCCGGGCCTTTCTCGTCCTCGCTCGACGTTCTGGAAACGGGCGTTCTCGACCGCTTCGGCATCCGGGATTTCGCCATTGCCGGCCATCCCGAGGGCAGCCCGGATTTCACCGACGCGGTCGCGCTGGAAGCCTTGCGCCGCAAGCTGGATTTCGCCGAGCGGACGGATGCCCGCCTGCGCATCGTCACGCAGTTCGGCTTCGACGCGCAGAAGGCCATCGCCTGGGCGGACGGGCTGGTGCGCGCTGGCATCGACGTTCCGATCCATCTCGGCGTCGCGGGACCGGCCAAGATCACGACGCTCATCAAATACGGAACCATGTGCGGCATCGGGAACTCCCTTTCCGTCCTGACCCGGCACGGCGGCGGGCTCATGGCGCTCGCCGCCGGCTATTCGCCGGAAACGGTCGTCGGCCCCGTCGAGGAGCGCTGGCGCACGGCGATGCCGGGCCCCATCACGCAGATCCACGTCTTCCCCTTCGGCGGGCTGGACAAGTCGGCCGCATGGCTGCGCAAGCGCGGCTCTTGGTGCTAGGCAAAGGCACCGGTCATGCGTGCCGGCCACAAGTCGATGGCGGTGAATGTGGAGGCGATTGCCGGGGACCCGCTCGCTGGTGCGCAATGAAACCGTGGAAAATCCACCATAGCCGTTGACGCATTTTTTACCTCGTCTACTATATCTTGTGTTCGAGGTTCCTTCGATTCGAAAGGATGGAAGGCTAAGACGGGAATCCGGGGCGGCCATGATGGCCGCGTCAATCCGGAGCTGCCCCCGCAACTGTAAGCGGCGAGCATTCGTTCGATGAGCCACTGGGGCGTAAATGCCTTGGGAAGGCGGACGGATGCCGCGACCCGCAAGCCAGGAGACCTGCCTCGAGCATGAACGTCCACGGGCGGGGTGTCCGGATGGCGAGCGTTGGGTTGTGCAGGATGCCGCCCGCCGTCTCCCCCGATCCCCCGCGAAATGTCTCGGGGTGAAGTCATGTCGATTTTGTTGCCAGTCCATCCGCGCGAGTAGGCGGCGCCCCGCGTCCGGCCGTCCGTAGAGGGCCGCCCTTATCACCGGGAATTCATCGAACGGCCATCGGCGGATGGCCGGGCGATATCCCATGCCTGATCGAAAACGAGGAAAGCCATGTCCATCACCGTCTACTCCAAGCCCGCCTGCGTCCAGTGCACCGCGACCACCCGCGCGCTCGACCGCCAGGGCATCGACTATCATGTTGTCGACATTTCCGAGGATGCCGATGCCTATGCGCTCGTGCAGGGTCTCGGCTACCGCCAGGTCCCGGTCGTCATCGCCGGCGAGCAGCATTGGGCCGGCTTCCGCCCGGACATGATCAGCGCGCTCGCCTGAGGAGAAGGCGGTGGGGGACCTCGTCTATTTTTCCAGCCGGTCGGAGAACACCCGGCGCTTCGTGGAAAAGCTCGGGGTCGAGGCCCTGCGCCTGCCGCTCGACGCGGCCGGGGAAGCCCCGCAGGCCGACCGGCCCTTCGTCCTGGTTTCGCCGACTTATGGCGGGGGCGGGGAGAAGGGGGCGGTGCCCAAGCCCGTCATCCGCTTCCTCAACAATCCGCGCAACCGCAGCCTGATCCGCGGCGTCATCGCGGCGGGCAACACCAATTTCGGCGCCGGATATGCCGTCGCGGGAAACATCATCTCCGCGAAATGCGCGGTGCCGTTCCTCTACCGTTTCGAGCTGCTCGGCACGGATGAGGACGTCGACAATGTCAGACAGGGACTGGAACGATTTTGGACACGATGAACGCTTCGACGCCGCGGGATGCGAGCGAAAAACCGCCTCACGCTTTTTCTCATCCCGCGGGAGATAAGCCGGCGAAGGCCCCGGAGATCACCGCGCTGGACTATCACGCGCTGAACGCCATGCTGAACCTCTACGACGAGGAGGGGAAGATTCAGCTCGACAAGGACCGGCAGGCGGCCAAGCAGTATTTCCTCCAGCACGTCAACCAGAACACCGTCTTCTTCCATAATCTCAGGGAGAAGCTCGATTACCTCGTGACCGAGGGCTATTATGAGCAGGAGGTGCTGGACCAGTATTCCTTCAACTTCGTGCGCGACCTCTTCGACCACGCCTATGACAAGAAGTTCCGCTTCCCGACCTTCCTCGGCGCATTCAAGTACTACACGTCCTATACGCTGAAGACCTTCGACGGAAAGCGCTATCTCGAACGCTACGAGGACCGCGTCTGCATGGTGGCGCTCGCTTTGGCGCGCGGCAACGAGCAGCTTGCCCGCGACCTCGTCGACGAGATCATCTCCGGCCGCTTCCAGCCCGCGACCCCCACCTTCCTCAATGCCGGCAAGAAGCAGCGCGGCGAGCTCGTCTCCTGTTTCCTCCTGCGCGTCGAGGACAACATGGAAAGCATCGGCCGCTCGATCAATTCGGCCCTGCAGCTTTCCAAGCGCGGTGGCGGCGTCGCGCTGTCGCTGACGAACCTTCGCGAGATGGGCGCCCCGATCAAGCAGATCGAGAACCAGTCGTCGGGCGTCATCCCGGTGATGAAGCTGCTGGAGGATTCGTTCTCCTACGCCAACCAGCTCGGCGCGCGGCAGGGGGCGGGGGCGGTCTACCTTCACGCCCACCACCCGGATATCATGCGCTTCCTCGACACCAAGCGCGAGAATGCCGACGAGAAGATCCGCATCAAGACGCTCTCGCTCGGCGTCGTCATCCCGGACATCACCTTCGAGCTCGCGAGGAACAACGAGGACATGTACCTCTTCTCGCCGCATGACGTGGAGCGCGTCTACGGCGTGCCCTTCACCGAGATATCGGTGAGCGAGAAGTATCGCGAGATGGTCGAGGACGGCCGCATCAGGAAGAAGAAGATCAAGGCGCGCGACTTCTTCCAGATCATCGCCGAGATCCAGTTCGAGTCCGGCTATCCCTACATCATGTTCGAGGACACGGTGAACCGGGCGAACCCGATTGCAGGCCGCATCACCATGAGCAATCTCTGCTCGGAAATCCTCCAGGTGAGCGAGGCGAGCGAATTCAACGACGACCTCTCCTATGCCAAGATGGGCAAGGACATTTCCTGCAATCTCGGCTCGCTCAACATCGCCGCCGCGATGGACAGCTCCGATTTCGGCCGGACCATCGAGACCTCGATCCGCGCGCTGACCGCCGTTTCGGAGATGAGCCACATCTCCTCGGTTCCCTCGGTCGAGAAGGGCAATGACGACAGCCACGCCATCGGCCTCGGCCAGATGAACCTGCATGGCTATCTCGCCCGCGAGCGCATCTTCTACGGTTCGGAAGAGGGCGTCGATTTCACCAATATCTACTTCTACACCGTGACTTACCACGCCATCCGCGCCTCCAACCGGCTGGCGGTGGAAAAGGGCGTCAGCTTCAAGGGCTTCGAGAATTCGAAATACGCTTCCGGCGAATATTTCGACAAATATACCGAGGCCGAATGGCTGCCGGCGACGGAGAAGGTGAGGGCGATCTTCGAGGAGGCCGGCATCCATATTCCGACGCAGGAAGACTGGCTGGAGCTGAAGACGGCCGTCATGGAAGGCGGGCTTTACAACCAGAACCTCCAGGCCGTGCCGCCGACCGGCTCGATCTCCTACATCAACCATTCGACCTCCTCGATCCACCCGATCGTCTCGAAGATCGAGATCCGGAAAGAGGGCAAGATCGGCCGCGTCTACTACCCGGCCGCCTTCATGACCAACGACAATCTCGACTACTACCAGGACGCCTACGAGATCGGACCGGAGAAGATCATCGACACCTATGCGGCGGCGACGCAGCATGTCGACCAGGGCCTGTCGCTGACGCTGTTCTTCCGCGACACGGCGACGACGCGCGACATCAACCGGGCGCAGATCTACGCCTGGAAGAAGGGCATCAAGACCATCTACTACATCCGCCTTCGCCAGATGGCGCTGTCCGGCACGGAAGTGCAGGGCTGCGTCTCCTGCGCTCTCTGACCTTTGGGGACCAGAATGAACATCCAAGTGAAGACCAAGACCCCGAAGGCAGCGAGCGCCATCCGCGCCATCAACTGGAACCGCATCGAGGACGACAAGGACCTCGAGGTCTGGAACCGACTGACCGGCAATTTCTGGCTGCCGGAAAAGGTGCCGCTCTCCAACGACATCCCCTCCTGGGCGACCCTCAAGCCGGAAGAGCAGAAGCTCACCATCCGCGTCTTCACCGGCCTCACCCTGCTGGACACGATCCAGAACGGCGTCGGCGCGGTGAGGCTGATGGAGGATTCCGCCACGCCGCATGAGGAGGCGGTGCTCTCCAACATCTCCTTCATGGAGGCGGTGCATGCGCGCTCCTATTCCTCCATCTTCTCGACGCTGTGCCTGACGCCGGACGTCGACGACGCCTATCGCTGGTCGGAGGAGAACGAGTTCCTGCAGAGGAAGTCGGCGCTGATCATGGAGCAGTACGCCTCCGGCGATCCGTTGAAGAAGAAGGTCGCATCCGTCTTCCTCGAAAGCTTCCTGTTCTATTCCGGCTTCTACCTGCCGATGTACTGGTCGAGCCGCGCCAAGCTCACCAACACCGCCGACATGATCCGCCTCATCATCCGCGACGAGGCCGTGCACGGCTACTACATCGGCTACAAGTTCCAGCGGGCGATAGAGCGGCTTGGCGCGGAGAAGCAGCAGGAGATCAAGGATTTCGCCTTCGATCTGCTGCTGGAGCTCTACGACAACGAGACGCGCTATACCGAGGAACTCTACGACGGCGTCGGCCTCACCGAGGACGTCAAGAAGTTCCTGCACTACAATGCCAACAAGGCGCTGATGAACCTCGGCTACGAGGCGCTCTTCCCGCCGGAAGCCTGCAAGGTGAACCCGGCCATCCTCTCGGCCCTTTCGCCGAATGCCGACGAGAACCACGACTTCTTCTCCGGCTCCGGCTCGTCCTATGTCATCGGCAAGGCGGTCGCGACCGAGGACGAGGACTGGGATTTCTGAGCCTTCCGGGAGCCTTTTCCCGCGCGATCGAAACGGCCTCGCCTTTGCGGGGCCGTTTCCGTTTTCGGGACATTGAAGCCGCCGCGGCGGCGTGTCGTTGCGGACACCGCTTATGTCGTATTCCCGAGCGTCATTTCGCCTGCCAAGTGGTTTGCTGCATGTGTTCAAGGTGCCGTCCCGCCCATGCCGGGGCCGATCGTCGGAAATCCCGCACCCGCCTTGAAGCGTGAGGCCCGGCCGATGGTCCGGCTGCGCGGCGTCCAGAGCACATCCTGCCCGCGGAGGAGCGGGCCGGTACCGGCGTTTAACGAAAAGGAGGAGATGATATGAGCAGGAACAGAGGCGTCGTCTACATGCGCCCCGGCAAGGTCGAGGTCCGCGACATCGACGATCCCAAGCTGGAGGCCCCGGATGGCCGCCGCATCGAGCACGGCGTGATCCTCAAGGTGATTTCCACGAATATCTGCGGCTCCGACCAGCACATGGTGCGCGGCCGCACGACGGCGATGCCGGGCCTCGTCCTCGGCCACGAGATCACCGGCGAGGTCATCGAGAAGGGCATCGACGTCGAGATGCTGCAGATCGGCGACATCGTTTCCGTGCCCTTCAACGTCGCCTGTGGCCGCTGCCGCTGCTGCAAGTCGCAGGATACCGGCGTCTGCCTCACGGTGAACCCGTCGCGCGCCGGCGGCGCCTACGGCTATGTCGACATGGGCGGCTGGATCGGCGGGCAGGCCCGCTACGTCACGATCCCCTATGCCGACTTCAATCTCCTGAAGTTCCCCGACCGCGACAAGGCGATGTCGAAGATCCGCGACCTCACCATGCTCTCCGACATCCTGCCCACCGGCTTCCACGGCGCGGTGCGCGCGGGCGTCGGCGTCGGCTCGACGGTCTATGTGGCGGGTGCCGGCCCGGTCGGCCTTGCGGCCGCCGCTTCCGCGCGCATCCTCGGCGCGGCCGTGGTGATGATCGGTGACTTCAACAAGGATCGCCTGGCGCATGCCGCCAGGGTCGGCTTCGAGCCCATCGACCTTTCCAAGAGCGACAGGCTTGGCGACATGATCGCCGAGGTCGTCGGCACCAACGAGGTGGACAGCGCCATCGACGCCGTCGGCTTCGAGGCGCGCGGCCATTCGGGCGGCGAGCAGCCGGCCATCGTGCTCAACCAGATGATGGAGATCACCCGCGCCGCCGGCTCGATCGGCATTCCGGGCCTCTACGTCACCGAGGACCCCGGCGCTGTGGACAATGCCGCCAAGCAGGGCAGCCTGTCATTGCGCTTCGGCCTCGGCTGGGCGAAGGCGCAGTCCTTCCACACGGGCCAGACGCCGGTGCTGAAGTACAACCGCCAGCTCATGCAGGCCATCCTGCATGACCGCTTGCCCATCGCCGATATCGTCAATGCCAAGATCATCGCGCTTGACGACGCCGTCCAGGGCTACGAGAGCTTCGACCAGGGCGCGGCGACCAAGTTCGTCCTCGACCCGCACGGCGACCTCCTGAAGGCCGCCTGAGGCAGGGCCCTCGCGCCGGCCGGCTTCCGGCCGGCGCAAAGCGGCATCATGAATCGCCTTCCGGCCCTGCGGGCGAGCCGAAGAACCGCAACGCCCAGCGCCGGCCGTCGCTGGTGAGCGTCATCATGCCGAGCGGCTCGACATCCGCCCGCCAGACGGCGGAGAGCGGCGCCCTGAGGACATGGGCGAGAACGATCTTGAGAATGAGGGCGTGGGTGACGGCGAGGCGATGCCCGCCCGCGCCGTGCTGTTCCTCGAGCCATGCCGCGCAGCGCGCCCGTGCCTCCTCGATGCTTTCCCCGCCATGCGGCTTTGCGGCCGGATCGGCCATCCAGTGCTGGAGCCCGGACGGGTCCTCGCCCGCGATATCCTCGAGGCTGCGGCCGCGCCATTGCCCGTGATCGACATCCCGCAGCGCCTCGCAGGGAACCGTCCTGGCGGAAAAGAGCGCGGCCGTTTCGCGGGCCGCGATCTCGGGCGCGTGGAGCACCGCCGCATAGGCCGGCAGCCGCCGGGCGAGGCGCCCGGCCTTCCCGGCTTCCTTCGGCAGCAACGGCTCGTCGGCGGAGAACCGGGCGAGGCGGTTGGCGGCGGTCGCGCCCCGGCAGAGCAGCGTGATACGGCTTGCCCGCACGCGCCGGATGTCGGCCTCTTCCGTTCCCTCGCTCACGATCGCTGTTCCTTTCGGCAAGAATGAAGCCCAGCGGGGCGGAACTTCGTTGACTCCCGCGAAACGCCCCTGATAGAATCCTATACCACCTTGGGAAGCCAGTGAAATTCTGGCGCGGTCGCGCCACTGTAATCGCCCCGGCGAAAGCCAGACCTCGAGGTGTACCCAGTTCTTGCCCACAAGCGAACGCGTATTCAGAGAGGGACCATGTCTGACATCACCTTGAGCGGCGGCACGGCCGTCACCCCCATTCCCGCAAGCCAGCTGTTTCCATGGGCGCTTTTCGGCGGCCTGCTGATGCTGCTCGCGCTCTACTTCGTCAGCACCGAGGAAGGCGCAGCCCGTCTTCTGTCCGGCCTTGAGGTCCACGAATTCGTGCATGACGGGCGCCATCTGCTCGGCTTCCCCTGCCATTGAGGTGTTGAAATGACTGGTCATCTTTTGCTGCGAGGCATGATCGCCGGCCTCGTCGCCGGACTTGTCGCGTTCGGTTTTGCCCGGATCTACGGTGAACCCCAGGTCGATCGCGCCATCGCGTTCGAGGAACTGATGGCGGCGGCCGAAGCGCCGGCGGATGGCGCTGCCGAGGAACCCGAAGCGGTAAGCCGCGAGACGCAGGCCGGCCTCGGTCTCTTCACCGGCGTCGTCACCTACAGCGTGGCGATGGGCGGGATCTTCTCGCTGGTCTTCGCCGGTCTCTATGGCCGCGTCGGCCGCCTGAGCCCGCGTTCGCTGGCGCTGCTGCTCGGCTTTGCCGCCTTCGTCGCGCTCGTGGTCGTTCCCGACCTCAAATATCCGCCGAACCCGCCGGCCGTCGGCGATCCCGAAACCATTGGCGTGAGGACCGGGCTGTTCTTCGTCACGCTCGCCGCCTCGATCTTCGCGCTGGCGCTGGCCGTCGCCTTTGCCCGCCGGCTCGGCGAGCATCTGGGCCGCTGGAACGGCGCGATCGTCGCGGGCATCGCCTATGTGGTGTTCCTGACCATCGTCTTCCGCCTGCTTCCGGCGATCAACGAGGTTCCGGAGAACTTCCCGGCAACGGCGCTCTACGACTTCCGCCTGGCGACGATCTGCCTGCAGGTCACGCTCTGGACGGTCCTGTCGCTGGTCTTCGGCTATCTCGCCGAGAAGAGCCTCGTGCGCTCGGGCAATTACCGCGCGGTTCCGGCCGGCCTTTGATCGTTTGAACACGGGAATGCCGCGGCCTCCGCGGCATTCTCCAAGACGAGGGGAGGCCACCGCCCTGCGCCCGCTCCTTCTCCTGCTGTTCCTGGCCGTCCTCGGCGCCGAGGCGCATGCCCACGGCCGGCGCGCATCCTCTTCCGATATCACCGGCCTTGCCATTCCGAGCATGTCCCATGGTGCCCTGCTGGTGCTGGAGGATCATTTCGGCGCGATCCTCGCCCTCTCGGACCGGGCGAAGGAATCCGATCCCGTCTTCCGCAAGCTGAAGAACTATACCCGCATCCAGAACTACTATTGTCTCTGGGGAATGGCGCCTAGGGCGGTGGCGGACGAGGAGAGCCCGTTCAACGAGTGTTCCCACGCCTATCTGTCGGGCGCACGGATGCTGCTTCTCCACATGCGCGACATGCCGAGCGTTTCCACGCCGGCGGGCGAGTTGGCGTCCCGCATCGATGCCGAAATGGTCGAGCGCGGCAGCGCCCTTGTCCAATGCGCCTATTCGGAAGAGCCATTTTATACCGGCGACTTCATCACGCCGCATTGGGAGAACGTGGCCGGGCATCGCCCGACCCTGTTCGCGGCCCTGTCGCCCGTCCTCGCGGTGCTGGGTCTTGTCGCCGGGCGGCGGGTCATTCGCCGCTGACGCCCAGCGCCTCGGCGGAAATCCAGAAGACGGCATCCTGGGATTCGGCCGTTTCGAGCCAGACGAAATCGAGATGCGGGAACTCCTCCTCGAGGATTTCCCGGCCCGAGCCGATCTCGCAGATCATGCCGCCCTCGGGGTTGAGGTAATCGGGCGCGTCCACGAGGATGCGGCGGACGAGGTCGAGCCCGTCCTCGCCGCCGTCATGCGCCATCTCCGGTTCGGCGCGGAATTCCGGCGGATAGCCGTCCAGCGCCTCATGGTCGACATAGGGTGGATTGGTGATGATAAGGTCGTAGCGGCGGCCGGCGAGCGGCGCGAAAAGGTCGCCCTCGAAGAGGTTCACCTGCCCGGCGACATCGTGTTCGGCCACATTCAGTTCGGCGACCTCCAGCGCATCGGCCGAAAGGTCCACCGCATCCACCTCGGCCTGCGGGAAGAATTTCGCGGCAAGGACGGCAAGGCAGCCGGAGCCGGTGCAGATGTCGACGACGCTCGCGACGGCCATCGGGTCCGGCAGGAAGGACGAGCCGTGTTCGCCGAGATATTCGCTGAACAGGATCTCGCCGATATGCGAGCGCGGCACGATGACCCGCTCGTCGACATGGAAGCGCACGCCCTGGATATAGGCGCGACCCGTGAGATAGGAGGAGGGCTTGCGGGTGGTGACGCGCGCCTCGATGCGCTCGGCGAGAAGCCGGCGCTCGGCCGGCAGCAGGCGGGCGTCGAGGAATGGATCGAGTGCGTCGATCGGCAGGTCGAGCGAATCGAGCAGCAGGAAGGCCGCATCGTCGCCGGCCGTCGTCGTGCCATGGCCGTAGCTGAGGTCGGCGGCGTTGAAACGGGAGATCGCATAGCGCCAGTAATCGCGCAGCGTCACGAGTTCGTGGGTAATGTCGTCCTTTGTCAACGGCGTCTCACTTCGGGCTTTGCGGATTTGGCTGGACGACCCCGGCTTTAGAATGGCAAGGGCCTTTGGGTCAACCAAGGACGGCGAGATGAAGGGTACCCGCAAGGCGCAGAAACCGAAAACGGGCCGTGAGGCCGGCTCGCCCGCAGGCGGAAAGCGGGTGACGCTGCCGCGCGCCCTCTCCAAGCTCGGCTTCTGCTCGCGCACGCAGGCCGAAGCGCTGGTTCGCGAGGGACGGGTGACGGTCGGCGGCCGCGTGACGACCGATACCGAGACCTGGGTCGACCTTTCCGACGCGGTGATCGCGGTGGACGGCACGCGCGTCGCCGCCGAGGAGCGCGTCTACCTGATGCTGAACAAGCCGCGCGGCCTCGTCACCACGCGGCACGACCCGGAGGGCCGGCCGACGGTCTTCGATTGCCTGAAACACCTCGACCACGCGCATCTCTCCCCCGTCGGCCGCCTCGACAAGGCGAGCGAGGGGCTTTTGCTCTTCACCAATGACACGGAATTCGCCCAGGCGCTGCTCGACCCCGAAACCCATGTCGCCAAGGCCTATCACGTCCAGATGGACCGCAAGGCCGACCCGGAGGTGCTCGACGCCATGATGCGCGGCGTCAGCCATGACGGTGACCTGCTGCGCGCCACGAAGGTGCGGACCGTGCGCGAAGGCGAGAGAAATTCCTGGATCGAGGTGGTGCTCGACGAGGGCAAGAACCGCCAGATCCGCCGCATGCTGGAGGCGCTGGGCATCGAATGCCTGCGGCTCCTGCGCGTCTCCATCGGCGATCTTGCGCTCGGCGATCTGGAGAAGGGAGCGGTGCGGACGCTGACGGAGGAGGAGGTGGCAAGCCTTCGCCGGCGCATCGCGGCAAGGCGGGCCGGCCGGCCCGGATAACATGAGCCTTTCGGCGAACATTACGGAAATATAATGATCCCAAGGGCTTCTCCTCGGGGGCTTCTGGTGCCACATGTCGATGAAAGGGACTTAAGAGGCATGGCCTCGACATGTGGGAATGCCGATGACCAAGACCGCACGACCGAAGACGGATGAGAAGGCCGCCGACGAGGGCGGCCGCACGAATGTCACCTTCATGCCGGGCGCGACCCCGCCCGCGCGCCGCAAGCGCCGCTCGCGCGCCTGGGTCTGGCTGCCGGTCATCGCTATCCTTGCCGGTGCCGGCTACTACGGCTGGCGCGCCTATGCACCGGCCGAGACGACGGCCGCGATCATCACGCAGCCCGTCACGCGCGGCGATATCGAGAATGCGGTGACGGCGGTCGGCACGCTGGAGGCGGTGAAGTCCGTCGATGCCGGCGCGCAGGTCTCCGGCCAGCTCAAGGCCCTGCATGTCGCCATCGGCGATGCCGTGACGAAGGACCAGCTTCTCGCCGAGATCGACCCGGCGACCATCGAGAACCGCATGGAGATCAACCGCGCGGAACTCGTCAATCTGCAGGCGCAGCTCGTTTCCAAGAAGGCGCAGCTCGAATTCAAGCAGGCCAATATCGCCCGCCAGCAAAGCCTTGTGGCCGGCAATGCCGCCGCAAGGCAGGCGCTCGACCAGGCCGTGGCCGACCTTGCCGCGGCGGAGGCGGACGTCAACGCCACCGAGGCGCAGATCCGCAAGCAGCAGGCGACGCTGGCCGGCGACGAGGTCGATCTCGGCTACACCAAGATCTACGCGCCGATGGCGGGCACCGTCATCGCCAATCCGGTGAAGGAAGGCCAGACGCTGAACTCGGTCCAGACCGCGCCCACCATCGTCACCATCGCCGATCTTTCCACCATGACCGTGCGCGCCGAGGTTTCCGAGGCCGATGTCGGCCGCCTCAAGGTGGGCATGGAGGCCTATTTCACGCTGCTCGGCCAGCCGGGCAAGCGTTTTACCGGCAAGCTCCGCCAGATCGAGCCGTCCCCGACCGTCGAGAACAATGTCGTGCTCTACAACGCCCTGTTCGACGTGCCGAACCCGGAGGGCGAGTTGATGATGTCGATGAGCGCGCAGGTCTTCTTCGTGCAGGCCGCGGCGCGCGACGTGCTGGTCGTGCCGGCCGGCGCGGTGTCGATGAAGCGCCCCGAGGGCGGCGGCAAGCCGAAGGCGGAGGTGACGGTCGTCACGGCCTCCGGCAAGCAGGAGGTGCGCGCGGTCGAGACCGGCATCCGCAACCGCGTCAGCGTCGAGGTGAAGCGCGGCCTTGCCGAGGGCGACAAGGTGGTCGTCAGCGCGGGCGGCGGCAATGCCTCGGGCGGCGACCGGAACTCGCGGCGCGGCATGCGCATGCCGCCGATGTTCTGAGGTGCGGCCATGACGGCGCTCATCTCACTCAGGGACGTCACCAAGACCTTTTACAACGGCGACTTCGCCGTTGAGGTCCTGCACGGCATCACGCTCGATATCGAAGCGGGGGAGTTCGTGGCGATCATCGGCCAGTCCGGCTCGGGCAAGTCGACGCTGATGAACATCCTCGGCTGTCTCGACCAGCCGACCTCCGGCGATTACCTGATCGACGGCGAGCCGGTCGCCGGCTTCGAGAGCGATGACCTTGCGGCGCTGCGCCGCCGCACCTTCGGCTTCGTCTTCCAGAGCTACAACCTCATCCCCACGGCAAGCGCCCGCGAGAATGTCGAGGTGCCGGCGATCTATGCCGGCCTTCCGGCGCGCGACCGGCAGGAGCGGGCGGAAGCGCTGCTCGGCTCGCTGAAACTCGCCGACCGGCTCGACCACCGGCCGAACCAGCTTTCCGGCGGCCAGCAGCAGCGCGTCTCCATTGCCCGCGCGCTGATGAACGGCGGCCGCGTCATCCTCGCCGACGAGCCGACCGGCGCGCTCGACAGCCAGAGCGGCGAAGAGGTGATGGCGCTGCTGCGCCGGATGCACGAGGACGGCCACACGATCATCCTCATCACCCATTCGCGCGAGGTGGCGGAGGCCGCCGACCGCCTGATCGAGATCCGCGACGGCGAGATCATCTCCGACCGCGCACGCAAGCCCCGTCCTTCCACCGAAGCCGCTGCCGGCCGGCAGAAGGCGATGAAGGAAGGCTCGGCCGCCATCGCCGACATTTCGGAGGCGATCAAGATGGCCTTCCGGGCGCTGCACGCCAATCTCTTCCGCACGGTGCTGACGCTGCTCGGCATCGTCATCGGCGTCGGCTCGGTGGTCGCGATGCTGGCCATCGGCACGGGGGCACAGAATTCCGTGCTGGATCGCATCTCCGCAATGGGCTCCGACCTCCTGCTGGTGCGCCCCAGCATGGCGAGTTTCCGCGGCGGCAGCGGCAGCTTCCCCGTCACCCTCGTGCCGTCGGATGCCGATGCGATCCTCGAACTGCCGAATGTCGCCTTCGCCGTGCCGGAAATGACGAGCTCCGTCACGGTGCGCTACGGCAATATCGACTACCAGACGACAGCCAACGGCACGGTGCCGGCCTTCCCGCGCGCGAAATCCTGGACCGTCGCCTCCGGCGAGTTCATCAACCAGGACGACATGGACACCTATGCGCCGGTCGTCGTGCTCGGCCAGACGGTGGCGAAGACGTTGTTTCCGACCGGCGGCAATCCGCTCGGCCAGTATGTGCTGGTCAACAAGATCCCCTTCCAGGTGATCGGCGTGATGGCCGAGATGGGCGCGAGCGCCGGTGGCAACGACCAGGACGACGTGATGCTCGTGCCGCTGTCCACCGGCAGCATGCGGCTCTTCGGCCAGCGCAACGTGCGCACCATCACCGTTCAGGTCGAGGACGCCTCGGCCATCGACCTGACGCAGGATGCCATCCAGACCCTACTGAACGAGCGGCACAAGGCCGAGGATACGCAGATCACCAACATGTCCTCGGTGCGCGAGGCCTTCACCGAGACGTCGAACACGATGAAGCTCTTCCTCGGCTCCGTCGCGGCCATCTCGCTGCTCGTCGGCGGCATCGGGGTGATGAACATCATGCTGGTGAGCGTGCGCGAGCGCACCCGCGAGATCGGCGTGCGCATGGCGACCGGTGCAAGGCGGCGCGATATCCTGTTGCAATTTCTGATCGAGGCGCTCGTCGTCTCGGCGATCGGCGGGGCCATAGGCGTGGTGCTGGGGCTCTCCATCGGCGGGCTCGCCAAGGCCTTCGGCATGCCCGTCAGCTTCACGGCAGGCCCCGTCGCGCTCGCCTTCGCTTGCTCCTTCCTGACCGGCCTCGTCTTCGGCTACCTGCCGGCGCGCAACGCCTCGCATCTTCAGCCGGCCGTCGCGCTCAGCGCCGATTGAGGCTTAGCCGATCGTCGCAAGCCAGGCCGCGCGATAGGCCTCCAGCCCCGGCATAGTCGAAGGCTCGACCCGCGTCTCCGGTGTTGCAACCGGCGCGATGCCGGTGAGCAACGAGGCGCCCTGGCTGGTACCGGTGGAGCCCGGCACGGCGATGGTCGGCCGGCCGGTCAATGTGGCCAAAAGAGTGAGGTAGAGCCGGTTCGCCGCAAATGGTCCCTCGACGATCGTCGGTCCTTTTGCCCCGATCAGGCCGAGGCAGGCTTCGTTCATCAGGGCGAGGTAGAGGCAGGCGGCCGCATGCCGCTCGGCGGGGCTCGCGCCCTCCGCGTTCAGCCATCGCCTTTGATGGCCGGGGAAGGGGCCGGAGCCCGGCGCGACATTCGGCGTGAGCATCCGCTTCTTTTCGACCACCGCGGGCAGGGCCGCGAGGATAGCTTCATCCGCCACGCTGCCGATTTCCGCGGAGAGTATTTCGTATTCCCGCCCGCCCATGAAGCGGGAGGAAGGCACGGCGCGGCCATAGGCATCGACATTGGCGAGTGTGTCGCGCGCCGGGTCGAGATGCTCCAGATCGCCGCCGACCGCGAAGTTGATCACCCATGTCCCGGTCGAGGCGACCGAGAAGGGCGCCTGCCGCGCCACCAGATGCGGCAGCAGCGAGGCATTGGAATCGTGGATGCCGCAATAGACCGGCACGGAGACGTCGATGGCTTCGGCAATCTCCGGCAGGAGGGGGCCGAGGGCGTCGAAGGCCGGCCGGATCGGTGCCATCAGCGGGCGGATGCCGAGCGTGTCGACCAGCGACGAATAGTCGCCCGTCTGTGGGTTCCAGAGATCGGTGTGGCAGCCGAGCGAGGTCACCTCGTTCGCCGCGATGCCGGTCAGCCGCGCCGCCCAGTATTGCGGGTAGGTGGCGATGGTCGTCACCTTGGCGAAGGCGTCCGGAAATACAGTCTTCTGGTAATGCAGCTGCGCCCCGACATTAAGGCCCATCGACAGGCGCGGCGAGCGTGTTTCGGCAAAGGACGGGCGAAGCGCGTCATAGGCGTCGCGGATCGCCTGCGGATATTCGTGCTCGTAGTCGAGCACCGGCATGGCGAGCCGGCCATCGGCGTCGAGCAGGGCGGCGGAGGCGCCGTGCGTCGTGATGGAGATCGCGTCGAAGCCGGGTTCCTTCGCAAAGCGTCGGAAGGCGTCCAGTGTGAAGGCCCAGAGGGCTTCGACGTCGTAATGCGGATAGGGGCCATCCTTCAGAACGGTGTTGGCCATTCGCGCGGCTGCGATCTCCGCGCCGGTTACAGCGTCGAGGACGACGACCTTGGCGTTGGTCTTGCCGATATCGAGGACGGCGATGCGGCGATAAGCGGTCATGGCATGTGGAAGACGGGAACGAGGTCGCTCTGGACGGGGGAATTGTCCGGGTTGGTCTCCATGATATCGGCCATGTGCGCCCACCAGCGCTTCATCACGGGATGGTCGGGCAGAGCCGCCATCGTGTGGTCCCCCGGCCGGGTGAGGATGCCGAAGAGGATGTTGGTCTCCGGGTCGAGATAAATGGAGTAATCGGACGCACCGGCCTCGCGCAGCAGGGCGACCAGTTCGGGCCAGATCTCGTCATGGCGCTTCCTGTATTCCGCCTCCATGCCGGGATGGAGCTTCATCTTGAATGCGTGCCGTTCCATCAGGCTCTCCTCGCATGCTTGATCCGGCGTGCGACGATCGGCAAGGCGATGGTGACGATCAGCAGCAGGCCGATGAAGATGGACATGACGATGCCGGGCACGTTGAGGAGGCCGAGGCCGAAGGTGACGAGGCCCATCACGAAGGCGGCGATGACGACGCCGGCAATCGTGCCCGCCCCGCCGAGGATCGAGACCCCGCCGAGCACCACCATGGTCACGATCTCCAGTTCCCAGCCTTGCGCGATGGAGGGCCGGGTGGAGCCGAGGCGCGAGGTGAGGCAGACGGCGGCGATGCCGCTCATCAGGCCGGTCAAAAGGAAGAGGATGAACTTCACCCGGTCGACCGGGATGCCCGAGAAACGGGCGGCCATGGCATTGTTGCCGATGACATAGACGTGGCGGCCGAAATTCGTTTTGTGCAACAGCACGCCGAAGACCGCGGCCATGACGAGGAAGAGCACGAATTCGAAGGAGAAGACCCAGACGACGTAGCCCTGCCCGAACCAGGCGAAGTCGGCGGGATATTTGCCATAGGCCTGGTCGCCGAGCACGATGTAGGAGATACCGCGGAAGAGGCTCATCGTGCCGATGGTGACGACGATGGACGGCAGCTTGAGGCCGGCGACGAGCAGACCGTTGAACGCGCCGCAGACAAGGCCGGTGCCGATGCCGATCAGCACGAGGCCGGGCGTGCCGATGCCCATCTGCACCGCCGCGCCCATGGCGGTGGAGGCGAGCGCGATGATCGCGGCGACGGAAAGGTCGATCTCGCCGGCGATGATCAGCAGCGCCATGGCGAAGGCGACCAGTGCCTTTTCCGTGAAGTTGAACGTCGCGTCCGAGAGGTTCCAGGCATCGAGGAAATAGGGCGAGGCCAGTGAATTGGCGATGAAGATGAGGACGGCCACGCAGAAGAGCAGCACCTCCCAGCTTGCCAGCAGCCGCTTCATCGGCGTGCCGAGCCGGTCGGGGATATGGCGGCGGATTGCAGTCTCGGTATTCATGCCAGCCTCTCCTTGGCGGCGCGGTCGCGCAGGATGATGCGGCCTTTCTTCTTCTCGGCGCGGGCGTTGAAGACGACGGCGAGGATGATGACGACGCCCGAGATCGCCATCTGTGCGAAGGGCGAGATGCCGATGACGGGCAGCGCGTTCTTGATGACGCCGAGGAAAAGTGCGCCGAGCACCGTGCCGATCACGCTGCCGATGCCGCCGGCAATGGAAATGCCGCCGATGACGCAGGCCGCCACGCTGTCCAGCTCGAAACCGGCGGCGATGTCGACATAGGCCACCGCATAGCGCGAGACCCAGAGATAGCCGGAAAGGCCGGCGAGCGCGCCCGACAGGACGAAGGCGAGGAAACGCGAGCGGCCGACATCGATGCCGGCATAGACGGCGGCCGTGGGGTTGCCGCCCGAGGCATAGGCGGCGCGGCCGAAGGGCGTGCGCGTCAGCACGAACCACATCATCAGCACGATGACGATGGCGAGCCAGGAGAGGATCGGCAGGCCGAGGACGGGAAAGCGCGGCAGGTTGAGGAAATCGGGCGTCATCTGGTGGGCGTTCACCCAGCCGCCGCCCGAAAGTACGAAGGCCATGCCGCGATAGATGGTGAGCGTGCCGAGCGTCACGACGATGGGCGGGATCTGCAGCAGCCAGACGAGGAAGCCGTTGATCGCCCCGAGCGCAGCGCCGATGCCGACGGCAAGCACGATGAGCAGCGCCAGCGGCAGGCCGGGATAGGCCGCGTCCAGCATGGCGACAGCCATGCCGGTGAAGGCAAGGTTGGCAGCGACCGAAAGGTCGATCGACTTGGTCAGGATGACCGTCATCTGGCCGAGGGCGAGGATGATCAGGATCGACGTATCGTTGAAGATATTGGCGAGATTGACAGGGGAGGCGAAGCCGGCCGCGCGCGTCGCGAAGCCGGCGATCATCACGAGGATGATCAGGGCCAGCAGGAGTTCACGGTTCTTGAGAAGACGCTGCATGCTCATCCGTCCCTATGCGTTGCCGGTCGCCGCGCGCACCAGCGTTTCCGCCGTCAGCCCGTCGCGGTCGTACAGGCCGGCCATCAGCCCCTCGCGCATCACCATCACGCGGTCCGACATGCCGAGGATTTCCGGCAGCTCGGAGGAGATCATGACGATGGAAAGGCCTTCGCCGGCAAGTTCCGAGATGAAGGCATGCACGGCGGCCTTGGAGCCGATGTCGATGCCCTTGGTCGGCTCGTCGAGGATGATGACCTTCGGCTTCGTGGCGAGCCATTTTCCGATCACCACCTTCTGCTGGTTGCCGCCCGAAAGCGTGCCGACCGGCACGGAGAGTGCGGCGGCGCGAAGGTCCAGCCGCTCGGCATATTTGCGCGCCAGCGAAAACTCGTTGATCGCTTTCAGGAAGCCGCGCGTCGAGGTGCGGGCGAGCGAGGGCAGCGACATGTTCTGGTAGATCGGCATTTCGAGCGCGAGGCCGTGGCGGCCGCGCTCTTCCGGCACATAGACGATGCCGGCGGCAATGGCGTCGGCGGAGGAGCGGATGGCGATCTCGCGCCCGTTGAGGAAGGTCTTTCCCGAGGCCGGAACGGTCATGCCGAACAGCGACTGGCAGAGTTCCGAGCGTCCCGCGCCGATCAGGCCATAGACGCCGAGGATCTCGCCGCGCCGGAGGTCGAAGGAGATGTCGCGGAATTCCGTGTCGTGACAGTAGCCCTCGACCCTGAACACGGTCTCGCCGATGGCGACCTTGCTCTTGGGGAAGACGTCATGCACGTCGCGGCCGACCATCAGCCGCACGATCTCCTCCTGCGGCGTTTCCTTCAGCCGGCCTGCGCCCACCATGCGCCCGTCGCGGAAGACGGCGTAACTGTCGGCGATCTCGTAAAGCTCGTCGAACTTGTGGCTGATGAAGAGGATGGCCTTGCCCTGTTTCTTCAGGTTTTCGACGATGCGGAAGAGATCGTCGATCTCCTTGCGGGAAAGGGCGGCCGTCGGCTCGTCCATGATGACGATGCGGGCCTCGACGGAAAGCGCCCGGGCGATCGCCACCAGATGCCGCTGGGCAATGGAGAGGTCCTTCAGCTTGATCGTCGGGTCGATATTGCTTTCGAGCTGGTGCATCAGCGCGCGGGCGCGCTCGTTGATGGTTTTCCAGTCGATGAGGCCGAAGCGCGTGCGCGGCGCGTGGCCGAGGAAGATGTTCTCGGCGACCGTCAATTCGTCGAAAAGCACGGTCTCCTGATGGATCGCCGTCACGCCGGCGTCGATGGCGGCCTGCGCGTTGGCGAAGGTCACGGGCTGGCCGTCCATGACGATCTCGCCCTCGTTCGGGCGGTAGATGCCAGTGAGGATCTTCACCAGCGTCGATTTGCCCGCGCCGTTCTCGCCGATCAGCGCCGTCACCTCGCCGGGATAGAGCGCGATATCGACGCCGTCGAGCGCCTTCACGCCGGGGAAGATCTGCGAGATGCCGCGCATCTCCAGAATGGGCGTTCCCGCCGCCTCGGTCCTCGCGACCGGAATGGAAGCTGCTGCGCTCGTCATCGACTGTACCGGAAAAGGAAAGGAAACCCGGCGGCCGGAGCCGCCGGGAGGCTGGTTCGAAGGATCAGAAGATCTTCGAGAACTGGTCGATGTTCGAGGCGTCGTAGACGAAGGGATCGGCCATGGCGGCTTCGCCATTGTCGCCGACCTTGATCTTGCCCATGCGGCCGGCTTCGATTTCCGAGCCCGGCGCGCCGTCCGTGTCACCCTTGACGAGGTGATAGGCGATCTGGGTGGCGGAATAGCCGAGGTCGATCGGGTTCCAGATGGCGAATTCCTTGGTCGCGCCCGACTTGATGGCGCCAGCCATCTCGGAGGGCAGGCCAAGGCCTGTCACGTAGACTTCACCGATCTTGCCGGCATCCTTGACGGCCTGCGAGGCGGCGAGGACGCCGACCGTCGTCGGGGCGACGATGACCTTGACGTTCGGCTGCGAGGTCAGGAGGCCGTTGGCCTCGCGGTAGGATTTGTCGGCCAGGTCGTCGCCATAGACGGTGGTGACGAGGTTGAGACCCGGGAAGTCCTTGATCTGCTTCTTCATCTCCTCGATCCAGGTGTTCTGGTTGGTCGAGGTCGTCGTTGCCGAGAGGATCGCGAAGTCACCCTTGCCGTCCGGCAGGTGGTCCTTGGCGAGCTGCAGGCACATCTTGCCGATCAGCTCGTTGGAAGACGGGTTGAGGTGCATGATGCGGCCTTCCGGCGCCACGCCCGAATCCCAGGAGATGACCTTGATACCACGCTGCTGCGCCTTCTTCAGCGCCGGGACGACGGCGTCCGGGTCGTTGGCGGAGATTGCGATGGCGTCGACGCCCTGCGCGATCAGCGAGTTAATGACTTCGATCTGGCCTTCGGCCGTCGTCGTGGTCGGGCCGGTATAGATGATCTCGACGCCGCCGAGTTCCTTGGCGGCTTCCTCCGCGCCCTTGTTGGCGGCTTCGAAGAAGCCGTTGCCGAGCGACTTGACGAGAAGGGCGATCTTCATGTCCGCGGCATTGGCCGTGGATACCATGGCGGCAAGCGCGAGCGCCGCGCCGGCGAGCAGTTTGGTGGTCAGTTTCATGGTTTTCCTCCCAGTGTTGAAACGTTCGATCCTCCCGGCCGCCCGCCTTGTCAGGCCGCCGAGGTGGAATCCTCCTTCTCGGTCGAAGCCATGGGCTTCACCGTGATGAGCCTTATGCCGGCATGGGCGACCATGGCGGCCGCCTCGTCCGAAATCCTGTCGTCGGTGATGATCGTGGTGACATTCTCCAGCGGGCACAGAATGAGGCTGGAGCGCCGCTCGAACTTGCTGGAATCGACCATGACGATCAGCTCTTCCGCCTGCCGCATCAGCTTCTGCTCGCTCTGGATGACCAGCGCGTCCGCCTCCATGATGCCGAGTGCATTGACGCCCTGTGCGCCGATGAACATGCGCCGCGCATAGAAATTGCGGATCGCGTCATTGTCGAAGGGTGAGAGGATGAGGCTCTGGTCGCGGTAGATCGCGCCGCCGGGAACGCTCACCGTGCATTTGGAATGCTTCACCAGATGCTCGGCGATGGCGAAGGAATTGGTCATGACCTGCAGGCGGCGGGCCGACATGAAATGCACCATCTGGAACGTCGTGGTGCCGCCGTTGATGATGATCGAGTCGCCTTCCTCGCAGAGCTCCACCGCGCGGCGGGCGATTGCGCGCTTGCGATCGATGTTGATCGATTCGGAGACCTTGAACGGACGCGCTGCCAGATTGCCGAGCTGCGGCGGATGCACGGCCTCGGCGCCGCCGCGCACGCGGCGCAGCTTGCCTTGCACATGCAGCGCGGCGATGTCGCGGCGGATCGTGGCTTCGGATGCCTCGGTCAGTTCGGCGATATCCTGCACCGTCACGACGGGCTTTTCCTGGATCGCGCTCAAAATGATGCGATGGCGTTCGCGTTCGTGCATGGGGCTCCTCCTCAGTATGATTTATTCGCATTCAATTTATCTTGTCAATCAGAAACGATCAAAAAAGAGCATATTGCACTGCACAATGATCTTTAATGATCAAAAATGATTGACATTGCGAGGCAAGGTGCGCCATAGCTCTGGCAAAGGAGACGGGAAGCCGCGCCGGCATCCCGTGATTGGACAGACCAGGGAGGATGTCATGACGGGCCAGCCCCGCCTTCTCGAAAACCGTTGGGACGACGCCTATGCCGCGAGGCTCGACGAGCCCGGCAAGCTGCTCTACCGCTCCAATCTCCTCGGCGCCGACAAGCGCATCACCAACTATGGCGGCGGGAATACCTCGGCCAAGGTGGAGGAAACCGATCCGCTGACGGGCGAAAAGGTCCGCGTTCTGTGGGTGAAGGGCTCCGGCGGCGACGTCGGCACGATCAAGCTCGACGGTTTCGCCACGCTCTACATGGAGAAGCTGGAAGCGCTGAAGGGCATCTACAGGGGCGTCGAGGACGAGGACCGCATGGTCGGCTTCCTGCCGCACTGCACCTTCAACCTCAACCCGCGCGCCGCCTCCATCGATACGCCCCTGCACGGCTTCGTGCCCCATGTGCATGTCGACCACATGCACCCGGACGCGATCATCGCCATCGCCGCCGCGAAGAATTCGAAGGCGCTGACGGCGCAGATCTTCGGCGAGGAGATCGGCTGGCTGCCCTGGCGCCGCCCCGGCTTCCAGCTCGGCCTCGACCTCGAAGCCTTCGTCAAGGCGAATCCCAAGGCCAAGGGCGTCGTGCTCGAAAGCCACGGGCTCTTCACCTGGGCGGACGACGCTAGGGATTGCTACCTGCTGACGCTCGACATCATCAACCGGGCGATCGAATGGTTCGGCAGGGAGACGGAAGGCAAGACGATCTTCGGCGGCGCCGTCGCCAAGAGCCTCGATGAAGCCGGGCGCCGTGCCGTCGCTGCGAAGCTCATGCCGGAAATCCGCGGCCGCATCGGCAAGGGCGAGCGCAAGCTCGGCCATTTCGACGACCAGGCCGCCGTACTGGAATTCGTCAATTCGAAGGACCTGAAGCCGCTTGGCGCGCTCGGCACTTCCTGCCCGGACCATTTCCTGCGCACTAAGATCCGCCCGCTGATCGTCGATTTCGATCCGGCAAAGCCCGACGTGGATGCCGTGATCGCCGGCCTCGACAAGGCGCTGGAAGATTACCGCGCCGACTACACGCGCTACTATGAAGCCTGCAAGCGCGGCAATTCACCGGCCATGCGCGATCCGAACCCGGTCATTTTCCTCGTTCCCGGTGTCGGCATGCTCTCCTTCGCCAAGGACAAGGCGACGGCGCGCATCGCCGGTGAGTTCTATGTCAACGCCATCAACGTGATGCGCGGCGCCTCCACGGTTTCCGAATATCAGGGACTGCCCGAGCAGGAGGCCTTCGACATCGAATATTGGCTGCTGGAGGAGGCAAAGCTCCAGCGCATGCCGAAGCCGAAGAGCCTTGCCGGCCGTGTCGCCTTCGTGACGGGCGGCGCCGGCGGCATCGGCCGCGCGACGGCAGAACGGCTGGCGGGCGAGGGCGCCTGCGTGGTGCTGGCCGATATCGATGGCAATGCGCTGGCGGAAGTCGGTGCGGATTTCGCGAAGAAGTATAGCGGCGATGTCGTGCGCACCGTCACGCTCAACGTGACGGACGAGGCGGGCGTCATTTCTTCCTTCGCGGAGGCCTGCGTCGAATTCGGCGGCGTCGATATCCTCGTCTCCAATGCGGGCATCGCCTCTTCCGCGCCCGTCGAAAGCACGGAGCTTTCGATGTGGAACAAGAATATCGATATTCTCGCGACCGGCTATTTCCTTGTCTCCCGCGAGGCGTTCCGCCTGTTCCGCCGCCAGAATATCGGCGGCAACGTGGTCTTCGTCGCCTCCAAGAACGGCCTTGCCTCCTCGCCCAACGCCTCGGCCTATTGCACGGCCAAGGCCGCCGAGATCCATCTTGCGCGCTGCCTTGCGCTGGAAGGCGCGGAAGCGGGCATCCGCGTCAACACGGTCAATCCGGACGCGGTGCTGCGCGGCTCGAAGATCTGGGGCGGCGAGTGGCGCGAACAGCGCGCCGCCTCCTCGAAGATCGAGGTGAGCGAGCTGGAGGAGCATTACCGCAAGCGCTCGATGCTCAAGCTCAACGTCTTCCCGGAGGACATCGCCGAGGCGATCTATTTCCTCGCATCGGACCTTTCGGCAAAGTCGACGGGCAACATCATCAACGTGGATGCCGGCAACGCGCAGAGTTTCCCGCGCTAGTCCGCGTGGATCAGGGAGGATGGAATGGCTGAATTCAGGATCGCGCAGGATGTCGTCGCGCGGGAAAACGACAGGCGCGCCTCGGCGCTGAAGGAAGACTACGAGGCGCTCGGTGCGAACCTCGCCCGCCGTGGCATCGACATCGAGGCCGTCACGGCCAAGGTCGAAAAGTTCTTCGTCGCCGTCCCCTCCTGGGGCGTCGGCACGGGCGGCACGCGCTTTGCGCGCTTTCCCGGCACCGGCGAGCCGCGCGGCATCTTCGACAAACTGGACGACTGCGCCGTCATCCAGCAGCTGACGCGCGCCACGCCCAATGTCTCGCTGCATATCCCGTGGGACAAGGCCGATCCGAAGGAACTGAAGGCGAAGGGCGATGCGCTCGGCCTCGGCTTCGACGCCATGAACTCCAACACCTTCTCCGATGCGCCCGGCCAGAAACATTCCTACAAATTCGGTTCGCTCAGCCACACTGACGCGGCGACACGCGCCCAGGCGGTCGAGCACAATCTGGAATGCATCGCGATCGGCAAGGCCATCGGCTCCAAGGCGCTGACGGTCTGGATCGGTGACGGCTCCAACTTCCCCGGCCAGAGCAATTTCACCAAGGCGTTCGAGCGCTACCTTGCCGCTATGGCGGAGATCTACAAGGGCCTGCCGGATGACTGGAAGCTCTTCTCCGAGCACAAGATGTACGAGCCGGCTTTCTATTCGACGGTCGTGCAGGACTGGGGCACCAATTACCTGATCGCCCAGACGCTCGGCCCCAAGGCCCAGTGCCTCGTCGACCTCGGCCATCACGCGCCGAACACCAATATCGAGATGGTCGTCGCCCGGCTCATCCAGTTCGGCAAGCTCGGCGGCTTCCACTTCAACGATTCCAAATATGGCGACGACGACCTCGATGCCGGCGCCATCGAGCCTTACCGGCTCTTCCTCGTCTTCAACGAGCTGGTGGATGCGGAAGCGCGCGGCGTGGAAGGCTTCCATCCTGCCCACATGATCGACCAGTCGCACAACGTCACCGACCCGATCGAGAGCCTGATCAACAGCGCGAACGAAATCCGCCGCGCCTACGCGCAGGCCCTCCTCGTCGACCGCACGGCGCTTTCCGGCTACCAGGAGGACAACGACGCCCTGATGGCGACGGAGACGCTCAAGCGCGCCTACCGCACCGACGTGGAGCCGATCCTCGCCGAGGCCCGCCGCCGCACGGGCGGCGCCGTCGACCCCGTCGCGACCTATCGGGCCAGCGGCTATCGCGCCAAGGTGGCCGCCGAGCGCCCCGCTTCCGTCGCAGGCGGTGGCGGCATCATCTGAGGTCTGCAAGCTTCCTTCCGTCCTCTCGACCCCGGCGAATGTGACTTTCGCCGGGGCTTTTTACGCGAAGCGTTCCGTCGTCCGTACGCTTTCGCACAAAGCCGTGAGGGCCCGGAACTTCCGGGGCTGTTGCGTGTTCGATTCCTGCCGTGAAGGGAGGGCGAAATGAACGAACAGACCGATATCCAATTGCATTTCGACGTTCTCAGTTGCCGTGCGCTGGTGTGCTGCGAGGGCAAGGACTATGTGCTGCCGGATGCCTATCCGACCCGCGAGGCGGCCGAGGCGGCGGCGAAGAAATTCGCTTGGGAAAAGCTTGGCGCGCAGAAGCGTCGCGGCCGCAAGCCTTCCGACCTTGCCATCTGGCTGCGGTAGCTTTCGCGCGCGAATGTCCGTAAGGATAGGCTTTTGAGCAATGCCGGCCGCCAGACCATTGGGCGGCGTGGATTGCGTGGTCATAACGGAGTTCGCGCGTGAGCGTTGCATTCGTCAAGGAAGAGAGCGCGGAGACAGCGGCGGAAACGCAGCTGCCGGACCGCCCCGTTTCTCCGCATCCCAATCTCGTGACGGAGACGGGCCTGAAGGCGCTCGAGAGCCAGCTTCAGGAGGCCAGGGAGGCCTATGAGGCCGCCAACGCGATCGAGGACATCAATGAGCGCCGCCGCCAGCTGGCCGGCCCCGTTCGGGACCTTCGCTACCTCTCCGAGCGGCTGCGCACCGCCCAGCTCGTTCCGGCTCCCGCGACGAACGACGCCGTCGCCTTCGGCAGCACCGTCACCTTCAACCGGGACGACGGCCGCGTGCAGACCTACCGCATCGTCGGCGAGGACGAGGCCGATCCCAAGGCAGGGTCGATCTCCTATGTCTCCCCCGTCGCGCGCCTCCTCATGGGCAAGGCGGTCGGCGATGTGGTGACGATGGGCGGGCAGGAACTGGAGATCGAGAAGATCGCCTGATTGGCGATAGCCGTCATGAGAAAGGCCGGCATTACGCCGGCCTTTCCGTTTTGGCAGCCTTGCCCATGCCGTCCACGGCATGGGCATCGAGCTTAGAAGCTGACGGCGCGGTCGCCGTCCTCGTCCTGGATGCGGGTCGGCAGGCCGATCCGGTTCAGGAGGTTGATGAAGGGCTTCGGCGGCAGTTCTTCCACATTCGCCATCTTCTTCACGTCCCACTCGCCGGTGGCGACGAGCATCGCGGCGGCGACCGGCGGAACGCCGGCGGTGTAGGAGATGCCCTGCGAGCCGACTTCCTCATAGGCTTCCTTGTGGTTGGCCACGTTGTAGATGAAGACGGTCTTTTCCTTGCCGTCCTTCAGGCCCTTCACGTAGTCGCCGATGCAGGTCTTGCCCTCGTAGCCGGGGGCGAGCGATGCCGGATCGGGCAGCACGGCTTTGACGACCTTGAGCGGCACGACTTCCTGGCCTTCGGCCGTCTTGACCGGCTGCTCGGAGAGCAGGCCGAGGTTCTTCAGCACGGTGAAGACGTTGATGTAGTGATCGCCGAAGCCCATCCAGAAGCGCACATTCGCGCCGTCCATGTTCTTGGCGAGCGAATGCACCTCGTCGTGGCCGCACAGATAGGCGCGGCGCGTTCCGACGACCGGCAGGTCGTAGTCCTTGCCGATCTCGAACATCTTGTTGGTCTGCCACTGGCCGTTCTGCCAGGAATAGACGACGCCGGTGAATTCGCGGAAGTTGATTTCCGGGTCGAAGTTCGTGGCGAAGTACTTGCCGTGGCTGCCGGCATTGATGTCGACGATGTCGACATCCGTCACCTTGTCGAGATATTCGTCCTTGGCGAGCTTGGCATAGGCGTTGACGACGCCCGGGTCGAAGCCGGCGCCGAGAATGGCGGTGATGCCCTTCTCCTCGCATTCGGCGGCGCGCTTCCACTCGTAGTTACCGTACCACGGCGGGGTCTCGCAGATCTTGCCCGGCTCTTCGTGGATCGCGGTGTCGATATAGGCGACGCCCGTATCCATGCAGGCGCGCAGCACCGACATGTTGAGGAAGGCGGTGCCGACATTGATGACGATCTCGGACTTCGTCGACGTGATGAGCGCCTTGGTGGCCTCGATGTCGAGCGCGTCGAGGGCGTGACCTTCGAGCACGCCCGGCTGCTTCATCGCCTTCTTCTCATGAACGGACGCGATGATCTTGTCGCACTTCGCCTTGGTGCGCGAAGCGATGTGGATGTCGCCGAGCACGTCGTTGTTCTGGGCGCACTTATGCGCAACGACCTGTGCAACGCCGCCGGCGCCGATGATGAGCACGTTCTTCTTCATTTCCCGGAATAGCTCCTTCTGGGGTTGATGAGGGGGATTAGGAAAGGCTTGTTTCGTAGTCCGCGTAATCGAATTCGCGGACGGTGCGGATGCTGCCATCGAGTTCACGGATGGCGATCGCCGGCATTTTCACGCCGTTGAACCAGTTCTTCTTGACCATAGTGTAGCCGGCGGCGTCCTGGACAGAAATGCGGTCGCCGACCTTCAGTTCCTGCTCGAAATTGAACTCGCCGAAGATGTCACCGGCAAGGCAGGACTTGCCGCAGACCATATAGCGGTGCGGCCCGGTGTTCGGGGAAAGCTTGGCGCTCTCGCGGTAGATCAGCAGGTCCAGCATGTGCGCCTCGATGGATGAGTCCACGATGGCGAGGTCCTTGCCGTTGTTGAGCGTGTCGAGCACGGTCACTTCAAGCGAAGTGGACTTGGTGATCGAAGCTTCGCCCGGCTCCAGATAGACCTGCACGCCGTATTCGCCGGCAAAGCGCTTCAGCCGCTCGGCGAATTTTTCCAGCGGGTAGTCCGCGCCGGTGAAGTGGATGCCGCCACCGAGGCTCACCCATTCCGCCTTCTTCAGGAGGGGCGCGAACTTCTCCTCGATGGTGCCGAGCATGCGGTCGAAGAGGTCGAAATCGCCGTTCTCGCAGTTGTTGTGGATCATGAAGCCCGAGACGCGGTCCATGACCGGTTCGACCTTCTTCACATCCCATTCGCCGAGGCGCGAGAAGGGGCGGGCGGGGTCGGCAAGGTCGAAGCTCGACGAGGAGATGCCCGGATTGAGGCGCAGGCCACGGACGATGCCGGAAGCCTTGTCCGAGAAGCGGTCGAGCTGACTGACAGAGTTGAAGATGATCTTGTCGGCGTGGCTGATGACCTCGTCGATCTCGTAATCGGCATAGGCGACGGAATAGGCGTGCGTTTCCTTGCCGAAGCGCTCGTGGCCGAGGCGCACCTCGTTCAGCGACGAGGAGGTGGTGCCGTCCATGTAGTCCCGCATGAAATCGAAGACCGACCAGGTGGCGAAGCACTTCAGCGCCAGCAGCGCCTTGGCGCCGGAAATCTCGCGCAGCAGTGCGATCTTTTCCATGTTGGCGAGAAGCTTCGACTTGTCGATCAGATAGTAGGGCGTGTTCAGGGACATGGAGGACCTGTCTTCTTGCTGTGGATCGCGCGCCGGCAGCGCCGGAACGCGAGGAATCGCGGCAGAAGAGGCGTCAGCCTCCCGCTCCGCGTGGGCTCAGGAAAGGAACCGTCTGTTACGGTATCGTCGTCCGGACACGGCGATGTGACAGCGCCCTGGCGCTGTTCGCACGGTCAAGGTATCGGGTGAAATGGAGGACGGGCAGGCGCGGTGTCTTCGCCGGCCGCACGGAGGCGTCGGGCGTAACGGCGTCTAAGCCAGACCGTGCCGCGATGGCACGCATCGTAAAGCGTTCTTCCGTTCGGGGGGCATCTACCGAGCCCATCCCCGATTGGAAGAGGGCGTCGCAAGACATGGCGTCCTCCCCAACCAGCAGATGAAACCTGCAATAAGTGGGCGCTCTCTAGCACAGGCCGGCCGCAGAATTCAATGCGGTACTTTGGCCGATTTTTTTCGAAATCGGTACTTGCACCTCTAGTCGCTAGAGGTCGTAGAACATCCTCAACAGACTGAAGAGGATTATGCGATGTCGGATGTGAAAGAGACGCGTTTCCGGGTGGAGGGCATGGATTGCGCCTCCTGCGCCAGCAAGATCGATACGGCCGTGCGCCGCATGCCGGGGGTCGCGGACGTTTCCGTTTCCGTCACAGCCGGGACGATGCGCGTGCAGCACGACGTGACGAGTGACCTGGAGGCGATCCGCCGCAAGGTCTCCGGCCTCGGCTATACGGTGACGCCGGGCGCGGCAGTGGCAGCGGAAAAGCCGGCGGGCAAGCATGTGCACGGCCCCGGCTGCAATCATGGGCACGATCACGACCATGCACATGATCACGACCACCACGACCATGATCACGCCGGCCACGACCACGACGCCAAGCCGAAAGCAGCCGCCATCGAAGGGCTGCATGGGCACGACCACGGCCCATCGGAAGGCCCGTGGTGGAAAGGCAAGAAGGGCCGCCTCACCATTCTCGCCGGCGCATCGCTGGTCGTCGCCTACGGTATCGGCCATCTCTTCCCGGCGATCGAGACCTATGCCTTCATCATCGCGATGTTCGTCGGTCTCGTGCCGATCGCCCGCCGCGCCATCATGGCGGTGCTCGCCGGCACGCCCTTCTCCATCGAGATGCTGATGACCATTGCCGCCGTCGGCGCCGTCATCATCAACGCCACGGAGGAAGCGGCCGCCGTCGTCTTCCTGTTCCTCGTCGGCGAACTGCTGGAGGGCGTTGCCGCCGGCAAGGCGCGCGACAGCATCCGCTCGCTCTCCGCCCTCGTGCCCAAGACCGCGCTTCTGGAAGAAGGGGAGGGCCGCACGAAGGAAGTGCCGGCCGAGCAGCTTGCCGTCGGTGCCGTTATCCTCGTGCGTCCGGGCGACCGCATTTCCGCCGACGGCACGATCATCGAGGGCGAAAGCGCCATCGACGAAGCGCCCGTCACCGGCGAAAGCACGCCCGTGCGCAAGGAAGTCGGCGACACGGTCTTCGCCGGTACGGTCAACGGCGATGCCGCCCTGCGCATCCGCGTCACCGCCGCCGCATCCGACAACACCATCGCCCGCGTCATCAAGCTGGTCGAGGAAGCGCAGGAATCGAAGGCCCCCACCGAGCGCTTCATCGACCGCTTCTCCAAATATTACACGCCCGGCGTGGTCGTCGTCGCCGCGCTCGTCGCGGTCATCCCGCCGCTCTTCTTCGGCGGCATCTGGAGCGAATGGGTCTACAAGGGCCTTGCCGTCCTGCTGATCGGCTGCCCCTGCGCGCTGGTCATCTCCACGCCTGCCGCCATCGCCGCCGCGCTTTCGGCCGGCGCGCGGCGCGGCCTGCTCATGAAGGGCGGCGCGGTGCTGGAAGGCCTCGGCAAGCTCACCGCCATCGCCTTCGACAAGACCGGCACTTTGACCGAGGGCAAGCCTGTCGTCACCGACATCGTCGCCTTCTCCCAGCCGGCGGCTGAGGTCCTGCGCCTCGCCGCCGCGCTGGAGGTCGGCTCCAGCCATCCGCTGGCCCTCGCCATTCTCGGCAAGGCTGCCGACGACGGCGTCGTTCCCCCGGTCGCCACCGGCTCCCGTGCGCTGGGCGGCAAGGGCGTCACCGCCACCGTCGAGGGCAAGGACATCTTCCTCGGCTCGCCCAAGGCTGCCGCCGATCGCGTCACGCTCTCGCCGGAGGTACAAGCCGCTACCACGGCGCTCAACGACGACGGCAAGACTGTCTCCATGCTGATCGTCGACGGCGTTCTCGCCGGGGCCATCGCCATGCGCGACGAGCCGCGCGCCGATGCCGCCGCCGGCCTGAAGACCCTGCGCGACGCCGGTATCAAGACGATCATGCTGACCGGCGACAATGCCCGCACGGCCAAAGCCGTCGGCGCCGAACTCGGTATCGAGGTCCGCGCCGAGCTGATGCCCGAGGACAAGCAGCGCATCGTCGGCGAACTCCAGCGCGAAGGCTTCGTCGTCGGCAAGATCGGCGACGGCATCAACGACGCCCCGGCGCTCGCGGCCGCCAATATCGGCATCGCCATGGGCGGCGGCACGGACGTGGCGCTGGAAACGGCGGATGCCGCCATCCTGCACGGCCGCGTCGGCGACGTCGCGCTGATGACGGATCTTTCCAGGCGCACCATGCGCAACATCACGGAGAACATCGTCATCGCCCTCGGCCTCAAGGGTGTCTTCCTGGTCACCACCATCGTCGGCATCACCGGCCTCTGGCCGGCGATCCTCGCCGATACCGGCGCCACTGTGCTCGTCACGATGAACGCCCTGCGCCTCCTGAGGTCCATCAAGGGATGAAGCGGCGCACCCTCATCGCTCTCTTCATGGGGACCGCGGCGGCAGGCGTGCTGACCGCGGTCCTCGCCCCGCGCCAGGACCAGCCGAAACAGCGCGCCTTCACCCTGCAGACGGTCGACGGAGATCCCTTCCGCTCGGCCGATCTTGCCGGCAAGCCCTATCTCGTCTTCTTCGGCTTCACCCATTGCCCGGATGTCTGCCCGACCGCGCTCTTCGAGCTGTCGGCGCTCCTGAAGGATATCGGCCCGGCGGCCGATCGCATCACGCCGCTCTTCGTCTCCATCGATCCCGAGCGGGATACGGCGGATTTGCTGAAGCTCTACATGACGTCCTTCGACCCGAGGATCGTCGCGCTCCGCGGCGATGCCGCGCAGACGAAATCGGCGGCGGATGCGTTCTCTGCCTTCTATCGGAAGGTCCCGACGGCGTCCGACAGCTATACGATGGAGCATACGGCGGGGCTCTTCCTCATCCGCGCCGACGGCCGCCTGCAAGGCATGCTCGACATGCACGAGCCGCGCGAAAACCAGCTGCAGAAACTGAAGCTGCTGGCCGCGTCCTAGAGCATTTCCAGCCGAAGCGAAATCGCTTCGGCGTCGGATAATGCGATAAAAACAAGAATCTAGAACACGTTCGGAGAACCGGAGTCCACCGGACGTGCTCTAGTCGTGATCGTCGGTGCAGAGGTCGTGGTTGGCCAGCGCCCGGATGACGTAGCAATCGCTGATCTGGTCGGAGTGGCAATGGCTGGTGATGCGCTCCAGCTCCGCCTCCAGCTTGCGCAGCCGGGCGATCTTGCGCCGCACGGTCGCAAGCTGCTCGGCGGCGATGCGGTCGGCGTCGTGGCAGGGGCGCTCGGGGTGCTGGCTGAGGTCGATCAACTCGCGGATCGCGTCAATGGTGAGGCCGAGGTCGCGGGCATGGCGGATGAAGGCGAGCCGGTCGCGCTCCTCGCTGGAATAGCGCCGCTGGTTGCCTTCGGAACGTTCGGCATGGGAAAGCAGGCCCATCTGCTCGTAGTAGCGGATGGTCGGAACCTTGACGCCCGTTTCCCTGGAAAGATCGCCGATCGTCAGCATAGCATTCGCCTCTTCAATGAGCCCACCAAGAGATGTGGCGGGCGCCGTCGCAAATCAAGTTTTCTCTCGGTAGAGCGGCCCGGCGCAAGCGTCTGACGATATTGTGTTCGCGCCGTGATGTCAGGTCGAAAGAAAGCCGCAAAGCTGGGGTTGAAGCTCAAGGGGCTTGAGGATTTAAGCTCCAGCCGAACTGCAGCCCCGGATTCGGGGTGAAAACTGAGGCATGACGCCGCGCGAGGGCCGATGAAGGCCGTAAGATTAACGAAGTTCTAAGCAATCGCTTGGACTCTGAACCGAGACGCGCCGCGGGGACTGCGGCGCACCACGGACCCCGAAAAACCGAAAACGACCCATGTTTGCGCTTCGCCACCGTCTTTCTCTTGAAACTGCCCGCCTGCGTCTCCCGCTTCTCGCGCGCTTGGCCGCTGCGACCGTCGCCGGCGGCCTGCTCGCCGGCTGCATGGCCATGGACGTCGCTTCGCTCGCCGAGGCGCCGAAGCTTTCCAACAAGGTGAAAGCCGAGATGTCGAAGAAGAAGATGCGCCCGGAGAGCCCCGTGCTCGTGCGCATCTTCAAGCAGGAAAGCGAGTTGGAAGTCTGGAAGGTCGATACGAGCGGCAAATACGCGCTCTTCAAGACCTATCCGATGTGCCGCTGGTCCGGAAAGCTCGGGCCCAAGACGAAGAGCGGCGACCGGCAGGCGCCGGAAGGCTTCTACCATGTCTCCGCCGGCATGCTGAATCCGAATTCGCAATATTACGTCTCGTTCAACCTCGGCTATCCGAACAGGCTGGAATCGGCGCTCGGCTATTCGGGCGAGGCGCTGATGGTGCATGGCGCCTGTTCGTCCTCGGGCTGCTACGCCATGACGGACCAGGGCGTCGGCGAGATCTACGCCATCGTGCAGAAGGCGCTGGAGAGCGGGCAGGACCGCTTCCAGGTGCAGGCCTATCCCTTCCGCATGACCACGGAGAACATGGCCAAGCACAAGGGCGACCCGAACATGCCCTTCTGGCGCACCCTGAAAGAGGGCTACGACGCTTTCGCCTTCACCAAGCGCCAGCCGAAAGTCTCCGTCTGCGGCGGCCGCTACGTCTTCAACAAGGAATTCGCGACCGGCGAGCCGAGCGATCCGCTGGCGCAGTGCCCGGCCACTGTCGATGGCGCCGACAATGATCTGATGGCGAAGATCGGTGCGGAACAAAAGAAGCTGGATGCGGCTTTTGCAGGCGCCGCGCCGGTTTCCAGTTTCTCCTATTCGGACGGCGGCATGCATCCGAGCTTCCGCTCGCTGCTCAAGCAGGAGGGGGCAAAGGGCATGGCCGCGCGCATCTCGCGGACGAAATACCCGGTCAGCCGGCCCGAAGCCGCTCTTGCCGATCCCTATGACGATTGATGTGTGAGGACATGTATTGACTGGTGAAAGCGTAACCCGCCGGTCCTTCCTGCTCGGCAGCGCAGGATTGGCAACCACCGTTCTGGCCGGCTGCACCTCGGTGCCCGTTCGCGAAAGGGTGGCCGTCGAGCCCGAGCCGGTCGATACCAGCATCTACGCCGCCATGTACGGGCCGAAGCCCGACGAGCAGTTTCCGCTGCCGGCCATCCCCTACCAGAAGATCGATCCGCGCTTCTACCGCCAGATGGTGCCGAACCCCACCGGCGAGCGCCCCGGCGTGATCGTCGTCGATACCGCGAGCCATTTCCTCTACCTCACCTATGAGGATGGGCAAGCCATGCGCTATGGCGTCGGCCTTGGCCGCGCCGGTTTCGAATGGGCCGGCCGCGGCGTCATCCAGTACAAGCGCGAATGGCCGCGCTGGACGCCGCCGGACGAGATGATCGGCCGCCAGCCGGAGCTGGAGCCTTACAGCTCCCGCAACGGCGGCATGGAGCCCGGCCTCAAGAACCCGCTCGGTGCCCGTGCGCTCTATATCTTCCGCGACGGCGAGGATACGCTCTACCGCATTCACGGCTCGCCGGAATGGTGGACCATCGGCAAGTCCGTCTCGTCCGGCTGCGTGCGCATGATGAACCAGGACGTCGTCGACCTCTACAATCGCGTGCAGAACGGCACGCCCATCGTGGTGCTCGGTTCGCCGGCCGTTGCCGCGGCCTATTGACTGTATACGATTTTCGCGTCTAATTGTGTGCGATATGGTTTGCTCCCATCGGGCAGGCCCGGTCGCGCATGATGGAGACGCGAGATGACGGAAACTCTTTTCACCAATGCGAAGCTGGCCGATGGCTCGCTGAAGGATATCGGCGTCGTGCACGGACGCGTCGTCTCGATCGCGCCGGCCGGCGCGACGTCGGATGCGGCGCGGAAGATCGACATTGCCGGTGCGCTGCTGGTGCCGGCCTTCGTCGAGGGTCATATCCACCTCGACACGAGCTTCTACGGCGACAAATGGATCCCGCACAAACCCTGCACGAATGGTTTCGATGTGCATGAGCGCGTCGCCTTCCAGGCGCAAAACATGGCGCAGGCCGCGCCGATGGACGAGCGTGCCCGCAACCAGCTCGAGCTTTGCGTCGCCAACGGCTCCCTCCAGATGCGCAGCCATGTCATGGTCGACGGCTCCGTCGGGCTGAAGTCGCTGGAAACGATCCTGAAGGTCCGCGAGGAATATCGCGGCATCATCGATATCCAGCTCGTCGCCTTCCCGCAGAGCGGCATCCTGAAAAGCCCTGGCACGCCGGAGCTTCTGGACGAGGCCATCGCCATGGGCGCCGATCTCGTCGGCGGCCTCGATCCGGCGAGCTTCGACCGCGATCTTCAGGGCCATCTCGACGTCGTCTTTGGCGTCGCGGAAAAGCATGGCGTCGGGGTCGACATCCATCTCCATGATTTCGGCACGCTCGGCGCCTTCACGGTGGAGGAAATCTGTGCCCGCACGGTGGCGCTCGGCATGCAGCACAAGGTCGCGATCAGCCACGCCTACGGTCTCGGCAATCTCGACCGGGATGCCGCCCGCCGCATCGGTGCGAAGATCGCCGCCGCCGGCGTCTCGATCATGACCAACGCGCCCGGAGACCATGCCTTCCCGCCGGTCGCGCTTCTGCGCGCCGAGGGTGTCAACGTCTTCGCCGGCAACGACAATATCCGCGATTCCTGGTGGCCTTACGGCGATGGCGACATGCTCGGCCGCGCCATGATGATCGGCTACCGCTCCGGCTTCTACACGGACGAAGACCTCGCCGCCGCCTTCGATATCGTCACCGCAGCGGGCGCAAAGGCCCTCGGCCTCGAAGGCTACGGCATCGCGCTTGGCGCCAAGGCCGACTTCGTGACGCTCGCCGCCGAACATGTGCCGGAGGCGGTTGTCGCGGTGCCGAAAGGCCGGCGGGTCTTCAAGGAAGGCCGGCTGGTCGCGGAGAACGGCGCGGTGATGCGATAATCTCTCCTTCGTCATGGTCGGGCTTGACCCGAGGGTAACGAAGGAGAGGGCGTGCTTGAAGTGAATGGACGGTCAAAGTCTTCGCAAACGAAAAAGGCGTGCCGGCTTTCCACCGGCACGCCCTTTCGTTTGATGTGAGGCCGCTTACGTGCGCGGCTTCAGGTTCTCGGGATCGTAAAGCGGCTTGTAGCCGATGCTGACCACCTCGACCGGGTAGCTCTCGTCGAAATATTCGATGTTGAGCTTGCGGCCTTCCTGGCAATAGGCATGCGGCAGGTAGGCAAGCGCGATGTTCTTGCCGATGGTCGGGCCGAAGGCGATGGAGGTGGTGTAGGAGCGGCGGCCGAGGTCGTCGATCAGGATTTCGCCGGTGGCCGGGTCCACGACCGGCAGGTTGCCGAGCGGGTAGCGCTTGACGCCGTTCTTGTCCGTATTCTCCGTCATGACGAGCGTGCAGAGCATGGCGGGCTGGTGGTCGCGCGCCTTGTATTCCAGATGCTTCGCCTTGCCGCGGAAATCGGCTTCCTTGACCTTCGGGCGGGCAAGATCCGCCTCGATGAGGTTGTACTGGGTGAGAAGGTCGGCGTTCTGGAGACGCAGGCTCTTTTCCATGCGGCGCGAGTTGGCATAGGTCTCGACGCCGACAGCCATGACGCCGGTGGAACGCAGCGCGTCCCAGACAGCAAGGCCGTCCTCGTATTTCATGTGCAGTTCCCAGCCCTGCTCGCCGACATAGGAGATGCGGAAGGCGGTGACGGTCTTGCCGGCGATCTCGATCTGCTTGATCGCGGCGAAGGGGAAGTTCTCGACGTTCAGGCCATCGGGATCGGCGACTACCTTCTTCAGGTTCTCGCGGGCGTTCGGACCCCAGATGCCGATGGTGATGAACTTCTCCGACGTGTCGGTGATGGTGACGTCGAGGCCGCGATCCTCGGCGACGCGCTTCATGTAGTGGAAGTCGCGCGGGCCGGCATCGGCGCCGTTGACGAGGCGGCAGCGGTCGGCCATGCGGAAGACGGTGAAGTCGGCGCGCACCATGCCCTCGTCGTCGAGGAAGTGGGTATAGATGCCCTTGCCGATATTGCCATCGCCGCCGATTTTTGCCGCGCAGAGCCATTCCAAGAGCTCGACATGGTCGGGACCTTCGATATCGACCATGTGGAAGTGCGAGAGGTTGATGATGCCGCAATCCTCGCTCAGCGCCAGGTGCTCGGCATTGGAGACGCGCCAGAAGTGGCGGCTGTCCCACTCGTTTTCGCGCACCGGCACGCGGTCGCCGTATTTCTCCAGAAGGTGCTCGTTGGCCTTGTAGCCATGCGCACGCTCCCAGCCGCCGAGTTCCATGAAGTAGCCGCCGAGCTCCATCTCGCGCTCGTAGAAGGGCGAGCGCTTGACGCCGCGGCCCGAGGCATAGGGCTCGCGGTTGTGCACGGCCGGGAAGTAGATCTTCTGGGCGGCCTCGTAGGTGCGGCCCTCGATGAACTTCTCTTCCAGCTGGTGCGGATAGAAGCGGGAATAGTCGATGGAGTTGTGGTCGATCTCGGTGCGGCCGTCCGTCATCCAGTCGGCGATCAGCTTGCCGTAGCCGGGACCGTCCTTCACCCAGATGGCGACGCAGTACCACAGGCCGCGCACCTTCTGGCTCTCGCCGCAGGACGCGCCGCCGCCGGCGGAAACCTGCAGCAGGCCGTTGAAGGAATGGCCTTCGTTATAGCCGAGTTCGCCGAGGATCGGCGTCAGCTCCATGGCCTTTTCGAGCGGCTCGAGGATCTGTTCCATGTCGAGGTCGCGCTGTGAGGGCGACAGGCGCGCCTCGTGCTTTTCAAGAATGTCGCGCGGATGGCAGAGACGCGGATTGGTGGTCTCGTAATAACCCCATTCGATCTGGCCGCCCTCGGTGGTCTTCGGGTCGCCCGTGTCGCGCATATAGGCCGAATTGCCTTGGTCGCGCAGCAGCGGGAAGCCGATTTCCTTGCCGGTGCCTTCGAATTCGTTGTACGGGCCGAAGAAGGTCAGCGGATGGTCGACGGGCATGACCGGCAGGTCCTCGCCCACCATCTCGGCGATCAGGCGGCCCCAGATGCCGGCGCAGACGATGACATGGTCGGCCATGATCGTGCCGCGATGGGTGACGACACCCTTGATGCGGCCCTTCTCGACGATGAGCGCGGTGGCCGGCGTGTTGCCGTAGACCTGCAGCTTGCCGGACTTCTCGGCGGCATCGACCAACTTGCCCGCGACGGTCTGCGAACGCGGGATGACGAGGCCGGCGTCGGGATCGAACAGGCCGCCCTGCACCTGGTCTTCCTCGATCAGCGGGAACATTTCCTTGATCTCGGACGGCGAGACCGAGCGGGCGCGCGTGCCGAAGGCGCGGGCGGAGGAAAGCTTGCGCTTGATCTCCTCCATCCATGCGTCATCGCCCGTGCGGGCGACTTCGAGGCCGCCGATGCGGGCGTAGTGGCCCATCTTCTCGTAGAAATCGATGGAATACTGGGTCGTCCAGACCGAGAGATAGTCGTGGCTGGTCGTGTAGCAGAAGTCCGAGGCATGCGCCGTCGAACCGATATCGGTCGGGATGCCCGACTTGTCGATGCCCACGATATCGTCCCAGCCGCGCTCGATGAGATGGTGGGCGATGGACGCGCCCACGATGCCACCCAAACCGATGATGACGACCTTCGCCTTTTGCGGAAACTCTGCCATGCTGATAGACCCCGATGAGAAATTGCGCCCGATTTTAGGGCCTCGCTCGACGCCAGTGCAGCCTGTCTGCGACTCGTCCGCGACCAGTTCCGACAGTCCCTGAAAGCGGTGCCCCCGGCCGGTGGTGCGACCCTAGCCGAACGCCAGTCCGGCGCCACCTCTTTTTTGAAATGGCGAAGGTGAGGAGCGGCTGTCGAATCCGTGTCATAAGAAGAGGCCATGTAGCGGGCCGGTTCGACGGGGAGAGGACATTCGATGGATGAGACAATGACCGCGCCTGCAAATACGGACGCGCGGCAGGGCCACGGTGTTTCCTTCGGCGAGGCGCTGCGCGTGTGGGCGCGGGTCGCGGCGCTCAGCTTCGGCGGGCCGGCGGGGCAGATCGCGGTCATGCACCGCATCGTCGTCGACGAGAAGCGCTGGATCGGCGAGAGCCGTTTTCTCCATGCGCTCAACTATTGCATGCTGCTGCCGGGGCCGGAGGCGCAGCAGCTTGCCGTCTACATCGGCTGGCTGATGCATCGCACCTGGGGCGGGCTGGTCGCCGGCCTCCTCTTCATCCTGCCGGGTTTCCTTTCCATCCTCGCCCTCAGCTATGTCTATGTGATCTTCGGCGATGCCGGCGTCGTCGAAGGGCTGTTCTTCGGCCTCAAGGCGGCGGTGCTGGCCGTGGTGGTGCAGGCGGTGTTCCGCATCGGTAGCCGGGCGCTGGTCAATCCGGCGATGATCGCCATTGCTGCCGGCGCCTTCATCGCCATCTTCGCCTTCAAGGTGCCGTTCCCGCTCATCATCCTCGTTGCCGCCATCGTCGGCTATGCCGGGTCGCGGTCGGGATCGCGCCTGTTCCGCACCGCCTCCGGCCACGCGGCCGCGCGCGGAGCCGTGCTGCAGGATCGCGATTCGCTTCTCGGCGAAGGGACGCCGGCCCATGCCCGCCCCGATCTCCTCTGGTCGCTGAAGATATCGGCGGCGCTTCTCGGCCTCTGGCTCGGACCGGTCGCGCTCATCGCGATCTTCGCCGGCGGCGGCAATGTCTTCACCGAGATCGGCATCTTCTTCAGCAAGATGGCGGTCGTCACTTTCGGCGGGGCCTATGCGGCGCTTGCCTATGTCGCGCAGGAGGCCGTGCAGCACTACGGCTGGCTGAGGCCGGGCGAGATGCTCGACGGGCTCGGCATGGCGGAAACGACGCCGGGGCCGCTGATCATGGTGCTGCAATTCGTTGGCTTTCTCGGAGCCTATCGCGATCCCGGCAGCCTCGATCCGATGGTGGCCGCGACGTTTGCCGCGATCCTCACCACATGGGTCACCTTCGTTCCCTGCTTCCTGTGGATTTTCCTCGGCGCGCCCTTCATCGAGAAGCTGCGCGGCAATGCCGCCCTTTCCGGCGCCCTGTCGGCGATCACCGCCGCGGTGGTCGGCGTCATCCTCAATCTTGCCGTCTGGTTCGTCATTCACACGCTGTTCGGCCGGGTGACTGTGCTGGCCGCTGGCCCGTTCCATATCGAACTGCCCGTCCTTGCGACGATCGTCCTGCCCTCGGCGCTGCTGGCGGCCGCGGCCGCCTTCGCGCTTTTCCGGCTGAAGGCGTCTGTGCTGCTGACGCTCGGCCTTGCGGCGCTGGCCGGCATCGGCTGGCGGCTGCTGGCCGGCTGACGGTCAGGCGATGACGTTGCGCACGAAACGCACGGGCACGTCGCCGGGATTGGCATAGGCATAGGGCCGGTCGGTGCCGTAGACGGCAAAGCTGCCCGCCGGATAGTCCTTCACCGAACCCGAAAGTTCGAGCCGCAGGGTGCCTTCCGTCACCAGCACCATCTCGTGCCAGCCGGCCGGGTCCGGCTCCGCCTCGTAGCGCTCGCCGGGGCCGAGCGACCAGAGCCACATCTGCGCCTCCACCGTTGCCGGCGCGGAGCCGAGCAGGACGGCGGTGCTTTCGGCATGCTTTCCCCGCCACGTCACCTCGTTGATCTCAGCGGATGGCGCCCGGGCGGGATCGCGCACGAGATCGACGAAGCCGACGCCCATCGCCGCGGCAAGCTTGTCGAGGCTCGAGAGGCTGATATTGGCGTCGCCTCCCTCGAGCGCCACGATCATGCGGCGGCTGATGCCGGAGGCTTCCGCCAGTGCCGCCTGGCTGAGACCCGCTGCCTGCCTGAGGCGGCGCAGGTTGCCCGAGACATGGGCGAGGACGTCGCTGCGTTCTTGACTGTGCAATATACTGCTCTATCGTTCGTGTCGAAGGGCTGCTGCCCGCTTTTCGCTTTCTAACCCGAAAGGACCCCGCCATGAAGATACGCGATTTCGGCGTCGAGATCTGGATGAACCGCTATGAAAACCATTGCGAGCTCAATCTCGCGGAAACCTGCGTCGAATCGCTGACGGTCGCCGAGCTGCTCGACATGGCCGGCAAGCGCGACGACATCCTGTCCGAGCTGCTGCCGATGAAGCTTACCTACGGCGCGATCGAGGGCAGCGACCGGCTGCGCGGACAGATCGCCGGCCTTTACGAGAAGCAGGCGATCGAGAATGTCGTCGTCACCCATGGCGCGATCGGCGCCAATGCGCTGGTGCACGAGACGCTGGTGGAGCCCGGCGACCGCGTCGTCTCGGTCCTGCCCACCTACCAGCAGCACTATTCGATCCCCGAAAGCTTCGGGGCGGATGTCGGCATTCTCAAGCTGACGCCCGAGCACGGCTTCCTGCCGGATCTTGCCGAGCTGCGCCGCCTTGCCACGCCCGGCACGAAGCTCATCTGCCTCAACAACCCCAACAATCCGACCGGCTCGCTGATGGATCGCGACTTCCTCTCGCAGGTCGTCGAGATCGCGCGCGGCTGCGGCGCCTGGATCCTCTGCGACGAGGTCTATCGCGGCACGGACCAGCAGGGCGACGGCATGACGGCCTCCATCGCCGATCTTTATGAAAAGGGCATCAGCACCGGCAGCATGTCGAAGACCTATTCGCTGGCGGGCCTCCGCCTCGGCTGGATCGTCGGGCCGAAGGCGCTGCTTCACAAGGTTTCCATCCATCGCGATTACAACACGATCAGCGTCGGCATGCTGGACGACCATTTCGCAGCCATCGCGCTGGAAAATCGCGACAAGATTCTTGCGCGCAGCCATGAGATCACCCGGCGCAACCTTGCCATCCTCGCCGAATGGGTGGAGGGCGAGCCGCTGATTTCCTGGGTGAAGCCGAAATCCGGCACGACCGCGCTCCTGAAATACGACCTCCCGCTCACTTCCGAAGCCTTCTGCACCAGGCTGCTGGAGCGCACCGGCGTCATGCTGACACCCGGCAGCGCCATGGACATGGAAGGCTATCTTCGCATCGGCTACGCCAATGGCGAAGCGATCCTGCGCGAGGGCCTGAAGCGCTTCACCGCCTTCCTGCGCGAGGAGCAGGCCGCGCGCGCCGCATAGCTGCTTCGTTAATGAAACCTTACTCACCCATGCATTCACTGCATGGGTGACGTGTCAGCTTCGCGCTTTTCCGCAGCGCAGCATGACGGTACAAGGCGGCCATCGAAAGACGCGGCGCCACGGACCGGTGCCGAACAGAGAGCCCTACGAAAGGGGATCATCATGAACATGGCACGTTCCTTCAACAATTGGCGCAAGTACCGTCAGACCGTCAACGAACTCGACCGCATGTCCGCTCGCGAACTGCGCGACCTCGGCATCGAGCGTTCGGAAATCAAGGCTGTCGCCCGCGCCGCCGTCGGCTTCTGACCGACGCCGCAAGGCAAGATTTCAAAAACGCCCGCCTTCCGGCGGGCGTTTTTGCATGTGCGAACGAATCACCTCGGCGAGACTTAATTCAACGGAATTGAGATATACGTTACGCGCATAACGCATAGCTGCATTGCAAAACGGTGCCTATGAAATAATCAGGAATCGGATATAGTCACACTTATCGAAGCAACGTACCTCCTCCCACGAAGCTTCGATGGATGCAGAAGGCCTACTCCTCCTCCCAGGGCCGACTGCGGGAATGACGACACTCCTCCTCCCAGTCGTCATTCGGTTCTATCGGAAAGCCTGCCGCACCTCCTCCCGCGGCAGGCTTTTCCGCTTCTGGACCTGAGTTTTCTCAAAGAACAGTTCGAACGCTGGCGGGCCGGGTTTGGCGGATGTGTCCCTGCTCTCCGTCATTATGCCCTACCTCTCCCTCGTCATGCTCGGGCTTGACCCGAGCATCCATCCTGTCGGTAGAGACGGGTGCAGAAGCGTGGAAGGCGGGAACGCCGAAAGGAAGCGGTGCCTCAGGCGACGTTGCGAAGGCCCGGAATGCCGGCATGTCGCGCGGCGGGTATCTGCTGCAGCACTTCCAGCGCCAGCGCGCGGGCATTCTCCTGGGCCTTGTCCAGATTGCTGACGCGGCGCGCATCCATCGAATAGAGCGTGCCGCCGCAGCCGAACATGTCGCGGAAAGCGGAGCGTTCGATGATCGGCGTTTCGAGAAGGTGCACGCGCCGGGCGGCGAGCAGGTCCTTGACGGCGTTCATCGCGCGCGTCGTCACCATCGAGTTGACGCGCGTCAGCACGACGGAATGGCGGATGCGGATATCGGCCTTGTCCTCGAGATATTGCAGGAGCTCGATAACATTGGCACCGCCCTGGGCGTCCATGGCCGACCCCTGCACGGGGATCAGCACATAGTCGGCATGGCCGACCGCCTTGGCGAGCAGCGAGGAGCGCGAGCCCGGCAGGTCGATCAGCACGAAATCGGCGCGCGTCTTCTCCTCGGTGAGCTGCCGGTCGATCGAGTTCATGGTGACGTAGGGCACCACGGTCAGCTTGCCGAGCGCGCTTTGCGACGTCTCGTACCAGCGGGTGATCCAGTGCTGCGGATCGGCGTCGAGCACCGAGACGCGGAAGCCGAGGCGGGCAAGCTCGGTGGCGAGCAGCAGCACCGCCGTCGTCTTGCCGGCGCCGCCCTTGGTATTGGCGAAGGTGATGACGGGCATGGGCTTCTCCGGATCGGTTCGTCGAGCCGGTCATCGCTCGGGCAGGCACCTTCGCATGGTGCTTCGCCACTTTCGCCCATCATGGTTAATGGTGGATGAAAATGCCCTATCTGCGCCGGTCCGCCGCGAGGATTTCGCGGGCGATCTGGTCGAGCGGCAGGATCCTGTCGACCCCGCCATGGGCGATCGCTTCCTTCGGCATGCCGAAGACGATGGAGGACGCCTCGTCCTGCGCAACGGTATAGGCGCCCGCCTGGTGCATCTCGGCCATGCCGCGCGCGCCGTCGTCGCCCATTCCGGTCATGATGACGCCCATGGCGTTGGCGCCCGCGGCGCGGGCCGCCGAGCGGAAGAGCACGTCAACGGATGGCCGGTGGCGGGAGACGAGAGGCCCCTCGCGCACCGCGACATGGTAGCGCGCGCCCTGCCGCTCCAGCATCAGGTGCCGGTCGCCGGGGGCGATCAGCACATGGCCGCGCAGCACGGGGTCGCCGTGCGCCGCTTCCTTGACTTCCACCTCGCAAAGGCTGTTCAGCCGCTTGGCGAAGGCGGCGGTGAATTTTTCCGGCATGTGCTGGACGATGACGATGCCCGGCGAATTGGCCGGCAACTGTTCGAGCAGCACGCGCAGCGCTTCCGTGCCGCCCGTGGAAGCGCCGATGCAGGCCACCATTTCCGTCGTCTTGGCCATGGCCCGGCCGGAGGGGGGCGGCAGCACGGCATCGGCGGTGAGCTTGGCCGTGGGCCCGCTTGCCGCGGCGCTGCGCCGGTTCGCGCCGAGGCGGGCGACGGCCGCGCCCTTGACCGCCTCGCGGATGCGCGTGCCGGATTCGGCAAGATGGTCGGCCGCGCCGATCTTCGGCTTGAGGATGATGTCGACGGCGCCGGCTTCCAGCGCCTGCATCAGCGTCTCGGAGCCCTCTTCCGTCAGCGAGGAGCACATGACGACGGGGATCGGCCGCTGCGACATGATCTTGCGCAGGAAGGTGATGCCGTCCATGCGCGGCATTTCCACGTCGAGCGTGATGACGTCGGGCAGCTCCTCCTGGATCTTCTTCGCCGCCATGAAGGGGTCGGAGGCCGCGCCCATCACTTCGATCTCGGGGTCCTCTTCCAGCACATGGGTCAGCGCCTGGCGCACGCTCGCCGAGTCGTCGATGATGAGAACGCGGATTTTCTTGGCCGGAAGGGGCATCAGATCTTCTTGAAAACCGTGTTGGCGACCTGGCGCACCGGCAGGGGAATGCCGGTGACCGTTTCGGAATGGCCCACATAGAGGAAACCGCCGGGGACAAGGCAATCGCAGAGCCGTGTCAGCACTTTCGCCTGTGTCGGCTTGTCGAAATAGATCAGCACGTTGCGGCAGAAGATCATGTGCATCGGCTCGCCCACCTTGTAGGCGCCGTCCATGAGGTTCATGCGGGCAAAGCCGATGGTCGAGCGAAGGCGGGGATGGATGCGCACCTCGCCGCGCGCGGCATCGCGCGAGATCATCACGTGGCGCCGCTGGAGTTCGGCCGGCACGGGCTGGACCATGTCGCGCGGATAGACGCCGCGGCGGGCGGCGGCCAGCACATCGGTCGAAAGGTCCGTCGCGAGAATCCGGTAGTCGATGCCGGATGTGGCATCGGCGAAATCCTGCATGACCATCGCCATCGTATAGGGCTCGGCGCCGATCGAGCAGGCGGCGCTCCACAGGCGCAGCCGCTTGTGCCCGGCCGCGACCAGCTCCGGCAGGCCGGTCCGCTCCATGAAGTCGAAATGCTTCGGCTCGCGGAAGAAGTCCGTCTTGTTGGTCGTCACCGCGTCGATCAGGAAGATCGCTTCCTTCTCGATGCCGCCATGCTTGAAGAGATAGTCGCAATAGGCGTTGAAGCTGGGGATGCCGGTGGCCCGCAGGCGTCGCCGTAGGCGGCCCTCCAGCATGGTCAGCTTGGTGATCGGCATCTTGATGCCGCTATAGTCGTAGATATATCGCGACAGGGCCTCGAAATTCCGGCTGCTCAAGCCGTCTTCGCCCGCCTGCGCCCGCAATGCTGCTCCCACACCCGTCTCCTCGAGATTACGCCGTCGCGGCGAGGCGGTTCGCCGTTCCCATCATCGCCACTTCCGCGCTGGAGAAGAGGCGGGCGAGATCGACGATGACGACGAAGCCGCCATCGCGGCGCACGACACCGGCAATGTAGTCGGAGGGCCAGCGCACGCCGATGTCCGGCGCACCCTCGATCTCCTCCGCGCGGAAGGGAATGACCTCGTAGACGCGGTCGGCGACGAGGCCGAGCGTCAGGGTCTTCTCGCCGATCGGCACGTCGAGCACGAGCGCGCGCGTGTGCGGCGTCCTCTCCGTCTTCGTCATGCCGAGACGGAGACGTAGATCGATGACCGGCACGCCCTGGCCGCGCACGTCCCGGAGCCCGAGCAGATAGTCCGGCCCATGCGGGATCCTGAAGGCTTCCTCATGATCGAGGATTTCCCGGACCACCGAGACGGGGACCGCGAAGACCTCGTTGTCGAGGGAGAAGGTGACGTACTGGGATTCGGAGGACGTGCCGGCCATGATCAAGCGCTTTCCCTGAAATCTGCGTCGTCGGCATCCGGGCCGCCCATCGACATGTCGAGGGCAAAGCCGCGGGCGCGGGCCTGCTGGGCATTGACGCTGTTGTCGGACTTGCGGGTGGGTGTGGCCGCGGACTTGGCGGCCGGGCGTGTCGCTGCCGGCGCCGGGCGGCGCTGGGCGGAAGCCGGGGCGCCCGCCGCGCGGTCGACGCGGAAGAAGGCGATGGAGGTCTGCAGTTCCTCGGCCTGGGCGGCGAGCTCTTCCGAAGTGCCGGACATTTCTTCCGACGCACCGGCATTCTGCTGCGTCACCTTGTCGAGCTGCTGGATTGCCTCGTTGATCTGCGAGGCGCCGATATCCTGCTCGCGGCAGGCGGCGGAGATCTCGGAGACCAGCTCGGCGGTCTTGCGGATATCGGGCACCAGCCGGTTCAGCATGTCGCCGGCTTCCGTTGCGACGGAGACGGTCTGGCCGGACAGCGTGCTGATCTCGGCGGCCGCCGCCTGGCTGCGCTCGGCGAGCTTGCGCACTTCCGAGGCGACGACGGCAAAGCCCTTGCCGTGCTCGCCGGCACGGGCGGCTTCCACCGCGGCATTGAGGGCGAGGAGGTCCGTCTGGCGGGCGATTTCCTGCACGATGGAGATCTTTTCCGCGATGGTGCGCATGGCGCCGACGGCGCGACCGACCGCTTCGCCGGAAGCTTCCGCGTCCTTGGCGGACTGGCGGGCGATCTTCTCGGTCTGGGCGGCGTTGTCGGCGTTCTGCTTGATGTTCGCGGCCATCTCTTCCATCGAGGCGGAGGCCTCTTCGGCGGAGGAGGCCTGCTCGGTCGCGCCCTGCGAGAGCTGCTCGGAGCTGGCCGAAAGCTCCTGGCTGCCCGAGGAGACGTTGTTGGCTGCCGAAAGCGCGTCGGCGACGACGCCGCGCAGGCGCTCCACCATGCTTTCCAGCGAAATGCCCAGCGTATCCTTGTCGGAGAGGGCCTTCGGCGTCACGGTCAGGTCACCATTGGCGATCTGGTCGGCGATGGTGGCCGTGTTGCGCAGGTTGCCGGTCATCACGTTGATCGTGTCGACAAGGTCCTTGATCTCGTCATTGGTCCTGATCTCGACATTCTGGTCGAGGTCGCCTACCGCGACGGCTTCCGCGACGTTCCGGATCTTGCGCAGGCCGGTATTGATGCCGAGCGCGATCCAGAGGGCGGCGCCGACGGAAAGGACGAGGGCGGAGAGGGTCAGGATGACGAGCGTGTAGAACGCCGTCTCGTAGCCGGCATCGGCGACCGTGTCGGAATCCTTGATCGCCTGTTCGGTCAGGTTGGCGAGAGCGGCCGTCATGCCGTCCAGCTTGTCGGCGGCGACGGCGCCTTCCGTCTGATTGATCTCGAGCGCCATGTCGCGCTGGCCGGAGGCCATCAGCGAGACGATCCTGTCGTTGATGGCGAGGTAGTCGTCCCAGAAGTCGCGAATCTCCTGCCACTTGGCCTTGAATTCGCCGGTCGCGTCGTTCTGGCCGTCGTTCAGCGCCTTTTCGAAGGCCTCCCGTTCGGCCGCGATGGTGGCCTTCGCCTTGTTCGTCCGCTCCAGCGTCGTCGCGAGCAGAAGGTCGGCCTCGGCAAGGCCCAGTCCGTCGAAGGCGGCCGCGAGGTCGTTGGAATAGTCGTCCTGCTGAATCGGGCCTTCGATGAGGTCGTTGCGCAGGGTGTTCATTTCGCTGAGGCTGCGGATACCGATGCCGGCCGAAATACAAAGAAGGGCGATGAGGAAGCCGAAGGCGAGGCCCAGCTTCAACTTGATGGTAAGGCGCATCCTGTTCTCCTTGCAGATGCCTGTTGAGGGCGGAGCGGCCGCAACGCGACGCTCCCATGCGTGAAGACCGATACACTCACCCTTCCGCGGGCCGCCGGAGCAGCCCTTTCGCCGGCGCTGACATGCGCCGCTGTCGATTGCACGGCGCGCCCGTTGCCGGGCGCGCCGCCATCATTGGTTCCGATCAGGCGCTTTCCCTGAAATCTGCATCGTCGGCATCCGGGCCGCCCATCGACATGTCGAGGGAGAAGCCGTTGCCGCGCGCCGCCTTGGCGCTCGACGGCGCGGGGCGATGGGCAGGGCTCGCGGCCGGCCGCTTGGCGGCGGGAGCGGCCATCTTCGCAGCGGTCGCCCGCAGCCGGTCGGCGTGGTTCGGTTCCTTGCGGGCACCGTCGACGCGGAAGAAGGCGATGGAGGTCTGCAGCTCTTCGGCCTGGGCGGCAAGCTCCTCCGAGGTGCCGGACATCTCTTCCGACGCACCGGCATTCTGCTGCGTTACCTTGTCGAGCTGCTGGATCGCCTCGTTGATCTGCGAGGCGCCGATATCCTGCTCGCGGCAGGCGGCGGAGATCTCGGAGACCAGCTCGGCGGTCTTGCGGATATCGGGCACCAGCCGGTTCAGCATGTCGCCGGCTTCCGTTGCGACGGAGACGGTCTGGCCGGACAGCGTGCTGATCTCGGCGGCGGCCGCCTGACTGCGCTCGGCGAGCTTGCGCACTTCCGAGGCGACGACGGCAAAGCCCTTGCCGTGCTCGCCGGCACGGGCGGCTTCCACCGCAGCGTTGAGGGCGAGAAGGTCCGTCTGGCGGGCGATTTCCTGCACGATGGAGATCTTCTCCGCGATGGTGCGCATGGCGCCGACGGCGCGGCCGACCGCTTCGCCGGATGCTTCCGCGTCCTTGGCGGACTGACGGGCGATCTTCTCGGTCTGGGCGGCGTTGTCGGCGTTCTGCTTGATGTTCGCGGCCATTTCTTCCATCGAGGCGGAGGCCTCTTCGGCGGAGGAGGCCTGCTCGGTCGCGCCCTGCGAGAGCTGCTCGGAGCTGGAGGAGAGTTCCTGGCTGCCGGACGAGACGTTCTCGGAGGCGGAAAGCGCGTCTGCGACGACGCCGCGCAGGCGCTCGATCATCGTGTTGACATGGCCGAGCATGTCGCCGATCTCGTCCTTCGTGGTGATGTCGGCAAAGCGGGTGAGGTCGCCGTCGGCGACGGCCTGCACGGCGCTCGCAGCGCGGCCGAGGCCGCGGTTGATCGACAGGACGATCCAGGTGGCTGCAAGCGCTGCGATCAGAACCGCGATGGCGGCGGCTCCGATCATGACCGTCCGCGTGCTTTCATATTGCGCCTGGGCGCCGAGTTCGGCTTCGTCCAGGCGGCTTTCCTCGAGCTTGACGACTTCGCCGAGCAGCTTGTCGATCTCGTTGGTCACGGCGCGCGCATCGGTGTTCGAGATGCGGGTCGCGCCGTCCATGTCGCCGGCGAGCGCCAGCGCCCGGATGCGATCGTCGTTGCGGCGGAAATCGGTGGTGAAGGCGGAGAGCTTGTCCCACATCACCTTGCCCTGTTCCGTCGCCTTGGCGAGGATCTGCCCGAAGGTCGCGTCGAATTCCTTGCGCGCCTCGTCGCTGAGACCGATATAGCGGTTCGTCTCGGTGGTGCTTGCGGAAGACAGCATGTTCTTCTGCTGACGGATCTGCTGGAGTTGCAGGTTGTTCAGCGTCTGGGTGAGCTTCAGGCGCTCGGCCGGGCCGTTCAGCACGTCGCTGAGCGTCGTGTTGAGACCGCCGAGGCTCATGATACCGTAGCCCGCGGTGCCGAGAAGCACCGCGATCATGAAGCCGAATGTCAGGAACAGCTTGAGTTTTATGGTAAAGCGCATGGGTCTCTCCTGAGTGCCTAGTTCGGCGCTTGCGCGTTGCCGGTGCGTTCCTTCCGAGAGGAAAAGATCGCGTGCAGATTCGGGACGATGATGAATTCGCCGCCCCGCTTGACGAGGCAGTTGATGTAGTCGGCGCGCCAGCGCATGCCGACGCTCGGCGGCGGCTCGCTGGCGACCTTCGGCAGGGTCGTGACTTCGTTGACCTTGTCGGTGCGGATGCCGACCAGCGTCGGTTCGTCGTCGAGGTCGAGCTCGATGACGACGATGCGGCTGTCTATGGTGGTTTCCGTCGCGTCCATGCCGAAGGCGAGACGGATGTCGGCGAGCGGGATCACCTTGCCGCGGAAGTTGATGACGCTGGACACGAAGGGCTTGCTGCCGGGAACGTGGGTCTCCGGCAGAAGGTCGAGGATTTCCTGCACGACGGTCGCCTCGATGGCGAAGGTCTCGCCGTTGAGGTTGAAGGTGAGGACGGAAAGGTCCTCCTCAACGCCCCAGATCGTGTCGTGGTCGAGTTTCCGTGCCGCTTCGCTCATCCTGCCGCCCGCATTTGCGCCTCCTGATGCTGTCCGGCCGCGACCAGATGGGTGACGTCGAGGATCAGCGCGACGCTGCCGTCCCCGAGGATGGTCGCGCCCGAGAAGGTGGCGACGTCATGGTGCAGCTTGGACATGGATTTGATGACCGTCTGGTGGTCGCCGATGATCTGGTCGACGACGAGGCCGACACGCTCGGAGCCCGTCGAGATGACGACGACCTTCTGGTGCGGATCGGGCTGGGTGCCGGTGCGGAAGAGTTCCCGCAGGCGCAGGAACGGCACGAGGCTGTCGCGCAGCGAGATGAAGGAGCGCCCGCGCGAGCGCAGGTCGTCTTCGAGCGAGAGCTCCAGGCACTCCTCGACCGCCGAGAGCGGGATGACGTAGCAGCCCTCTCCGACACGCACCAGCAGGCCGTCGATGATGGCGAGCGTCAGCGGGATGCGCAGCGAGACTTCCGAGCCGTCGCCCGGCTTGCTGGTGATGTCGATCGCCCCGCGCAGCGCTTCCACCGTCTTCTTCACCACGTCCATGCCGACGCCGCGGCCGGAAAGGTTGGTGACCTGCTGGGCGGTGGAGAAGCCCGGCTGGAAGATGAGCTGCAGCAGTTCCGGGTCGGAGAGCGCCTGGGCCGGCTGGATCAGGCCGGAGGCCTCGGCCTTGGCACGCACGCGCTCACGGTTGATGCCGCGGCCGTCGTCCTTGATGGTGATGATGACCTCGCCGCCCGTCTGATGGGCCGAGAGAAGGACCTTGCCCTTCGCGTCCTTGCCGGCGGCGATGCGCTCCTCGGGTTTTTCGAGGCCGTGGTCGATGGAGTTGCGCACGAGATGGACGAGCGGATCGGCGAGCCGGTCGATGACCGTCTTGTCGACCTCGGTGCTCTCGCCCTCGGTAATGAGTTCGATTTCCTTGCCGGTCTCGCGCGACAGGTCGTGCACGAGACGGCGGAAGCGGCTGAAGAGGCTGGCGACCGGCATCATGCGCAGCACCATCATCGTGTCGCGCAATTCGCCGGAAAGGCGCTCGATCTCTTCCGAGACGGAACGAAGGCCAAGGTCGGCCGCCGCGCCTGCGAGCTGGGTGAGGCGGGACTGGGCGATGACGAGTTCGCCGACACGGTCCATCATCTCGTCGAGCCGTTCGGCGGGAACGCGGACGTTCTCGGCGGCGGACTTCGCCTGCCTGGAATCGTTGGCAGCCTGCACGGCTGGCGCCTCGCGTTCCGTCACCACCACCGCCTTCGGCAGGGGGGCGGGTTCGGGCGTTGCGGCCGGAGGCTCGATGGCGATCTCGGTGATCTCCAGCTCCATGTCGTCCATGACGAAGATGAAGACGTCTTCGATGTCGCTGCGCGGCTTCTCGGTCTTCAGCGTCACGTCCCAGGAAAGGTGGATGTCGCGCGGGTCGAGCTCGGCAAGCTCGGGCACCTTCGCCGCATCGGCGACGATCCGGCATTCGCCGAGGTCGCGCATCTCGTCGAGCAGGCCGAGCGGATTGGTGCCGTTCGCCATGGCGTTGACGGGCAGGCTGAAGCGGATGCGCCATTCGCGCATGCCGCCGGACGCTTCGGCCACCGGCGCAGTCGCGGCGGCAACGTTTGCCGCGGGGGCGGGCGAGCCCGCGCCGTTGACGGCGCGGTGCAGGTTGTCGAGCAGGCTCGCGCTCATCGCGTCATGGTCGCCGTTCGGCGTTTCGAGCAGGGCGCGCATGTGGTCCTGCGCGGAAAGGACCGCCGAGACCAGTTCGTGTGTTGCCGGCACGTCGCCCTTGCGCACGCGGTCGAAGGCGGTCTCGCAATGATGCGTGAAGGCGGCCAGCGCCTCGAAGCCGAACATCGCGCCCGACCCCTTCAATGTGTGCAGGCCCCGGAAGACCGCGTCGATCTGGTCGCGGTCGTCGAGGCTGCGGGTCAGGTCCAGAAGGCCGGACTCGATCTGTTCCAGCAGTTCGGCCGCTTCTGTCCGGAAGACTGAGATCGGGTCCGGGTTGCTCATTTTCCGAGGACCTTCCGGGCTATCTTGACGAGGCTTTCCGGATCGAACGGCTTGGTGAGCCAGCCGGTGGCGCCGGCGGCTTTGGCCTGCGCCTTCAGTTCGCCGTCGGATTCGGTGGTGAGGAAGATGACCGGCACGCCGGTATGCGCGGGCAGCTTGCGCAGCTCGCGGATCATCGTCAGGCCGTCCATGTTCGGCATGTTGAGGTCGGTGACCACGAGGTCGTATTCACCTTCCTTCAGCTTGTTGAGGCCGTCGAGCCCGTCGACCGCCTCGGTCACGGCATAGCCGGCATTGCTGAGGGTGACGCGTGTCGTCAGCCGGATGCTGGCGGAATCGTCCACGGTCAAGATTTTCGCGGTCATCAATTCTTCTCCTGATGCAGCCAGAAATGCGCGGCGTCCGACGTCATCTCGTCGAGAAAGCCGCCGCGCTTCAGCACGTCGTAAAGGTCCCCCGCCGCCGGTCGTGCAAGTAGAAGCCGGCCCGCGCGGGACGCAGCGTGCTTGCGCGCCGCCGTCACGAGCTGGACGAAACTGAGGTCGACCTGCGCCTCCTCGTCGATATCAAGTATCGCCGCCGGATTATTGTTCAGATGGCTCAGGATAAGCTCCTGGACCGCCGATATGTTCTTGATGGTAAGCGCCGTTGGCAAGGTTAACGGTGCGTCACCGGGCAGGGTGGAGGACATGGAGGCCCCGATAAACGTTTCTGAAGGGAGTATTTCCCGCGCCAGAATTCCCAGATACGCTTAATGAACCGTAAAGCCCGGTTGCCAAATTCATCTAATGGTAGTCGAGAAGAGGAAAATACACCAACTCACCTTAGGGTAGTTTTTCAGTGTAATTCATTGAAAAATAAGACATTTAAATATGATTAGACATTAGAGATATTATTTATAAATCCCTAATTCCTGGGGTGAGTGCAGCTTCGGGTAGTGGCGCGAAAACCGGGCCTTTGGAGGCCGATTCTACTCCATCAGAAAATGCGAATTTACTGCGCGTTACCTTGTTCGCCCTAGGGTCGGGCCAGGTTTCTTGAAAGTGGGGTATGGCGTGTCAGGAACAGCGAGCGCAGTCCGCATTGAGCGGCAGACGGCCGAGGCGGAACTCGTCTCCCGCCTCGAAGGGGCCCGTTCCCGCATCGAACAGCGCTTCCTCGACGGCGGCGTCGTGCTGCTTGCCGTCCTCGACGTGCTCAACCGCCTGGTGGCGTCGCTGGAGAACCTGTCGCAATCGCTCGACGACGAGGCCGCCGAGGCGACGATCGGCCGGCTGGTCGCGACGGTCGACCAGCTCACCGCCCTGCCGGCCATCGAGGAGACCCGCCAGCAGCGCCTTGCCGGCGTCGCGGTGACGGAGAAGTCGCTCGGCACCCATATCGCGGACATGCAGGAGACGCTGCGGTATCTCCGCACCTTTGCCACCACAGCCAAGATCACCGGCGCTGCCATCCCGGACTTTTCGGGCTTCGCGGAAGAGATCCTCGAGCGCATCCATTTCGGCACGAGCGAGGTTAATGCGCTCGGCGCCCGGATCGGCACGCTCGGCGGCGTGATCGACGCTGCGTCCGCCGGGGGCGGGGAGGCGCTGGAGCGCTTCCGCCGCAGCGTGCCGGACATTGCCGGCAACCTCTCGCGCAATGCGGCGGATCTCACCGCCCAGCGCCGCCATCTCTCGCAGCTTGCCGGCAAGGTCGGCAGCTCCGCGCGCCTCGTGCAGACGAAGGTCGCGACGACGCTCTCCTCCATGCAGATCGGCGACATCACCCGCCAGCGCATCGAGCACTGCCAGTCCGCCTTCACCTTCCTGGAGGAATATCTCGCTTCCGTGGCGCTGGACGGCGATGCGGGCGGCCGGCTCACGGCGCTGGTGCGCCATCTGGTGCGCGACCAGCTCGTCGAGATCGCCCGCGACTTCGAGCGCGAATGCCGGACCGTCGTCGGCACGATCCGCAGTTTCGGCGCGGATATCGATGCTCTCATGGCGCTTTACGGCGACATGGATGCCAGCGATGGCCATTCCGCCGACCGCGCCATGCGCACGCTGGAAGCCGATATCGATGCCGCCCGCACCGTGGTGCGCGATATCGAGCAGGCTGCCGGCAAGGCCAATGCGCTGGGCTCGAGCACGGTCGAGACCGTGCAGGAGCTGCTGAAGGGCGTGAAGACCATCCAGCTCGTTCGTACCGACATCCAGTACATGGCGCTCAATACCAATCTGCGCTGCAGCAAGCTCGGCGAGGAGGGGCGCGCGATCAATGTGGTGACGGCGGAGCTGCGCAGCTTCTCCGCGCAGCTCGACGAGATCGCCGAGCGCATCCTCACCGCCCTGCAATCGCTGGAAGACGATGCCATCAAGCTCGGCGCGGCCGGCAACGCCGCCGATGGCTCCCTCGATGCCCGGCTGGAGGAGGTTCTGGATCATATCCGCCACGCGGGCGACCGCATGGAGGAGGACATGGCGGCCCTGCGCGATTGCTGCGCCGACATTTCCGCCAAGGCCGGCCGCACCATCGCCGATCTCGATTTCAACGCCGAACTCGGCGACGTGCTCGCCGATTGCGCCGGGAGCGTCGGCGACCTGATCTGCCCCGACTTGCCGGACACTGCCGGTCTCGAAGAAGCGCTCGCCGATCTCGGCGGCCGGATCGCCCGGACCTATACGATGGTTTCCGAACGGGAGGTGCACGCCCGGGTCTTCGGCACGACGGTGGAGATGCCCGCCGCGCCCGCCGCCGCCCAGAGCGACGAGGACCTCTTCGACGACGCTCTGTTCTGAGCCCTTCGTTCCCGCATTGTCGATGCCATGCGATCGGCCGGTCATTCCGGCCGATTTGCCATAGGTAATTTCACTATATTTTTGAAAATATAGCGCTGGCCAAGCCGGAAACATCGATATATCCAAGGGGATATGACGTTGCCGCAAAGGCAGAAAAAGGGAGAACAGGAATGAACCGTCGTCTGCTTCTGAAACTGGTCGTCGCCGCCTTCGCGGCCATGCCGCTCGCCCTGCCGGCCGCCGCCGCGGAGAAGGTCACCGTCTTCGCCGCCGCCAGCCTCAAGAACGCGCTCGATGCCGCCAATGCCGCGTGGCAGAAGGAAACCGGCAACGAGACGGCCGTTTCCTATGCCGCAAGCTCGGCGCTCGCCAAGCAGATCGAGGCGGCCGCGCCCGCCGACCTCTTCATCTCGGCAGACCTTGCCTGGATGGATTACGTCGCCGAGAAGAAGCTGATCAAGGACGACACCCGCTCCAACCTCCTCGGCAACCGCATTGTGCTCGTCGCGCCGAAGGACAAGGCCTCGACGGTCGAGATCAAGGAAGGCTTCGATCTCGCCGGCCTCGTCGGCGACGGCAAGCTCGCCATGGGTGCGGTGGACAGCGTGCCGGCCGGCAAATACGGCAAGGCGGCGCTTGAAAAGCTCGGCGTCTGGTCCGCCGTCGAAGGCAAGGTGGCGGGCGCCGAAAGCGTGCGCGCCGCGCTCGCGCTCGTCTCGCGCGGCGAGGCACCCTACGGCATCGTCTACGAGACGGACGCCGCCGCTGATCCTGGCGTCGCCGTCGTCGGCACCTTCCCGGAAGACAGCCATCCGCCGATCATCTACCCGGTTGCCATCCTCTCGGAATCGCAGAGCCCGGCCGCCGGCGCCTATCTCGACTTCCTGAAGTCCGACAAGGCCGCCCCCTTCTTCACCGAGCAGGGCTTCACCATCCTGAAGTAAGACGAGCTTCGCGACAGGCCGGGATGATATTGTCGGCCTATCGTTTTTGGTGGCCGGAAATGCCCCTTGCGAGGTTGCCCCTCACCCTAACCCTCTCCCCACAAGCGGGGAGAGGGGACTTGCCCGACACAAGGGTGGACGTTTGGGAAACCAGTGCGGCATATCCCTTCGCCCCGCTTGCGGGGAGAAGTGGCCGGCAGGCCGGATGAGGGGCGCCCCACCCGGACGGCGGCAAAGTAAGGAGACGGCGTGGACTGGTTTGCCTTGAGCGCTGAGGAATGGACGGCGATCCGGCTGAGCCTCAGGGTCTCGACCGTCGCGGTGCTCGTCAGCCTGCCGCTCGGCATTCTGGTCGCGCTGGCGCTGGCGCGCGGCCGCTTCTGGGGCAAGTCGCTTCTGAACGGCATCGTCCATCTGCCACTGATCCTGCCGCCGGTCGTTACCGGCTTCATCCTGCTCATCCTGTTCGGCCGGCGCGGGCCCATCGGCTCGGTGCTCGCCGAATGGTTCGGCATCGTGCTCTCCTTCCGTTGGACCGGCGCGGCGCTTGCCTGCGGCGTCATGGGCTTTCCGCTCATGGTGCGCTCCATCCGCCTTTCCATCGAGGCGGTCGACCGCAAGCTGGAGGAGGCGGCCGGCACGCTCGGCGCCAGCCCCGCCTGGGTCTTCCTCACGGTGACCCTGCCGCTCATCCTGCCCGGCGTCATCGCCGGCATGATCCTCGCCTTCGCCAAGGCCATGGGCGAGTTCGGCGCGACCATCACCTTCGTCTCGAACATTCCCGGCGAGACACAGACGCTCTCGGCCGCCATCTACACCTTCACTCAGGTGCCGGGCGGCGATGCCGGCGCCATGCGCCTCACCGTCGTCGCCATTGCCATTTCCATGGTCGCGCTCATCGCCTCGGAAATCCTCGCCCAGCGCCTCGGCCGCAAGGTGAACCTCGAATGAGCCTCGTCGTCGAAGCACGCCACCGGCTCGGCGATTTCACCCTCGACGCCGCCTTCACCTCCGATGGCGGAGTCACGGCGCTCTTCGGCCGTTCCGGCTCGGGCAAGACCTCGCTCATCCGCATCATCGCCGGCCTGACGCGCCCGGCGGAAGGCGTGGTGCGCCTCGGCGACGACGTGCTGGTCGATACGGCGCGCGGCATCTTCGTGCCGCCCCATCGCCGCCGCTTCGGCTATGTCTTCCAGGAGGCGCGGCTCTTCCCGCACCTGACCGTCCGGCAGAACCTCAATTACGGCCGCTGGTTCTCGCCGAAGGGCACGCGCCCGGAAAGCCCGGATCGTGTCGTCGGCCTGCTCGGCATCGGCGATCTCCTCGACCGCCAGCCGGCCAACCTTTCCGGCGGCGAGAAGCAGCGCGTCGCCATCGGCCGCGCGCTGCTCGCTTCCCCGCGCCTCCTGCTGATGGACGAGCCGCTTGCCGCGCTCGACGAGGAGCGCAAGGCGGAGATCCTGCCCTATCTGGAGCGCCTGCGCGACGAGGCGGGCATTCCCATCGTCTATGTCAGCCATTCCGTCGCCGAGGTCGCGCGGCTTGCCGACCGGGTCGTGCTGATGACGGGCGGCCGCGTCGAGGCGGTCGGGCCGGCCTCCGACGTGCTCGGCGGCCCCCGCCTTGCCTCCGCCGCCGACCGCCGCGAGGCGGGCAGCGTGCTGTCCGGCCATGTCGAGGCGCGCGATGCGGCGCATGGCCTTGCCACCATCCGCCTCGACGGCGGTGCGGCGATCCTTGTGCCCGGCGCTGCCGTTTCGCCCGGCGAGGCGGTGCGCCTGCGCATCCCGGCGCGCGACGTCATGGTGGCGACGGTGCGGCCGGAGGGCCTCTCCGCGCTCAACATCCTCGAAGGCACGGTGGAGACCATCGAACCGGACGGCGAGGGCATGGCGAGCCTGCGCATCGCCTGCGGCGGCGATCACGTCCGCGCCCGCATCACGGCGTTCTCCGTCGAACGGCTCGGCCTTGCGCCCGGCCTGCCGGTGCATGCCGTCATCAAGACGGTGGCGCTGGAATAGGGATCAGTCCGCGAGGTTAGCGACCAGCCAGCCGATTTCCTCGGCAAGCGCCAAGCGCGCCTTCTCCTCCATGGCATGGTAATGCGCGATCAGCGCCTCGCCGAAGGGCGTCAGCACCGCGCCGCCGCCCTGCTTGCCGCCGCGCTGCGATTCCACCACCGGCTGGCGGAACAGCCGGTTCATCTCGTCGACCAGCAGCCAGGCCCGGCGATAGGACATGTCCATCGCCCGCCCGCCCGCCGAGATCGAGCCCGTTTCCCTTATATGCGAGAGAAGCTCGATCTTGCCGCGGCCGATGCGCCCTTCCGGCTCGAGCTGGATCCGGAAGATGATCTTCGGTTCGGTCTTGGCGGCTGCTGACATGAAACTGGCCCGTATGGATACGGGCCAGTTATAACAGCGTTTTCCGCGGATTAAAGCTCAGGCTGCCCGCTTGAGGGCATCGCCGAGGATCGAGACGATGTCCTCGAAATGCTTCTTCTCGGCAATCAGCGGCGGCGAGAAGGCGATGATGTCGCCGGTGACGCGGATCAGCAGGCCCTTCTCGAAGCAGTCGACGAAGACGTCATAGGCGCGCGCGCCCGGTGCGCCGTCGCGAGGTGCCAGCTCGATGCCGGCGATGAGGCCGATGGTGCGGATGTCGATGACGTGCGGCAGGCCCTTCAGCGAATGCATCGCCGTATGCCACGCGTCCTGCAGCTCGGCGCCGCGGGTGAAGAGGCCCTCGTCGCGGTAGATGTCGAGCGTCGCGATGCCCGCCGCGCAGGCCGCCGGATGGCCGGAATAGGTGTAGCCATGGAAAAGCTCGATGGCGTTTTCCGGCCCGTGCATCAGCGCGTCGTGGACCTTGCGGCTGGCGAAGACCGCGCCCATCGGGATCGCGCCGTTAGTGAGGCCCTTGGCGGTCGTCACGAGATCCGGCGTCACGCCGAAATAGTCGGTGGCGAAGGCGGCGCCGAGGCGGCCGAAGCCGGTGATCACTTCGTCGAAGATCAAGAGGATGCCGTGCCTGTCGCAGATCGCGCGCAGCTTTTCGAGATAGCCCTTCGGCGGAATGAGGACGCCGGTGGAGCCGGCGACGGGTTCGACGATGCAGGCCGCGATGGTTTCCGCGCCATGCAGGGCGACGAGACGTTCGAGGTCGTCGGCCAGTTCCGCGCCATGCTCCGGCTGGCCCTTCACATAGGCGTTCTTGGAGAGGTCATGCGTGTGGCGCAGGTGATCCGAGCCGGCAAGCTGCGGGAAGACGCGGCGGTTGTTGACGATGCCGCCGACCGAGATACCGCCGAAGCCGACGCCGTGATAGCCGCGCTCGCGGCCGATGAGGCGCGTGCGCGTGCCCTGGCCGATGGCGCGCTGGTAGGCGATGGCGATCTTCAGGGCCGTGTCGACCGATTCGGAGCCGGAGCCCGTGTAGAACACGCGGTCGAGCTTCGCGCCTTCAGGGCCGGGCGCGATTTCCGCGAGCCGCTCGGCGAAGTCGAAGGCGATCGGATGGCCCATCTGGAAGGACGGCGCGAAATCCATCTGCGTCAGCTGGCGCTCGACGGCGGCGGCGATCTGCCGGCGGCCGTGGCCGGCGTTGCAGCACCAGAGGCCCGCGGTGCCGTCGAGGACCGTGCGGCCGTCGGTGCTGGTGTAATACATGCCCTCGGCGCTCGCGAGCAGGCGCGGCGCGGCCTTGAACTGGCGGTTGGCGGTAAACGGCATCCAGTAGCTGTCGAGCACCGGCGCATTGGGTTTGTTGTGAACGTTCATGGCGGATCTCCTCCCAAAGCAATTCCGGCAAAAGTGCGTAGCGGTTCTGCGTCCGGAATTGCGAAAAATGAAAAGGGTAGAGCGTTTCCGCAAGAAGGCGGAAATGCTCTGGCTGATGGATTGACGCCATGATTTGCCATGCCGAACAAGTCCTTTTCTGGTTGACGTCAAGGGTTTGAAATTAAAGGATGCAACGAGAGTGGTTTTCGCTATTTCGAACATCTGAAACAGGAAATGTCATGTCGGTCGATATCGGAGGCAGGCTGCGTCATCTGCGCCTGGCCCACAATCTCTCCCAGCGGGAGCTCGCCAAGCGCGCCGGCGTCACCAATTCGACGATCTCCCTGATCGAATCGAATGCCTCGAACCCGTCGGTCGGTGCCCTCAAGCGCATCCTCGACGGCATCCCGATCGGCCTTGCGGAATTCTTCGCCTTCGAGCCCGACCGCCCGCGAAAGGCGTTCTACCGGGCGGACGAGCTGACGGAGATCGGCAAGGGCGGCATTTCCTATCGCCAGATCGGCGACAACCTGTTCGGCCGCAGCCTGCAGATATTGAAGGAGTGCTACCAGCCCGGCGCCGATACCGGAAAGGTGCCATTGGTGCATGAGGGGGAGGAGGGCGGCATCGTGCTGTCCGGCCGCCTCGAAGTGACGGTCGATGACGAGCGCCGCATCCTCGGCCCGGGCGATGCCTACTATTTCGAAAGCCGCCGGCCGCACCGCTTCCGCTGCGTCGGCCCGGTGCCCTGTGAGGTCATCAGCGCCTGCACCCCGCCGACCTTCTGAAAGAAGAAAGCCCGCCGGGGGCGGGCTTTCGGGAAATGCGGCGGATCAGGCCTGCGTATTGTCCTCGACCGGCGCGTCGGGGCCGTTCTTCTTGATCGAATCGATGGCGTTCTGCGCGCTGGCCTTGCTGGAATAGCCTTCCGTCGAGAACATGATCTCGCTGTTGTACTTGAAGCGAACGCGGAATTCGCCGGCCTTGTCCTTGTAGATTTCAAACTTGTGCGCCATGGGCTTCCCTTTTCCCGGAATGTGAATCAGACGCGCTGAACGTGCCAGCGGCAACGGGCGGTGACAAGAGCGCTGGTTGAAAAGTCCGCAGCAAATTGAAAGCGCCGGTTGGCAGGGCAGGCGCACTATTGACGAGCGTCAGGGCCTGTGCGCCGGCTCGTCGTCCGCCGGGTGCCCGCCCAATCCAAGCCCGCCGCCCATGCCGCCTCCACCTCCCATACCCATGCCGCCACCACCACCGCCGCCGCCGCGCGCACCTTCCTTGCCGCGTTCCGCCTTGCCCCGGCTGCTGCCGCCAGACGGGCGGGCCGGGCCTTGCCTCGGAATGGCAAGGTCCGCGGGAACCGGATCGAGATCGAGGGCGCCGCGAATGAAGGCGCGAAGGGAGACGACGAGATCGTGGGTGTGCACCGGCCGGCCGGCGACCAGCTCCCGCACCGCCTTTTCCGCGAGCCGGACCTGCTCCTCGGTGCCGAGCAGCATGATGTCGGAAAGCGCCGCCTCCACATCGTCCCGGATGCGGCGGCTGCGCTCGGAGCTGGCAGAAAGATCGACGTCGCCTTCGACCGTTGCCTGCGGCTCCGCCCTCTGGCGCAGGTCGCGCAAATGGGTGGGATCGACCGCGAGATTGCCGGTGAAGGAGCCGCCGAGCGTCTTGTAGGCCGCGATCAGGGTACGCAGGCGCTCGTTGATCTGCCGGTTCGCCCGCTCCCGCCGCTGCTGGATCGTCACCATCATGACAAGGCGGATGCCGATGCTGATGAGCGTGAACAGCGCCAGACCGATCAGCGTGACCAGAAGGCTGTGCCAGGAAGTGAAATCGAGATTGCGCAGCACGTTGCAGGAATCCTTGAAATGGGGACGGACGGGCCGAATCTGTCCTGCCGCCGAGGATTGCGCAATGCCGGAATCGAAAATACCGTCGCCGGGCGCTTCGCATGGTCTGGCGCAAGGCCGCCGGGTAGGTCATGTTTCAACCTTGTCCGAAAAGGGCGATGAGGTGAAAGATGGTGGACGGGTCACTCGCACCTGGGCGGCCGGGGATAGCGGCGCGCTGGACATCAAGCGCCAAGAGCGGTGTCGGAACCGCGCTCTCGTTCCGCAGCCCGCTCTGGTTCACCATCAGCCACGGCATCCTGAACGAGATCTATTATCCGAGGCCCGACAATGCCTGCACGCGCGATTTCGGGCTGGTTGTAACCGGGGCAGACGGCGGCTTCTGGGAAGAAAAGCGTGATGCCAGCCATGACATCGAGGCCATGGAGAAAGGCGTGCCCGCCTATCGGCTCGCCAACAAGGCTCTGGACGATGCCTGGTGTATCGAGAAACTCATCCTGAGCGACCCGGCGCGGCCCTGCCTCCTCCAGGAGATCACCTTTACCCCGCTCAAGGGCAAGATTGCAGATTATCGCGCCTACGGTCTGCTGGCGCCGCATCTGGTGAATGCCGGCATGGGCAATACCGCCTGGATCGGTGAATATGGCGGCGTGCCGATGCTGTTCGCGACCGGGCGCGGCACGAGCCTTGCTCTTGCCTGCTCGCTGCCCTGGGGCGCCCGCTCCGCCGGCTATGTCGGCGTCTCGGATGGCTGGCAGCAGCTCCGCGCATCCGGTCGCCTCGATCCCGATTTCCGGCGCGCCGAAGACGGAAATGTCGCGCTCACTGCCGAAATCGGCTTTTCCGAAGACGCCCGCACGGCCGTCCTGGCGCTTGGCTTCGGCGATACGTCCGACGAAGCGGCGGAGCACGCCATTGCCAGCCTGTCGCAGGGTTTCGATACGGCGGCAAAGGCTTATCTTTCCGAGTGGCGGGAATGGCAGGCCAAGCTTGTGCCGCTCGACCGCGCCGGGCCATCCACCGCCCTCGATCCCTATCGCGTATCGACGGCGGTTCTGGCCACGCACCGTTCGTCACAGCCTCCGGGAGCCGCGGTGGCCAGCCTCTCGATTCCCTGGGGTTCCGCCAAGGGGGATGACGATCTCGGCGGCTATCACCTTGTCTGGCCGCGCGACCTCGTCGAGACGGCCGGCGGCTTTCTCGCCGCCGGCGATGCGGAAGAGGCGTTGCAGATCCTCGGTTATCTGGAGACCATCCAGCAGGACGACGGGCACTGGCCGCAAAATGCCTGGCTGGACGGCGCCGCCTATTGGCCGGGCCTTCAGATGGACGAATGCGCCTTTCCCATTCTGCTCGCCGACGCCCTGCGTCGTGCGGGCCATCTGCCGGAAGAGAGATTCCAGCGCTTCATGCCGATGATCGAGAAGGCTGCGTCCTATGTGGCTCGCAACGGCCCGGTGACCGGTGAGGACCGGTGGGAGGAGGATGCCGGCTATAGCCCCTTCACGCTGGCGGTCGAGATCGCCGCCTTGCTGGCGGCCGCCGACCTGCTCACGCTTTCCGGCAAGGCGGACGCCGCCACCTACCTGCGGGAGACCGCCGATTGCTGGAATGAACAGATCGAGCGCTGGACCTATGTCGAGAACACACCTCTCGCGGTGGAGCATGGCGTAGCCGGCTATTATGTCCGCATCGGCGCGCCGGATACCGCCGACGCCGCCTCGCCGAAGGACGGTTTCGTGCCCATCAAGAACCGGCCGCCGGAGGCCTCCAGCCTGCTGGTGCGCCAACTCGTCAGCCCCGATGCGCTGGCGCTGGTACGTTTCGGCCTGCGGGCGGCCGACGATCCACGCATCCGCGACACGGTCACGGTAATCGATGCCTTGCTGCGCTGCGACCTGCCGCAAGGCCCGCTCTGGTATCGCTACAATGACGATGGTTACGGTGAGCATGACGACGGCGCGCCCTTCGACGGCTGGGGGACCGGCCGGCCATGGCCGCTGCTTGCCGGTGAACGGGCGCATTACGAACTGGCCGCCGGGCGGCGCGAGGAGGCGGAGCGTCTGCTCGGCGCGCTGGAGGGATCGGCCAATGCAGGCGGGTTGATCCCGGAGCAGGTCTGGGACGGTGAGGACTTGCCGGATCTCGAATTGTTGCACGGCCGCGCCTCCGGCAGTGCCATGCCGCTGGTCTGGGCACATTCCGAGCATATCAAGCTGCTGCGCTCGCTGAAGGACGGCGCCGTCTTCGACCTCCCGCCACAGGGGATCGAGCGCTATGTCAGGAGCAAGACCATATCGCCGTACCGATCATGGCGCTTCAACCAGAAGACCGCCTCCCTGCCCGCCGGCAAGCTCCTGCGCATCGAGGTTCTGGCGACCGCCATGGTGCGTTGGAGCCTCGACGGCTGGGCGACCGTTCACGAGAGCGAGACACAGGAGAAGGCGTTCGGCATCCATATCGTCGATTTGCCCATTGCCGATGCCGATCCTGGTGCTAGCCTTGTCTTCACGTTTTTCTGGCGCGACGCAGGCCATTGGGAGAATGCGAACTACGCCGTTGCCGTTTTGCAATCCTCTTCAACGTCACCAGCACGGGAGTAAGATATGCAGATCGGAATGATTGGCCTCGGGCGCATGGGCGCCAGTATGGTGCGGCGCCTGATGAAGGCCGGGCATGAATGCGTCGTCCATGACATCAATCCGGCAAGCATCGCCGATCTCGCCCGGGATGGCGCCGTCGGCGCGGCTTCTATCGAGGATCTCGTCGGCAAGCTGCAAAAACCCCGCGTCGTCTGGCTGATGCTGCCGGCCGCAATCACGCGCAAGGTCGCCGGCGCGGTCGCCGACTTCATGGAGGCTGGCGATTCCATCGTCGACGGCGGCAATTCCAATTATCGCGACGCGGTCGATCAGGCCGCGCTTTTCTCGAAGAAGGGCCTGAATTACCTGGATGTCGGCACCAGCGGCGGGGTCTGGGGGCTGGACCGCGGCTATTGCCTGATGATCGGCGGCCCGGACGAGGCGGTGAAGCGCCTCGATCCGATCTTCGCCAGCCTGGCGCCCGGTGCGGACGCCGGCAACGCGCCGGACGGTGCGGCAGGCACCGCGCCCTATGGTTACCTGCATTGCGGTCCGAGCGGCGCCGGCCATTTCGTCAAGATGGTCCACAACGGCATCGAATACGGCATCATGGCCGCCTATGCCGAGGGGATGAACATTCTCAAGGCAGCCAATGCCGGCGCGCAGAGCCGCGATGCGGACGCCGAGACGACGCCGCTGGACGAACCGCATTATTATCGCTTCGACATCGACCTGGCTGAGGTCGCCGAGGTGTGGCGGCACGGCTCCGTTATCGGTTCCTGGTTGCTCGACCTCACCGCGGGCGCCCTTAAGGCCGATCCCGAGCTTTTAAAATTCAGCGGGCGGGTGTCCGATTCCGGCGAAGGCCGCTGGACGTTGAAGGCCGCGATCGATACCGGCGTTCCGGCGCCCGTTCTGTCGACGGCCCTATTCGACCGCTTCTCCTCGCGCGGTGAAGCCGAATATGCCGACAAGCTTCTTTCGGCCATGCGCTTCGCTTTCGGCGGGCACGTCGAAAAGCCGAAGTCCCCGACCGCGGGAGAGAACGAATGAGCAGCCACCGATCCGACGTTCTGGTGCTGTTCGGGGCAACCGGCGATCTGGCCCACAAGAAGATTCTTCCCGCGCTCTACTCCATGGTGAAGCGCGGTGTTCTGACCGAACCGGTCATCGGCGTGGCGCTGGAGGATTGGGATCGCGCGAAGCTGGCAGAACGCGCGCGCGACGGCATCGAGGCAGCCAACGGCAAGGTTGACGAGGATGCGTTCCGCAAACTTGCCGATCTTCTCCACTATGTCAGCGGGGACTACCGCGACCCGGCAACCTTCACCCGGTTGAGGGAAGCGCTGTCGAGCGACAAGTCGCCGCTCTATTATCTTGCGATACCGCCCTCCATGTTCGAACCGGTGGTGCAGGGGCTGGAACAGTCCGGCGGCGCCGCCGGCGCCAGGGTGATGGTGGAAAAGCCCTTTGGCCGCGATCTGCAATCGGCACGCTGGCTCAATCGGGTCCTGCACATCGTCTTCGACGAGGCGTCGATCTTCCGCATAGATCACTATCTCGGCAAGGAAGCGATCCAGAATCTGCTCTATTTCCGCTTCGCCAATGCCTTTCTCGAACCGGTATGGAACCGCAATTTCGTCGATAGCGTGCAGGTCACCATGGCCGAGAACTTCGGTGTGGAAGGCCGCGGCAGGTTTTATGACGAGGTCGGCTGCATCCGGGATGTCATCGAGAACCATCTCCTCAACATCATTCTGCTTCTGGCCATGGAGCCTCCGGCCGGCAACAATGCAGACGATCTGATCGATGAGAAGGTGCAGGTCCTGAAGGCAGTACGCACGCTGACGGCAAACGATGTCGTGCGCGGACAGGTCGATGGATATCTGCAGGAACCGGGCGTCGCGGCGGCTTCGCCGCGCGAGACCTTTGCCGCCGTGCGCTTCATGATCGATACCTGGCGCTGGCAGGGCGTGCCTTTCTATATCCGCGCCGGCAAGAACCTGCCGGTGCATGCGACGGAGGTTCTGGTGCGTTTCAAGCAGCCGCCGATTGCCGTGTTCGATGCCGTCGCGCGTGACGAGGCGAATTATCTGCGTTTTCGTATCAGCCCCGATGTAGCCATCGGCATCGGTGCACGCCGCAAGGCGTCCGGTGATGCGATGGTGGGTGAAAAGGTGGAACTGAGCGCCCTCGACACGGATACCAGGAACGAAATGGAGCCATATGAGCGGCTGATCGGCGATGCGATGAACGGCAATCGACAATTGTTCACCCGGCAGGATGCCTCGGAGATTGCCTGGCGCATCGTTGCCCCGGTGCTCGATGATCCGTCGCCGCCCGCCGTCTACCAGCCGGGAACGTGGGGGCCGAAGGAAGCCATGGCGGGCTTCTGCCCGCCCGGCGGCTGGGTCGATCCGGGAACGTGACGGAGGGCGAGACGATGGATGCATGCACCGAGGCAAATCAGCCGGCAAGCGACGAGCAGAAGATCGTTCTCGCCGTCGATATCGGCGGCTCCCATGTCAAGATCCGCACCAGTTCGGGCGGCGAGGAGCGCAAGTTTACTTCGGGTGCGGGCATGGGACCTGCCCGGATGATGGCGCAACTGAAAGTGCTCGCCCAGGATTTGCGCTTCGATGTTGTCGCGATGGGATATCCGGGGCCTGTCGTCCACAACCGGATCGTGCTCGACCCACGCAATCTCGGTCCGGGCTGGGTGGGGTTCGACTTTGCCGGCGCCTTCGGCAAGCCGGTCAAGATCGTCAATGACGCGCTGATGCAGGCGATCGGCTCCTATGAGGGCGGGCGCATGTTGTTTCTCGGCCTCGGCACCGGGCTGGGGGCGGCCATGATCGTCGATCATGTCGCGCAGCCCATGGAGTTGGCCCATCTGCCCTATAAGAAAGGCAAGAGCTTCGAAGCCTATGTCGGGGAAGCCGGGCTTGAAAAACGCGGCAGGAAGAAATGGCGAAAGTCCGTCTTCGATGTCGTGGAACGGCTGCGGGCTGCAATGGAGCCCGACGATGTCGTCATCGGCGGCGGCAATGTCGAAAAACTGGACGAAATGCCGCCCGGTGCCCGGCGCGGTGACAACGCCCTCGCCTTCGAAGGCGGTTTCCGTCTCTGGCACGACGCGGCACTCGTCGTTTGAGTCGGAACCGCGCTCCTTCACGCGGGCCGCGCGAAGGAGCGGGGTAGTCCCTGGCCGCCGCCAGGTCGTCCAATGGCGTTACTTGGTCGTGTAACCGCCGTTGACGAGGATCGTCTGACCGGTCATCCACCAGCCCTCCGAGACCATGAACCGGATATAGGGGACGATGTCCTCGATATCGGTGAGGCCCGTTTTTGAGAACTTCGAAAGCGCGGCTGCCGTCTTGTGGTAGGCAACCGCATCGGCGCCCTCGGCCGGATAGAAGAACGACGTGTCCATCGGGCCGGGGCCGATCGCCGTCACCGAGATGCCACGCTCGCCGAACTCCTTGGAGGCCGCGCGGGTGAAATGCTCGACCGGCGCCTTGGTCCCCGCATAGGCGGCGTAGAAGGGGGTGAACGCCCCCAGCAGCGAGGTGACGAGCGTGCAGATCTTGCCGTTGTCGTTGAGGTGCTTGCCGGCCTCCTTGATGAAGAAGAAGGCCGATTTGGCGTTGACCGCGCTCATCTCGTCGTACTCGGCTTCGGAGATCTCGAGCATCGGCTTCTTCAGCACCTTTCCGACGGTGTTGATCGCGATATCCGGCTTGCCAATCGCGGTGACGGTGTCGGCGAAGAGCTTTTCCATCGCGCCGGCCGTGGTGAGATCGGCCTGAAAGGCGACCGCGTCCGCGCCCGCTGCCTCGATGGCGGCGACGGTCGCCTCCGCATCGGCCCTGGTGGCGGCGCTGTTGTAGTGGATAGCGATCGCTTTTGCCCCATGGGCAGCGAGATCGCGGGCGATCAGCGCGCCGAGGTTCTTTGCGCCTCCCGCGATGAGAATGGTTTTACCTTTGATACTATGGTCGGTCATGGCGCGAGCCTCCGTGCTTCGTGCGGCCGCGTCATGCGATCGCTTTCGAGGGCTCACGATATCGTCTACAATTATGCTATAAAGCCGGTTATTCTGAAATCACCTGTCGTCATTCCTGTACAATAGAGGCGCCTTGCTTGGACCGCATCGACCTGTTCCGCATCTTCGTCCGTGTCGTCGAATGCTCGAACTTCACGCGCGCGGCCGATATGCTCGGCATGCCGCGCTCGTCCGTATCGGCAGCGGTGCAGGAGCTGGAAGGCCGTGTCGGGGCGAGGCTCCTGCACCGGACGACAAGGGTGGTCTCGCCGACGCAGGACGGCCTGGCCTTTTACGAGCGCTGCCGGCGGCTGATCGCGGATGTGGAGGAAGCCGAAAACGTATTCCGCCAAACCGCCGCGCCTTCGGGCCGGCTCCGGATCGATGTTCCGGGCCGTATCGGCCGGCTTGTCATCGCGCCGGCACTTCCTGAATTTCTCGACGCCTATCCCGAGATCGACATCGATCTCGGCGTCACGGACCGCGCGGTGAATCTGGTGGAGGACAGTGTCGATTGTGTGCTGCGCGTGGGGCCGCTCGCCGATTCCGGCCTGATCGCGCGTCAGATCGACGATCTCCCGCTGATCAATGTCGCAAGCCCAGCCTATCTCCTGCGCCATGGCATGCCTGAAGCGCCGGAAGATCTTCGCGATCATCTGGCGATCAACTACGCCTCGCCATCGAGCGGCCGCATCGAGGCCTGGGAATGGGTCGAGGACGGGGTAATCAAGACCCGGCCGATGCGCAGCCGCGTCGCGGTCAACAGCGCCGAAGCCTATATCGCCTGCTGCGTGGCCGGCCTAGGCCTGATCCAGATTCCCGCCTATGACGTTCGCGACCATCTCAGCGCCGGCGAGCTCGTCGAGGTGCTGCCTTCATATCGCGCGGAGCCGATGCCGGTGACGCTTCTCTATCCGCACCGCCAGCACCTTTCACGCCGGCTGCAGGTTTTTGCCGACTGGCTTGAGGCCTTGCTCAGGCAGAGGCTTCTCTGAATGAGGGTCAATCGGCATGCCGTTGAATGCTGGTCAGCGCGGCGGGCGCTTGGAGGCATCGGCAGGCGCTTCAACGCACGTGGTTTGCGCGGCAGCGCCTGCTCGGCTGCGATACCCGCAGCTATGAAGGCTCCGGGATTGGATATGGCGTGGCCGGCAGCGGTGCCGTTTGGGGCGGAAAGTGAGGACAAGGCAGGCTGTTGCCTGCGAAATAGATATGGTGGAAGGCGTCGGCACGTCCGCCGATCAGGCACACGTCGTCACGCCGCCAGCGCCAGGGCAGGGTGCAAAGCCTTTCTTCGAAATCCGCCGAAACGGTTGCCGACCAGAAAGCTGCGATGCCGCCGGGGGAGAGAATGCGATGGACGGATTTCAGGCCATCGTCGCTGTAAATCGCGTCATTCGTCTCCCGCACCGTGAAATCGGGGCCGTTGTCGGTGTCCATCAGAATGACATCGTAGCCTTTGTCCTGCCGCTTCAAAAAGTGCTGTATGTCGACCACGCGAAGATCCACCCGTCGATCGCGCAGCGGATGGCCGGCCAGATGGCCGATATGCTCCCGGTTCCAGTCGACGATTTCCGGGACCAGCTCGCAGACGGTCACCTCGGCATTCTCGTCGATCCAGTCGAGCGTCGCGCGCAGCGTGAAACCCATGCCGAGCCCGCCAATCAGCACGCGCCGGACCGGACGGCCGAGAAGCCGGAGGCTCCGCTCGGCGAGGATCGTTTCCGACCGGTGATTGATGTTGGACATCAGCTCCAATCCGTTGAAGCGGATCTCGTGGATGTCACCCTTCCTGCGTAAGAGAATCTCGTCGCCGGCTGCGTTGCAGACCCGTGCCAGTTCCGTCCATAAGGGCATGTCGTTTCCTTGCATTGTTCCATCGTCGGGTGAGGCGGTCCGTTCGGGTTGCCAGCGCTCAGAGGCGCGGCAACCCGGCGACATGGCCTGGCGCGTCTCCGCGAGACGGGCCGGTGAGCCCGAGAGCGCCCCTGCGGGAGTGAACAAGGTTACGAATACGGTCAGGCAAGGTCGTGCCCCTCGTCGCATCGCGGACGAGCGGCTCGAGGCGTGCACGGCGGGTGAGCGATAGGTCCACGATGAGAAGCAAGGCGTGCTTGCCCAATGCGATCTCCAACAGTTGGCTGATGCGATGCGGCCCAAATCCCGCAAGCGCGTTCGCACGCGCGAAAGAGGGCGCGGCGGAGCCGAGCGGCGGGACATGTTCGGATAAGGCGAATGAACGCTCTCCCTGGGCGGCCTCTAACCAGAAGGAGGGCCGACCAGGGTCAGGAGCTCGTGATCAGACGTAACCTGGAGCTATGGCGGGTGAAAAGCGCGTTCATGCCGATACTATCGGCCATGGAAAGCGGAAAGTCAAAGCACTGAAAAAAAAGAAAAAACGGGAAATATCCCCCCCTTGAATAGGGCCGCGAGAGACCCTATGTCCAGACCATGTGCATGGAAACGTTCATCAGGATGACCAGGCTTGCCGGCGAAGCACGTGCTTCGTCCCGGAGCGGCACCCTTCCATTTTTCGATCGCCGCACCTAGCCAGCTCCGGGAATATTATCATTGCGGTTCATTTCAGCGATGCGCTTGCATCGCGCAAATGGAGCGTAACCGTGAGACATCCCCTCCCGTTGCAATTCTGCATATCCTGCAATCGTTCTCTGCCGCGCGCGGCTCGCCGCTGCCCGTGGTGCAAACGTCTGGCCGTTGCCCAGATCGATCCGGCGCTCAAGCAGCGGAATGTCCCATCCGTTCACCGGTTCGGTGTCGAGGGGGAAAGGCTATGAGAGGTGTTCTGAAGGAGCAGGCCGCCGAAGTCCTGTTGCAGCGATATGGAGCCGTCCCGTGGCGGAGGGATCAGCGTGGCCGCGTGCGCGTGCTGCTCGTGACCTCCCGGGGGCGCGGCCGCTGGATCGTTCCGACGGGATGGCCGATGAAGGACAAGCCGTCCTATCTTTCGGCGGCGATGGAGGCTTTCGATGAAGCCGGCGTGATCGGCGATATCCTCACCTATCCTCTGGCAGGCTATCGCTATGTCAGGGAGACGGCGGAGGGCGTGCTGCAACATTACCATGTGACCCTGTTCGCGCTACGGGTGCGCGGCACGCTAACGCATTGGCCCGAACGCAAGCAGCGCATCCGCGGCTGGTTTGATCCTGAGGAGGCGGCCGACAAGGTGGAGAATGCGGAACTGGCGCGCGCCATCCGAACCTTCCAGCCTGACTGAACTCCCTGCTGAACCTGCTGCTCGCTGCTGAAGCTCGGCGCGACCGTCAGCTCCATGAGCCCATGGCATGAGGGTGAGGAATCGGTCGAGACCAGCTCCAATCTCCGTGCTTGCAGCTTTTGATGCAAAGACCGCATTGTGGCTGGCCAGCCCTCTCCCCGATGGGGCCGGCTGGCGGTGAAGCGTTCGCGTCGACAGTCCGGCTTCTCCGTCTTCGCGCCACCGGGCGCGCCTCGGTCAAGGTCTGGCGGAACCGCTTCCTTGCACTGATAGCGTTCTTCCTCGTCAAGCGAGGGCCAGACAAACCGGCCATCCGGGCGGCGGCATGGGATGCCCAAAGCCCGGTATCGAGCGCATTGCCGCCAAGGGTTTTCCGCGTTTGTTCGGCTACGTCGGCCCAGAATTTGGCGCGTGCGGCACCGCCCATCCTCTGTCAGATACGCGCCGGAAGCGCGGCCGGCGTGCTCCCTCGCCAGAATATGGTTGTAGAATTCCTGTGCGAGGTGGCCGATTTGGCAAGCATGGGATTTGCGCGGGCTCTCTCGAAAAGTTTTTCGGTGAGCCGATATAGTTCGTCCGCTCGCAGCCGCGCCGTTCTCGTGGAGCAGGCTCCCAACATGCGCACGAACTCGCGTCTTTTCAGCCTGTCGCGCAAATTGGCGGGCACGACTCTGCGGAAATGAAACATACGTCCGCGCCGGACAACATTGAAAGGAGCTGCCACGTCGCTTCGCTCGCGTAGCGGTTTGTAGCAAAATGCTTCATCCCGCCTGAGGTGGCGCGAGGCACTTTAATGATTTCAATGATTTAGGAGGAAGTTGGCTGGGGAACCTGGATTCGAACCAAGATTAACGGAGTCAGAGTCCGTCGTTCTACCGTTGAACTATTCCCCAGCATGGCTGGCTCCGGCGGGGCCGGTGCCTGTGAGGCGGGCTTATAAACAAAAGGCGGCGTGTTGCAAATGGTTTTTTTGGAAAAAATTGCGGCCTGCTGTTCGGCATGCACTGTTACCGCCGCGTCATAAAAAGAATTTGGCGAACGGGCCGGGCGCTGGTAATGTCGCGCCAACGAAGATCGAGAGAGCGCCTGCTTGCAGCTTAAGGCTTTGCGCGGCGCCATAGGCAGTACAGTGAACGACCCCGACAGCGGCGAAAAGCCGTCCGTTTCCGGGGCGCGAGATGCGGACAATGCGGGGCGGCCGAAGCGGTCGCGCCGTCGCAAGGGAAAGCAGAAGGGCGCCATGAGTCCCTCTGCCGTTTCCCCGTCCGCAGGCCAGGCGGCCGGTTCGTCCGCGCCCGCCGAGCGCCCCCAGGCCGCGACGAGCGGCAACAATGCGCGCCGGAACAAGCGTCGCAGGCACGGCAGGAATCCGGGCGGCGAGAATGTGCGTCCGCTCGCGCCCGTCGGCCAGCGCGAAGACCCCCAGCAGGATCAGGCGGATAGCCGCAAGCCGCGCCGCAAGCATCGTGGGCGGAAATCCGCGGCGCGCCCGGCCCCGGCGACCGCCGAAGCTGGCGGGCTCCTGCCGCCGATCGAAGCCGGCGCCGTGCCGCGCACGCCGCAGCACGTTGCCGAACCCCGGCGCGAAGCCGCGCCGCCGCATCGTTCGGCCGAGCGCGAGCATCACGACGCGCCGCTCTACGCCGCGCTCGATCTGGGCACCAACAATTGCCGCCTTCTCGTGGCCCAGCCGACCCGGCCCGGCCAGTTCCGGGTGGTGGATGCCTTTTCGCGGATCGTGCGCCTCGGCGAGGGGCTTGCGGCGAGCGGCCGGCTTTCCGACGAGGCGATGGACCGCTCCGTCGAGGCGCTGAAGATCTGCGCGGCCAAGCTGAAGAACCGCAATATCCGCCGCAGCCGCCTCATCGCCACCGAGGCCTGCCGCGCGGCCGATAATGGCGAGATGTTTCTGGAGCGCGTGCGCGAGGAGACGGGGCTCGAGCTCGAGATCATCAACCGCGAGACGGAAGCGCGGCTTGCGGTCTCCGGCTGCTCCTCGCTCGTCGGGCGCGAGGCGAAGTCCGTCGTGCTCTTCGACATCGGCGGCGGCTCCTCGGAAATCGCGGTCATCCGCATCGGCGACAACCGCTCCAGCCGGCTCGCCAACCACATCACCCACTGGACCTCGCTGCCGGTGGGCGTCGTCACGCTCTCCGAGCGCCATGGCGGACGGGACGTGACGCCGGAGAGCTTCGCGGGCATGGTCTCGGAAGTCGAGGGCATGCTGGCGAATTTCGATTGCCCGGGCGAGAGCGTCCATGCACCGGAGGATTTCCACCTCATCGGCACCTCCGGCACGGTGACGACGCTGGCGGGCGTTCATCTCGACCTGCCGCGCTACGACCGCCGCCGCGTCGACGGCGTGTGGCTCTCGGACGACGAGGTCACGGCCATGCAGGCGCGGCTGCTCTCCTGGGACTTTTCCGCCCGCGCGGCCAATCCCTGCATCGGGCCGGACCGGGCGGACCTCGTGCTCGCCGGCTGCGCCATCCTGGAGGCGATCCGCAAGCGCTGGCCGTCGCGCCGCATGCGCGTTGCCGACCGCGGCTTGCGCGAGGGCCTGCTCACCGACATGATGGCCGATGACGGCGTCTGGCGCCGCGGCCGCCACCGCCGCAACCAGCGCGGCGGCCATCGCAATCCGGCAAAGCCCGAAGGACAGGCGTCATGACCAAGACCCCCATCGGCCGCAAGCTCGGCCAGAAGGTCAAGAAGGGCAAGCTCAAGGCCTCTTCCCGCCGCTGGCTGGAGCGTCATATCAACGATCCCTATGTGCAGCGCGCCAAGCTGGAGGGTTATCGCGCCCGCGCGGCCTTCAAGCTGCTGGAGATCGACGAGAAGCACAACATCCTCGGCGGCGCCCGGCGCATCATCGACCTTGGCGCGGCGCCCGGAAGCTGGTCGCAGATTGCCGCCAAGGTGACGGGCTCGACGGATACGGACCCGCGCGTCGCCGCCATCGACTTCCTGGAGATGGATCCGCTGCCCGGCGTGCACATCCTCCAGATGGACTTTCTCGATCCCGATGCGCCGGAAAAGCTTATCGAGGCCGTCGGCGGCACGCCGAATCTCGTCATTTCCGACATGGCGGCGCCGACCACCGGCCACCGCCAGACGGACCACCTGCGTACCATGCATCTGTGCGAGGTCGCCGCGCATTTCGCCGTCGAGGTGCTGGCCGAGGGCGGGCATTTCCTCGCCAAAACCTTCCAGGGCGGCACGGAGCGCGAGCTTCTCAACATGCTCAAGCAGAATTTCAGGCAGGTCATCCATGTGAAGCCGGGCGCTTCGCGCGCCGAGTCGGTGGAAATGTTCCTGCTCGCCAAGGGCTTCAAGGGCCGCAAGGCGAAGGATGAGGCGGCGGAAGAAAACGAGGAAGCCTGATGCTTCTCTACACCACGGTCGGCACCAATGATCTTGTCCGCGCCGGTCGCTTCTACGATACGGTCCTGCTGCCGCTCGGCTATGCAAGGCAGAAGGAAGCGACGGGCGAGATCGGCTATGCGGCGGATGGCGACGTGCGCTGCCGCTTCTGGGTCGTGGAGCCCTTCAACCGCGAGCCGGCCACCTTCGGCAACGGTGTCACCATCGCCCTTGTCGCCCCGAACCGTGCGGCTGTCGACGCATTCCACGCTGCAGCGCTCGCTGCCGGTGGTACGGACGAGGGCGCGCCGGGCCTGCGGCCCTTTCATGCCAGCTTCTATGCGGCCTTCGTGCGCGACCATGACGGCAACAAGCTGGCGGCTGTCTGCGAAAAGCCGGAATGATTTGATTTCTTGAGGCGGGGGCGCCCCTCATCCTTCTGCCGGGACCTTCTCCCCGCAGGCGGGGAGAAGGGGGTGTCGCACCGTTTTCCCCCAAGGCTCAAGATGCAGGAAAACGATGCGCCCAGCGCTCCTCGCCCCGCTTGCGGGGAGAGGACGCCGGCAGGCAGGGGAGGGGGTTATCCTCCACGCCTCGTCATTTCACCGTCACCGCGTCTTCCTCCCGGCCCGCCATGCGGTGGCCCGAGACGGTCGAGCCCGCATTCTTCGCCATGGCGATGAAAGGTAGGACGGCGGCAAGCGTCAGCACCGAAATCACCATGAAGGCGATCTGGAAGTCGCGCAGTTCCAGCGGCGAGCCGGTGAGCGATGTCTCGATCTCGAGGATCGCGCCGGCCACCGCAACGCCAAGCGCCAGGCTGATCTGCTGGAGCACCGCGCTCATCGAGGTCGCCTTGCTGGCGTCGACGTCTGGAATGTCGGCGAAGGAGAGCGCGTTCACGCTGGTGAAGAAGAAGGACCGGGCAAAGCCGGCGATGAGCAGCACGCCGGCCATGAACCAGAAGGGCGTTGTGGGCGTGAAGAGGCCGTTGACGAAGGTCAGCGCCGCGCCGCAGATGCTGGCGACGATCAGCGTCGTGCGGAAGCCGGCAAGCGTGAGCACGCGCCTTGCGACGAACTTGGTGGTGATCGCCCCGATGGCGCCCGTGAAGGTGACGAGGCCGGACTGGAAGGGCGAAAGCCCGAAGCCGACCTGCAGCATCAGCGGCATCAGGAACGGTACCGCGCCGACGGAGATGCGGAACAGCGTGCCGCCGATGGAGGCGGCGCGGAAGGCGCTGTCGCGGAAGAGTTTCAGGTCGAGCAGCGGCGTCGGATGGCGCCGCGCATGGCGAACGTAGAGCACGCCGCACAGAAGGCCGACGGCGGTGGCGACGATGCCGATGATCGGCGGCAGGGCCGGCAGGCTGACGACGGAGAGGCCGAACATCGTGCCGGAGGCGGCGACGGCGCTGAGGAAAAAGCCCGTCCAATCGAGCGGCGGCGGGGCGGCGGCGCGGATCTCCGGCAGGTAGATGCCCGAGAGGACATAGCCGACGATCCCGACAGGCACGTTGATGAGGAAGATCCAGTGCCAGGAGAAATAGGTGGTGATGAAGCCGCCGAGCGGCGGGCCCGCCAGCGGGCCGACGAGCGCCGGGATCGTCAGCAGCGCCATCGCCGAGACGAGCTCGGAGCGCGAGGTGCTGCGCACCAGCACGAGGCGCGCGACGGGCGTCATCATCGCCCCGCCCATGCCCTGGAGGAAGCGGGCGACGACGAAGGCGACGAGGCTGTTCGCCACCGCACAGAGAATGGAGCCGGCGACGAAAACGAGGATGGCGAAGCGGAAGATGCGCTTTGCCCCGAAGCGGTCCGCCATCCAGCCGCTCAGCGGAATGAAGGTCGCGAGCGACACCATGTAGGAGGTCAGCGCCAGCTTCAGCGTGATCGGCCCGACGCCGAGATCGGCGGCGATGGCCGGCAGCGAGGTGGCGATGACGGTGGAGTCCATCTGCTCCATGAAGAGCGCGACGGCAAGGATGAGGGGAACGATACGGTTCATCGGCAGATCGCGATACTGGTTCTGGAGCAATTCCAGCAGAAATGTGCAGCGGTTTTGCGTCCGCAATCGTGAGAAAAATAAGATGGGCGCTTTTTGCGAATTGGCAGGAAGCGGACGGCGCTTGCGCGGGCACCGTCTTCTGCGCCCGTTGCCGTCCTCTGTCAAATCGCGGCGGCCGTTCGCGCCCATCACAACCCCGTGATGGGGCGAGACTGCATCGTGACCGTGCCCTAGATCGGGCCATGGCATCCTGCCGCCGGGGTCCTGAGCCCAGGCAACACCTGACCGGAGACGATACCATGGGAGACCCTTCGACGATCTCGCGCCGCTCCTTGTTTCTCGCCGCCGGCGTCGGCACATTGGCCGCGCCCCTGGTGCTGAACCGCGCCGCCCTTGCCCAGACCGAGACGGACACGACCGACATGAGAGCGAGCCCCATCGAAACGCGCAGCATGAAGCTCGGCAGCTTCCGCATCCTTACCGTGCGCGACGGCATCCGCCCCTCGGGCGCGCCGAGCGAGACCTATGGCATCGGCCAGCCCGCCGAGGCCGTCGCCGCCCTGCTCACGGAGAATTTCCTGCCTGCCGACACGTTTGTGAACAGCTTCACGCCGACGCTCGTCGATACGGGCTCCGAGGTCGTGCTGTTCGATACCGGCATGGGCGAGGGCGGGCGGAGCGCCGGCATGGGCCGCCTGCTGGAAGGGTTGAAATATGCCGGCTACACGCCGGACCAGATTTCCGTCGTCGTCCTCACCCACATGCATGGCGACCATATCGGCGGGCTGATGGAGGGCGGCAAGCCGGCCTTTCCCAATGCCCGCTATGTCACCGGCCGCACGGAATACGATTTCTGGGTCAATCCCGAGCGCATGGGAACGCCCGCCGAGCAGGGCCACCAGGGCGTCCTCTCCAAGGTCCAGCCGCTCGCCGAAAAGCTCAGCTTCATCGAGAACGAGGGCGAGGTGGTGCCCGGCATCACCGGGCTCGACGCCTTCGGCCATTCGCCCGGCCACATGATCTTCCGCATCGAATCGGAGGGCAGGGCGCTGATGCTGACGGCCGACACGGCGAACCATTTCGTGCTCTCGCTGCAGCGGCCGGACTGGGAGGTGCGCTTCGACATGGATAAGGCCGCGGCGGCGGCGACCCGCAAGCGTGTCTTCGACATGATCGCGACCGACAGGCTCCCCTTCATCGGCTACCACATGCCCTTCCCGGCCGCCGGCTTCGTGGAAAAGGCGGGCGAGGGCTATCGCTTCGTGCCGGTGAGCTATCAGTTCGACGTTTGAGATGTCGACCGCGGTGGTGAGCGGTGGAGGCAAAAACCCCTCCTCCCGCTGCCGCGACCTTCTCCCCGCAAGCGGAGAGAAGGGACTTGGGGCAATGCCGTGCAACATCTGCCTTCTCCCCGCTTGCGGGGAGAAGGTGCCGGCAGGCGGATGAGGGGCGGCGGCCCTGCGGCGCCTGTTCAGAAGCAGGCCCCGAAACCGATTGCCGGCTTTTTGCTATTCCCAATCCGTCATGAACGTGTTACCAGCCCTCGCCAACTTCCAAGAATTTCTTGCAAGCGACCGAGGTGGACAACTCCCAATGTCCTCCCTGGGCAGCCTGCTATTACACTGAAGGAACTTGGCCTATGGCGCGCATCATTGAAACGGCAACCGGTCTCGAAGCCCTGACCTTCGACGACGTTCTCCTGCAGCCCGGTCACTCCGAGGTCATGCCGGGCCAGACGAACATCGCGACCCGCATCGCCCACGATTTCGAGCTGAATCTGCCGATCCTCTCCTCCGCGATGGACACGGTCACGGAAGGCCGCCTTGCCATCGCGATGGCCCAGGCCGGCGGTCTCGGCGTCATCCACCGCAACCTGACGCCCGCCGAGCAGGCCGAGGAAGTCCGCCAGGTCAAGAAGTTCGAGAGCGGCATGGTCGTCAACCCGGTGACGATCGGCCCCGATGCGTCGCTCGCCGACGCGCTGTCGCTGATGAAGGCGCACGGCATTTCCGGCATCCCGGTCGTCGAGAACGGCGGCAATGCCAAAGCCGGCCGCCTCGTCGGCATCCTGACGAACCGCGACGTGCGCTTCGCCTCCGACCCGACCCAGAAGATCTACGAGCTGATGACCCGTGAGAATCTCATCACGGTGAAGGAGAACGTCGACCAGCAGGAGGCCAAGCGCCTGCTGCACCGCCACCGCATCGAGAAGCTGCTGGTGATCGACGGCGACGGCCGCTGCGTCGGCCTCATCACGGTGAAGGACATCGAGAAGTCGCAGCTCAATCCCAACGCCTCCAAGGATGCGCAGGGTCGCCTTCGTGCCGCTGCCGCCATCTCCGTCGGCGATGACGGGTTCGAGCGCGCCGAGCGCCTCATCGATGCCGGCGTCGACCTGATCGTCGTCGATACGGCGCACGGCCACTCGCAGCGCGTGCTCGATGCGGTGACCCGCGTGAAGAAACTGTCGAACTCGGTCCGCGTCATGGCCGGCAACGTCGCGACGGGCGACGGCACCCGGGCGCTCATCGATGCGGGCGCGGATGCCGTCAAGGTCGGCATCGGTCCGGGCTCGATCTGCACCACCCGCATCGTCGCCGGCGTCGGCGTGCCGCAGCTCGCCGCTATCATGTCCTCCGTCGAGGCGGCGCAGGCCGCGGACATTCCGGTCATCGCCGACGGCGGCATCAAGTTCTCGGGCGACCTTGCCAAGGCGATCGCCGCAGGCGCTTCCGCCGTCATGGTCGGCTCGCTGCTCGCCGGCACGGACGAGAGCCCGGGCGAAGTGTTCCTCTACCAGGGCCGCTCCTTCAAGGCCTATCGCGGCATGGGCTCCGTCGGGGCAATGGCGCGCGGCTCGGCCGACCGCTACTTCCAGGCGGAAGTGCGCGACACGCTGAAGCTCGTGCCGGAAGGCATCGAGGGCCAGGTGCCCTACAAGGGCCCGGTCTCGGGCGTGCTGCACCAGCTTACCGGCGGCCTCAAGGCCTCCATGGGCTATGTCGGCGGCAAGGACATCAAGGAATACCAGGAGCGCGCCACCTTCGTGCGCATCTCCGGCGCGGGCCTGCGCGAAAGCCACGCCCATGACGTGACGATCACCCGCGAAAGCCCGAACTATCCGGGCGCCGTCTGATCGGCCGATCCTGACAGCACTTTTGCGGAATGCCCGGCTTTTGCCGGGCATTTTCGCTTGGCGGGGTGCCACTCCCGTTTCGTTTTTCCGTTCGCCTGCGTAGGATGAAATGCCGGCAATCTCGCCGGCTATCGGGGGAACATCATGAAGACGATTTTGGCTGGCGCCCTGCTGGGCCTGGGTCTCGTCGTGCCTGCGCAGGCGCAGACCGTCAATGCCGGCACCTACACCGTCGAGGGCACCAATCTCGACGGTTCGGCCTATGGCGGCACGGCGACCATCGAGCTGACCAGCGAGACGACTTGCTCGATCGAATGGCACACCGGTTCGACCACGTCGAACGGCATCTGCATGCTCTACGACAATGCCTTCGCGGCCGCCTACGTGCTGGGCGATGCCGTCGGCCTCATCGTCTACGAAGCCAAGGGCGACGGGTCGCTGGAAGGGGCCTGGACGATCAGCGGCAAGGACGGCTCGGGCAGCGAAACGCTGACGCCGCAATAGGAGGGCGCCTTTTCCTTCGGCTTGCGGCACGGCAGCCTTTCCGGTTGAGGCTTTAGCCGGAAACACTTATGCAGGTGGCTGAAACGCAAGCCGAAGGTTCCCCATGTCTCCCACGGAAGCCACCATCTGGCCGATGATCGCGCATGCCGCGCTCATTTTCGGCCTCTATATCCTGCTCTCGACCCGCCGCGTCGGCGCTGTCAGGGATGGCCGTGCCAAGGCCGAGCAGTTCCGCGAGAACCGGGACGAACCGGCCGAAAGCCTCGTCGTCAAGAACGCCATCGCCAACCAGTTCGAGCTGCCGGTGCTGTTCTATGCGGTGAGCATCCTTCTCTATCTCGTCGATGCCGACAATCCGGTGACGGTCGCCGGCGGCTGGCTCTTCGTGGCGCTGCGCTACGCGCATGCCTATGTGCATGTCACCTCGAACCGCCTGCGCTACCGCCGCCCGCTGTTCATCGCCAGCCTGCTGGTCGCGATGATGCTCTGGCTCTGGCTCGCCGTCTGGCTGGCGCTGACCTGATCCGCCGGTAACGCAGTTGTGTTGGGCGCGTGGGCGCGCGGGGCCTATCTTGTCCTTCTGGCCGAAAATCCGGAGGATCCGCCATGGACAGGACGCAGATCACGCAGGCGATGGTCGACGCCTATGACGAATACACTCACCTGACGCTCGACCGCCGCCGCTTCATGGAACGGCTGACGGCGCTTGCGGGCTCCGGCGCCGCGGCGGCCGCCATCGCACCGCTGCTTGCCGCCAATTCCGCGAGCGCCGAGATGATCGCCTCCGACGACGAGCGCCTTTCGGCGAAGGATGTCGTCTATGGCGGCAGCTCGGGCGAGATGAAGGGCTATCTCGTGCGCCCGAAGGCGGCAACGGGGCCGCTCGGCACCGTCATCGTCATCCACGAGAACCGCGGCCTCAATCCGCATATCCGCGACGTCGCGCGGCGCATGGCGCTGGAAGGCTTCATCGCGCTCGCCCCCGATTTCCTCTCGTCCTCGGGCGGCACGCCGGATGACGAGGACCAGGCGCGCGACATGATCGGCAAGCTCGATCCGGCGGCCACGGTCGCCAATGCGGAGGCAAGCCTGCAGTTCCTGGCAAAGCTCGACGGCGCGAACGGCAAGGTCGGCGCCATCGGCTTCTGCTGGGGCGGCGGCCTCGTCAACCGCTTCGCGACGGCATCGCCGGAGCTGAAGGCCGCCGTCGCCTATTACGGCGCGCAGCCGTCGGCCGAGGCGGTGCCGAACATCAAGGCGGCCCTGCTGCTGCATTATGCCGGCCTCGACGAACGCATCAATGCCGGCATCGACGCCTATCGCAAGGCGCTGGAGGCGAACGGCAAGACCTTCGAGATCCACGTCTATGACGGCGTCAACCACGCCTTCAACAACGACACCTCCGCCGCCCGCTACGACAAGGCCGCCGCCGACCTTGCCTGGCAGCGCACGGTGGCGTTCCTGAAGAAGTATGTCAGCTAGTCCTTGACCGTCAGCCGCATGGCGCAGCGCGTGTCGCGCGGCAGGCCGTGTTCGGATTCCTCGTCGAGCACCGCGTCGAGGCGCGCCGGAAGCGTTGCCTCGTCGAGCGTCTCGAAGCCCAGCCGCTCGTAGAACGGGCAGTTCCACGGAATGGTGCGGAAGGTCGTCAGCGTCACGGCCACAAGGCCGCGTTCCGCCGCCTGCTCGACGGCATGGCGGATCAGCCGGCGGCCGATGCCGAAGCCCTGGTGCAGGTGATCGACGGAAATCTCCCAGATATGCAGTTCGGGCCCGACGACCTCGGCGCTCAGGAAGCCGACGGGCTGGTCGCCGTCGGCGGCCGCGACCCAGTTCGTGCCCTTGCCGATGAGGTCATGGTGCCGCTCGGCGCTCTGCACGTCGCCGACCGCCAGCCAGGAGAAGGCCTCGATGAGGCGGAAGGCCCGCGCGGCCGACCGCTCGATCCGGCGCAGCGTCTCGATTTCGTCTTCGCGGGCGGGCCGTACCGTCACCCTGGACGGCCCGGCCTTGCCTGCGGGGATGCCGTCCAGAGGAATGAGTGTCACCATCCCGGCAGGATCTGTCCCGGCCTCAGCCGCGCGAGGCGCGGAAAGACCTTCACTTCCGCTTCCGGCAGGTCATCGGCCGCCGTCAGCGGCGTGATGTTGTCGAGGCAGGCGGTGATATGGCTGGTGATGGCGTTGGAGAGCGAGGGCGAAAGGCCCGGCCGCCGCATGATGCCGATCTGCACGGGGGCGAGCGGCGGAAAGCCGTCCGCCTGCGTCAGCACCTTCATGCCGGGGCGCAGCGCCGATTCCGGCAGAACCGAAACCGCCATGCCGGCCATGACGGCGGCGGCGACGACGGTGGAAGACCAGCTCGTGAACAGCACCTGGTAGTCGCGCCCGACCGAATCGAGCGCCGCGCAGGCGATCTGCCGCCACTGGCAGTCCCGCCGGCCGACGGCGAGCGGCACCGGCGCGTTCTCCGGCAGCGGATGGTTGGCCGACATGACCCAGCAGAGCGGCTCCGTGCGCACCACGTCGGACTGGCGCTGGCGCGGATTGTGCGTGACGAGCGCGATGTCGAGTTCGCCCTTGGCCATCTTCTCGGCAAGGTCGACCGAGGGCTCGCACACGATATAGAGCTCGACATTCGGATGCGTCTTGGCAAAGCGCATGATGATCTCGGGCATGTAGCGGTCGGCATAGTCGTCCGGCGTGCCGATGCGCAGCATGCCCTCAAGGCGGTTGTCGTCGAAGGCGGCGATGGCCTCGTTGTTGAGGCGCAGCATCCGGCGGGCGAAGTTGAGCAGGCGCTCGCCTTCGGCCGTCAGCCTGTTGCCGCGCCCGTCCTTCATGAAAAGCTGCTTGCCGATACGCTCTTCGAGCCGCCGCATCTGCATGGACACGGCCGACTGGGTCTTGAAGACCCGATCCGCCGCCCGCGTGAAACTTCCCGTATCCGCGATCGCAACGAAGGTCTGGAGCTGGTCGATGTCTAACGGAGCGGACATAACGTTACTCATAAGATTGTTTGATTGATAGTATTAGAAACATTCGTTGGACTGATCAATGTCTTTCTGCGAAAAAGCGATTGTCGAACGATGGCTTGTCCGCCAGCCATCGCCGACAGGATCTGCCGCTTCGCCCAGACCTCCCGGCCGGCGGCTCTTCTTGCAGTCCAGTTCCCCCTCACCGTCACCCGTACCCTGCGGGCGGCGAACGATCACAGGTGCCGCGCGGGCCCCATCGAAGGACGATGGTGCGCGGAGCCGGAAAGGAGAAATGCCATGCGCATGATCGACCGCAGAATGGAAATCGAGGCACCGGCGAAACGTCGCCAGGTCTCCGGCCTTCTTGTCCATGTCCGCAACGCTGCCGCCAGATTTGCTCGTGCATGGCAGAACCGCCGCGCGATCAACCGGCTGAGCGAGCTCGACGACCACCAGCTCTTCGACATGGGCTTGTGCCGCAGCGACGTCCAGGCCGTCCGTTCGGCCTCCTTCTTCTCCGATGCCGGCCTGCATCTGACGATCGTGGCGCGCGAGCGTGCCCGCCGCCATGTGCGCCAGGGTCGCTCGGACTGATTTCCTCCGGCGCCGTCCTTCCCTCCCGGACGGTTCCTGACTTCCCCGCAGGGTGAGAGCCAATAACCCTGCCGCTTGCCCGGCGTGCGACTCCCAAGGTCCGCGTCGGGCTTTTTCAAAGGGCTATTTCCCGAAAATCCGCTTTACCTTAGGTAAACCACCCTCGGCTACCGTTGCCATGGCAGCCGCGGAGCCGTTCCGCGGGCATGACGCCGTCTGCCTTCCGGATGAGCCGGACCCAGCTCTAGCCCTCGGACGGATCGCCATGCGCATTTCGCGTAAACTGCCCCTTGCCGCTGCCGTGCTCACGCTTCTTTCCATCGGCGCCGCCAGCGCCGTGTCGCTGATCGTCAGCGCGGAGACCGTGACCCGGCAGGTGATGCAGAAGCTGGAGGCGACCGCCGACGGGCGCCGCAACGAGGCGCGGACCTATCTGGAGGGCATGAAGCTCGACCTCATCAGCCTTTCCACCGCCATGCCGACCACCCAGGCCTTCTACGGTTTCGCCGGCGCCTGGGGCGCGCTCGGCAAGGATCCGGCGAAGGAACTGCACGACCGCTACATCGCCAACAACCCCAACCCGCCGGCCGAGCGCTACCTGTTGGATACGGCGAAGAAGGACAATTTCGACCGCTCGCACAAGCAGTACCATGTCACCTTCCGCAAGCATCTGGAATCGCAGGGCTATGCCGATCTCTACATGATCGATCCGAAGGGCAACGTGCTCTATTCCGTCGCCAAGGCGGAGGATTTCGGCACGAACCTCCTCGACGGCCCCTACAGGGACAGCGGGCTCGCCGCAGCCTTCAAGGATGCGATGGCGCTCAAGGATGCGGGGACGATCGTCTTTTCCGACTTTTCCGAATATGCCGCGCTCGGCGGCGCGCCGGCGGCCTTCCTCGCCGCGCCCATCACCATGAACGGCCGCACGCTCGGCATCATGGCGATCCGCGTGCCGAACGCCAAGATCGACGCCATCTTCGGCAACAGCAAGGGCCTCGGCGAGACGGGCGAGACCGTGCTGGCGCGCGCCGACGGCACGGTGTTGACCGATTCCGCCCGCACGCCGGAGCCCGACGCGCTGAAGGTCCGCCTCGACATCGCCAACCTGCCGGTCGGCAGCGAGGCCCATGGCATCATCACTGACGCGGCCGGCACGGAGCTTTACGCCGCCGGATCGCCGCTCTCCTTCGGCGGGGCGGACTGGTCGGTCATCGCCAAGATCACCCGGGCGGAAGCGACGGCGGGCTTGATGCGCGGCACGCTGATCGTGCTCGGCCTCACCGCCGCGATCATCGGTCTCGCCATCCTCGCGGCGACGATCTTCTCGCGCGCGCTGACCCGGCCGATCCACCAGCTCGTGGAGGCGATGACGGCGCTTGCCGCCGGCAATACCGATATCGCGCTTCCGAAGGAAAACCGCGCTGACGAGATCGGCGACATGGTGCGCTCGGTTGCCGTCTTCCGCACCGCCGCGCTGGAAAAGGCGGCGCTGGAGCGTTCCAGCACCGAGGCGCGCGACCATGCCGCCCGCGAGCAGCAGGCGCAGGAAGCCGCCAAGGCCGCGCAGCAGCGCCAGGTGCAGGAGGCCGTCGGCACGCTCGGCACCGCGCTGGAGCGCCTCTCGGCCGGCGACCTCTCCACCGTCATCGGCCATGCCTTCGCCGAAGGGCTTGACGAGCTGCGTGTCGACTTCAACACCTCCGTCCGGCGCCTTGCCGAAACCATCGCCGCCGTCTCCGGCAATGCGCGCTCGATCGACGGCAAGGTCGCCCATGTCGATGCCGCCGCCCGCGACATCGCCGAGCGCACCGAAAGCCAGGTGGCGGCGCTGGAGCGCACGACCGAGGCCGTCGGCCAGATGATGGAGGCGATCCGCAACTCCACGGCCCGGGCCGGAGAGGCCTCCCGCATGGCGACGGAGGCGAAGGCCAGCACCGACCAGTCGAGCGGCGTCGTTTCCGATGCGGTCGCGGCCATGGAGCGCATCGAGGGCGCCTCGCGCGAGATCTCCAGTATCATCAACGTCATCGACGAGATCGCCTTCCAGACGAACCTTCTGGCGCTCAATGCCGGCGTCGAGGCGGCGCGGGCAGGGGAGGCTGGCAAGGGCTTTGCCGTCGTCGCGCAGGAGGTGCGCGAACTTGCCCAGCGCTCGGCGAATGCCGCGAAGGACATCAAGGCGCTGATCACCAAGTCCGGCGTCGAGGTGGCGAAGGGCGTCGATCTCGTGCAGCAGACGGGCGAGGCGCTGTCCGGCATTGCCGGGCAGGTCGCCCGCATCAACGACCATATCCATTCGATCGCCGCCGCCGCCAACCAGCAGTCTTCCAGCCTCGGCGATATCAGCCGGTCGATGGCCGAGATGGAGCAGGTGACTGCGCAGAACCGTCAGGCCGTCTCGCAGACGGCGGCCGGCATGTCCGGGCTTGCGGGCGATACGCGCTCGCTCGCGGCGATCGTCGAACGCTTCAACGTGCCGGTCGAGGCGGAGAGGGGCCGCGCGGCGGCGGCCTGATCGTCAGGCCTTCTTGCCGCCGTCCGGCTCCACGCCGCCGCGCATGGTCTCGAAGATCGTCTCGATGTTGCGCTGGTAGTCCTTCTGCATCTCGAGCCCCGTGTCGAACATCGTGTTGACGAGGCCCTTCAGCGAATCGGCGGGCGAGGCTTCCGGTGCGCTCGGCTTTTCGGCCGCCGGCTGGCCGGCCATGCCCGCCATCATGTCCTGGAAGGCTTTCGCGAAGGGGTTGTCGGTGAAGGGATTGGCCGGCGCTTCCTTCCTGCCGCCGAAGAAATCCTGCGCGGCCTGCACGAAGGGATTGTCGGCGAAGGGGTTCGCCGGTTCCGGCTTCTTCGCAAGGCCCGTCGCCTCGGCCCATTGCTGCATCATGTCGGCAAAGGGATTGGCGGACGCCTTGCCGGCATCCGCACCGGGGAAGAAGGGCGCGAGCGACTGCTTGAAGATCCCGCCCATCAGCGTGCTCGCCATGACGGGCAGCATCTGCTTGTAGATCTCCTGGCCGATGCCGGTCATCTGCGCCGCCTGCGCGGCGATGGCGCGGGAGACGTCCTTGCTGCCGAAGAGATGGCCGAGAATGCCATTGCCCTCGGCAAGGCCCTGCGGGGTGAAGGCCTTGCTCATGTCCTCGAAATATTTGGCATGCTCGCCCGTCGTCAGCGCCTTCATGAAGGCGGCGAGGTCGTAGGGATTGGCGGCGTTGCGCTTGAAGCCCTCGGAAAAGGCCGGCATCAGCGCGGCGACGGCCTTGACGGCCTGCTCCTGCGCCAGCCCAAACTGCCGCGCCATCAGGTCGACGGCATGGCCGTTCTGCGCCTGCATCATCATGTCGTAGAGCGAAAGCATGGCAGACCCCTTCCCGCCGGCAGGCCCACTGGCAGGCCCATTACCAAGCATGTGCCTGCACTATAACGGGAATTTCGGCCGCGCAAACAGCTTTCTTGGGGTCGGGTTCAGTACTGGTATTCGGAAAAGACCGGCTCGACGGAACCGTTCCAGCGGCCGTTGTAGAGCGCCAGCATGTCTTCCGCGAGCGTCGCCTTCTTGGCCAGCACCTCGTCGAGCGGCGCGAGGAAGATCGTCTCGTCCACGCCGTCGCCATTGGTGCGGGCACGGGCGGCGAGGCCCTGGCGGGAGATCGACACGACTTCGCGGGCGACATCGAGCAGCGGCTTGCCGCGGAAATCGGCCCTAAGGCCCTCGGCCGGCACGGCATTGCGCAGCGCCGTGACTTCCTCGACCGTCCAGTCGCGCGTCAGCGCTTCGGCCGCGTCGAGCGCGCCGTCGTCGTAGAGCAGCCCCACCCAGAAGGCCGGCAGCGCACAGATGCGCCGCCAGGGACCGCCGTCCGCGCCACGCATTTCGAGGAAGCGCTTGAGGCGCACGTCGGGGAAGAGGGTGGAAAGATGGTTCGTCCAGTCGCCGAGATTCGGCTCGTAGTCGGCGATCTCGCCCTTGAGGGCGCCCGCCATGAACTGGCGGAAGGTGATGTGGGTGCAGTCGTGATACTTGCCGTCGCGAACGACGAAATACATCGGCACGTCGAGCGCCCATTCGACATAGTCCGCAAAGCCGAAATCGGGCGCGAAGGCGAAGGGGATAAGGCCGGCGCGGTTGTTGTCCGTGTCGCGCCAGATGTCGCCGCGCCAGGAAAGCAGGCCGTTCGGCTTGCCGTCGGTGAAGGGCGAGGAGGCGAAGAGCGCGGTCGCCATGGGTTGCAGCTTCAGCGACACCTGCATCTTGCGGCGCATGTCGGTTTCGGAGGAGAAGTCGAGGTTCACCTGGATCGTGCAGGTGCGATACATCATGTCGAGACCCTTGGTGCCGACCTTCGGCATGTAGCGGGTCATGATGTCGTAGCGGCTCTTGGGCATGCGCGGGGTTTCCGCAAAGGTCCATTTGGGGCTGCCGCCCATGCCGAGGAAGCGGATGCCGAGCGGTTCGGCGATCTCGCGCAGCGTCGCGAGGTGCTGGTTGGATTCCTTGCAGGTCTGGTGCAGGTTTTCCAGCGGCGCGCCGGAAAGCTCGAACTGGCCGCCGGGCTCCAGCGAGATGGCGCCCATGCCGGAGGGTTCGGCAAGGCCGATGATGTTGCCGGCATCCATGATCGGCTCCCAGCCGGTCTTGGCCTGCATGCCGTTGAGAAGCGCCGAAATGCTCGCCTCGCCGGAATAGGGGACGGGGCTGTTGTCCGCCGTAAAGAAGACGAATTTCTCGTGCTCGGTGCCGATGCGGAACTTTTCCTTCGGCTTGCAGCCGTCGGCGAGATATTCGGCCATATCCGCGACGGAGCGGATGGGCGTCTGGTCGGTGGTGTCACGGGCCATGGGCGTCTTCTTCTGAACGGATGGCGCCCGGCAGAACGCTGGGCCTGGGAGGGTGCTTGAACCGGAATTAGATGCGGTGCAAGCGAATTCCTTTCAAGGCAGATTCAAAAAAACCCAATCGACTTTTTCACGGGCGTGGATTTTCTTGCTTTTGTGCAAGTCCGGCTATCGCCAGTCGCCGATCGCCGCCTGGATGATGGCCATCGCCGCCACCGCGGCCGTGTCGGCCCGCAGGATGCGCGGGCCGAGCGGGATGGGCGTCACGAAATCGAGGCTGCGCAAGAGCGTGCGCTCGCCATCCGAAAAGCCGCCCTCCGGCCCGACGAGCAGGGCGAGCCTGCGCTCCTCGATCTTCTGCAGAACCGGCAGCGGGTTCTGGCTGCCATGGCCCTCGTCGCAGAAGACGATCCGCCGCTCGTGCGGCCAGTCGGCAAGCAGATCTTCGAGCTTGCGCGGCGCGGCGACCTGCGGGATCGAGAGGATGCCGCATTGCTCGGCCGCCTCGACGGCATTGGCCTCCAGCCGTTCCAGGCTGGTGATCTTGCCCTGCACATGCTGAGTCATGACGGGCTGGAGCACGCCGGCCCCCATCTCCACCGCCTTCTGCACGAGATAGTCGAGCCGCCCGACCTTCAGCGGTGCGAAAAGATAGTGAAGGTCCGATGGCTCGGGCTGCGGCCGGGTCTGCTCGACCGGCGTGAAGAGCAAGCGCTTGCGCGTCGGGAAGGAGAGCGTCGCGTGCCATTCGCCGTCGCATCCGTTGAAGAGCAGCACGGCATCGCCCTCGGCCATGCGCAGCACGTTCGTCAGGTAGTGGAAATGGTCCTTCGACGCCTCCACGGCCGTGCCCGCCGCAAGGGCGTCACGGATGAAGAGGCGCTGCATCCGGTAATTGGCGCGCATGGCGTGTCTCAGCTGAAAAGCGTGTGGAGGGTGAGGAAGACGAGGGCGGAGAGGATCGCCGAGACGGGCAGCGTCACGATCCAGGCCGAGACGATCGTCATGAAATGCGAGCGGCGCACGAGATAGCGCCGGCGCGTCTCGTCCGTGTTGACCGGCGGTTGCTCCGGCGCGACCTGGTTGCCGCGGCTGCGGATATAGTCGATGCGGCGGCCGGAATTGCGCGTGTACCATTCGCGGAAGAGACCGACGCCGAAGACCGCGCCGACGGCGATATGCGTCGAGGAGACGGGGATGGCGAAGGCGGAGGCGGTCAGCACCGCGACGGCCGAGGAGAGTGCCACGCAGAAGGCGCGCATCGGGTTGAGCTTGGTGATCTCGCTGCCGACGATGCGGATGAGGCGCGGGCCGAAGAGCAGCAGGCCGAGCGAGATGCCGACGGCGCCGATGACCATCACCCAGAGCGGGATGGCGGACCCCTCGCCGGATACGCCGGAGCGCAGCGCCGAGACCACGCCGTAGAGCGGCCCGACGGCGTTGGAGACGTCGTTTGCGCCATGCGCGAAGGAAAGGAGCGCGGCCGAACAGATCAGCGGAATGCGGAAGAGCGTGCGCAGCGACTGGTTGCGGTTGTCGAGACCCTCCGCATGGCGGCGGACGATGGGCCGGGTGACGATATAGGTGAGGACGGCAAAGCCGAGGCCGATCAGCATCGCGTCGCGGAAGGAAAGGCCGAAGGAGCCGGTCGTGCCGCCATTCGCGAGGAAGGCCGCGAAGGCGCCGGCCATCAGCGCGACGAGCACCGGCACCCAGGTCTTCGCCGCCGCGATCTTGTCCTCGCGGTAGATGATGGTTTCCTTGATGAAATAGAGGAAGGCCGCGGCGATCACCCCGCCGAGGATCGGCGAAACGGTCCAGCTTATGACGATGACGGCGATGGCGTCCCACTGGACGGTATGGAAGCCGCTCGCCGCCGCGCCCGCGCCGATGACGCCGCCGACGATGGCGTGGGTGGTGGAGATCGGCGCATTGGCAAGCGTCGCGATATTGATCCAGATCGCCGCCGAGACGAGGGCGGCCATCATGGCCCAGGCGAAGGTCTCGGGGTTCGGGAAGGCCGAGCGGTCGACGATGCCGGAGGCGACCGTCTGCGCCACGCCCTGGCCGGCCAGAAGCGCTCCGGCGATCTCGAAGACCGCGGCGATGACGAGGGCGACGCCCATGCTCATGGCGCGCGCGCCGACGGCTGCGCCGACATTGTTCGTCACGTCGTTGGCGCCGATATTCATGGCCATGTAGGCGGCAAGGGCGGCGGTGACGGCGATGACCAGAACGCCCGCGGTGCCGGTGGCGAAGGTGCTGGCGACGGCCATGGCGATCATCAGGAAGACGAGCGAAATCCCCACGCCCGCCCAGGAGCGCAGCACGAACTGCGTGGCCTGTTCGGTATAGGTGAGTTTTTCAAGATCCTTGTCCAGCGTCGGCTTGCGAAGCTGGACCTGTGAATTCGCCATTCATGCTGCTCCGTTTCAAAGCCCCCCGCACTATCGTCTCAGGGCTTCGTCGGCAATATGACAACGGCCCGGCAGGGGCTTTTCAGGCGTCCGGCGGGCCGTTTTTGGGGATGGCCGCGATCTCGGAGAGGATTTTTCGCTCGAAGGCGAGGAGCAGCGTCTTGAGACCGGGCTCCTGCACGCGGTTGGCGGCTTCCGCACAGTCGACCCATTCGGCGCGGCGTTCGCCCTTTTCCGGAAAGTTCTTGCAGACGTCGTCGACGACGAGCGGGAAAACCCGCACCCGGCAATCGACCTTCATCCCGCCGGCAAGCCCCTTCAGATAGTGATAGCTGCCGACCGGCTCGTCGCTGATGGCGCCCTTCACACCGGCCTCTTCCCAGGCTTCGCGCGCGGCTGCCGCCGCGGCCGTCTTGCCGTCCATCGGCCAGCCCTTCGGAATGATCCAGCGGCCGGTGTCGCGGCTGGTGATGAGGAGGACTTCGACCGTCGGACTCTTCTTCTTCACCCGATAGCACAGCGCGCCATATTGTTCGCGCACGGGCCTGCGGAACATGAGATGGACGTCACTGGCGATGCGGTTGAGAATGTTCAAGGTCTTCTTCATTCCTCTTGCCGGCCTCCCGCCGGGAAGCGTGCTCTGAGTCGTTATCGGCCATCTTGCTTGCGCGAGATTTGCGGCGCAAGTCAGGCTTGTGGGGGAAGGCCGCGCTTTTGCATGCGCAGCTGGGAAATCCTCTGCCATTCCCCGCTGCGCTCGGCTTCCCTGATCGCGGCGGCGATATAGTCCATATGCGCCTGGGCGGCCTGCCGCGCGCCCTGTCCGTCGCCCGCCATGATGGCGCAATAGATCGCCTCGTGCTGGGCAAGCAGATGTCCGCGCGCTTCCTCCGAGGAGAAAACGAGGTGGCGGTGGAAAAAGATCCCCTGCGCCAGGAGCCTGTAGCAGGCGCGCAGCGTGTGCAGCAGCACGATATTGTGCGCCGCCTCGCCGATGGCGTTGTGCAGCTCCACGTCGGTTTCGAGTTCGGCATCGAAGGAACTGCCGGCATGGGCCGCGCGCATCGCTTCCATGATGCGGGTCAGCATCTGCCGGTCGTATTCGGTCGCGCGGCGCGCGGCGAGCTCCGCGGTGATGCCCTCCAGCTCCCGGCGGTATTCGATATAGTCCTCCGTCGCCCGCTGGTGGCGGGCGATGAGGTCGACGACGGGGCGCGAGAAGACCTGGCCGATGATGTCGGCGACATAGGTGCCGCCGCCGTGCTGGCTGATGAGCAGGCCGCGGTTCTCCAGCTCCTTCAGCGCCTCGCGCAGGATCGGGCGGGAGACGTCGAGGCGTTTGGAAAGCTCCCGCTCGCCGGGCAGCCGGTCGCCGTCGCGCAGCACTCCTTCGAGCAGCAGAAGCTCGATCTGCCGCACGACCTCGTCCGAGGTCCGGCTATGGCTGATGCGGGCGAAAAGGTCGAAGGCGGTGTCGGTCACGCTGCGACACTACCAATGCGGGCGGAAACTGGTCAACAATCTTGTCCACTTCATGCCTGTGGACCTGCGTCAATGCGCCCTATCTCAGCATCCCTGACATTTGTTAAGACTATGCTGTTGCACATGAGGGGAAGGTGCAGGCATGGCTAAGGGCAGTTTCGCCTTTCCGCAGGCGACCGCGCGTGCGCAGGCGCTCGGGGAAATTCACGCAAGACCGTATGCGCTGGTGCCGTCGCCGCGCGTCATCTTCCAGCTCGCGTTCCTCACGGAGGGCGGCTCGGCGGTCGACCATGCCGTCATGGCGGAGCTGTCGCGCTCGCGCGGCATCTCGCCGCCCGGCCGCGATTCCAGCCACCACGCGCTGAGCTGGGGGCAGGGGACGCTGCGCTGGGAGCGCCACACCGAGTTCTCGACCTATTTCTGGGATGCGCCGGTGCCGGAAAAGTTCGGCGGCGAGGTGCCCGTCCATCCCTTCGGCGACAGCTTCTCGCCGCCCGGCACGCTGATCTCCGGCATCCGCCTTGAAATTCGGCCGGATTCGCCGGAAACCCGCGAGGCGATCTCCGCCTTCGATCCGACGAGCCTCTGTTACAGCGAGATCAAGAACGGCCAGGGTGTCGTCCTCACCGACTTCCGCCAGGACGGCGACGGGCTGACGCAGATCCTCGTCATCGACCGCGGCATGACGGAGGCCGGGCGCGGCGCGCTCGTCCAGCGCCTGCTCGACATCGAGACCTACCGCACGCTCGCCATGATGGGCCTGCCGCTCGCCCAGTCGCTCTCGCCCGACATCCGCCGCATCGAGGACGGGCTGACCGGCATCACCAATGCCATGAAGCAGCACGCCCGCGACAAGGCCGACGAGCTGCTCACCGAGATCACCCGCCTTGCCGCCGAGCTGGAAGCCAACGCCGCGCTCAGCCTCTACCGCTTCGGCGCGAGCCGCGCCTATTACGGCATCGTGCAGGAGCGTATCCGCACGCTGGCCGAGACGGCGGTGCCGGGCTACGAGACGCTCGGCTTCTTCCTGGAGCGCCGGCTGGCGCCGGCCATGCGGACCTGTCAGTCCGTCGAGGAGCGGCAGGCGAACCTCTCGCGCAAGCTCGCCCGCGCCACGGCCCTGCTTCGAAGCTGGATCGACGTGGAGCTGGAACAGCTCAATTCGACGCTGCTCAATTCCATGGACCGCCGTGCGAAATTGCAGCTTCGCCTGCAGCAGACCGTCGAGGGTCTGTCGGTGGCGGCGATCTCCTACTATGTCGTGGGGCTCTTCGGCTATGTGGCGAAGGCGGCGCACGGCCTCGGCCTGCCGATCAAGCCGGAGACGCTGACGGGCATCGCGGTGCCGTTCGTCATATTCGGCATGTGGCTGCTCGTGCGCGCCATCCGCCACCGCCATGCGGAAGAGGACCGGCACTGAGGGGAAGCGGCGGCCTTTCGGCCTCAATGCTCCCAATAGGGCTGGTGGCCGTAGAGCTCGGCGAGATAGTCGATGAAGAGCCGCACCTTGACCGGCAGGAACTGCCGGCTCGGATAGACCGCCGAGAGCACGACGTTGCGCGAGCCCTCGTAGCCCGGCAGCACCTGTTGCAGCCCGCCGCTCCTCAGCGCCGGGCCGACATCCCAGGTCGAGCGCAGCGCGATGCCCAGACCGGAGAGCACGGCCTCGGTCACGACCTCGCTGGAATTGGTGTAGAGCGGCCCGTGTGGACGATAGGTGATGCTGCCTTCCGGACCCTCCAGCCGCCAGGCGTCCTGCGTGTGCGGCGGCAGGCAGACGTGATGCGCGAGGTCCTCGATCGAGGCCGGCGTGCCGTGGCGGGCAAGATAGTCGGGCGATGCGCAGAGCACGCGCCGCACCGGCGCGAGCCGGCGCGCGACGAGCGAGGAATCCGACAGCTCCCCGATGCGGATCGCAAGATCGAAGCCGCCGCCGACGATGTCGGAGAAGTCGTCGGTGAGGACGAGGTTGACCACCAGCTCGGGATAGCTGTCCATGAAGCCCTTGAGATGGGGCGCGATATGCATGCGGCCGAACGAGGTCGGCGCGGAGATGCGTAGCGAGCCGCGCACCGCGCCGGAGCGGCCGGAAACGAAGGCTTCCGCCTCCTCGATGCCCGAGAGGATACCGACGATGCGCTCGTAGAAGCCCTGCCCGGCCTCGGTCAGCGATATCTGCCGCGTCGTGCGCTGGAAGAGGCGCGTGCCGAGCCGCTCCTCCAGCCGTTTCACGCGCTTGGAGACGACGGCGGGGGAAAGGCCGAGGGCCCGCCCCGCCGCCGACATGCTGCCCATGGCGATGACGCGGGAAAAGATTTCAAGATCGCCGAGATTTGTCACGCGCCGTCTCCGTCACCTGCGGTTCAATTGGTGGAATTGGCGATGACTTCCTCGCCGAACTTGCCGTTCTTCGGCTCCGGCTTGTAGGTCGAGTTCTGCGCCCGCATGACGCGGATCGGCCGGATGCCGGCCGCGAGCGCCGCCTTCATGTCGCTGTCGGCGTCACCGTAATAGATCTTCAGCTTGTGGTCTTTCAGGAATTCCACCTTGTTCTCCGACGAGGCGGTGAAGACGACGTCGTTCATCTTCTCGATGCCGAAGGCCTTCTTGATGGCACCGGTCAGCGTCTCGCCGCCGCTGCCGCGGGTGCGGCCGGTGATGAAGAAGATCTCGTCGCCGCGCGCCGTATGCATGTCGATCAGCTTGCGCGCGACCTCCTTCGGAATGGAATACTGGTCGCAATTGTTGGTGTGGATGTCCGTCCAGAAGGCATCCATGCCGAGATATTCCTCCGAGGCCGGGGAATACTTCATCTTGCCGTAGTAGAAGCAGGGGCTGGAATAGAGCACCGTATCGTCCACGTCGAAGCCGACGGCCATGGGGGCTTCTCCCTCCAGCGAAGCTTCGATCTGCTCCACGGAAACCCAGTGCACCGGCGCGGTCGCCAGAAGCTCGGATGTCGTGATGCCGGGATTGAGGTTCGACACGTCTTCGGCGAAGGCGGAGCCCGCGAGCAGCAGAAGGGCCGAGACGGCCGTGAACGATTTGCGCATGCTTTCCTCCTCATGCCTGCCGATCGAAGGCGCGCGCGGGGCGTCGACTCCGGTCCGGACGACTGTCGCATTCGTGTCACAGGCGGTCAATGCGATCGCGGCACGACCCACCTCTCTCTCGGGCGGGCGATGGCGACGGCATGGGTTTGCACTGGCCGGGACAAGGTGGTAAAGAAAATGGACCACTTGGGGAGTAGGGGCGGAAATGCCCGGTGTTTCTGCATGGCAAATGCCGCAGTAAAAAGGCGAGGGAGGCGAAAGGCATGGATCAGATAGGCTTTCTCGAGCCGCGGCCGGCGGTGCTGTCGCGCCGCCGCGAGATCGTCGCCGATCTTCTCGATCTCCTGCCGGAAGGCTGTCTCGTGCACGAGCCGCGCGAGCTGGTTCCGTTCGAGACGGACGCCTTCGTCTCCTATCGCCGCCTGCCGCTCGCCGTCGCCCTGCCGGAGACGACCCAGCAGGTGGCGGCGGTCCTCAAATACTGTCATCGCTACGGCGTGCCGGTCGTGCCGCGCGGGGCGGGCACCTCGCTTGCCGGCGGGGCGATCCCACAGGAGGATGCCGTCGTCGTCGGCCTTTCCAAGATGGCGCAGATTCTCGAAGTGGACTACGCCAACCGCACCGCCACGGTGCAGGCCGGCGTCACGAACCTTTCGATTTCCGATGCCGTCTCCGCCGACGGCTATTTCTATGCGCCCGATCCGAGCTCGCAGCTCGCCTGCACCATCGGCGGCAATATCGGCATGAATTCCGGCGGCGCGCATTGCCTGAAATACGGCGTGACGACCAACAACCTGCTCGGCGTCAAGCTGGTGCTGATCGACGGCACCATCATCGAGCTCGGCGGCAAGGCGCTCGATGCCGGCGGGCTCGACCTGCTCGGTGTCGTCTGCGGCGGCGAGGGCCAGCTCGGCATCGTCACGGAGGCGACCGTGCGTCTCATCGCCCGGCCCGAGGGCGCGCGTCCGGTGCTCTTCGGCTTCGACACATCGGAGGAGGCGGGCGCCTGCGTCGCCGACGTCATCGGCGCCGGCATCATCCCCGTCGCCATCGAATTCATGGACAAGCCGGCCATCGAAATCTGCGAGGCCTTCGCCCATGCCGGCTATCCGATGGATGTCGAGGCGCTGCTGATCGTCGAGGTCGAGGGCTCCGAGGCGGAGATGGACGCGATGCTCGCCAGCATCATCGAGATCGCCGGCCGGCACGGCGTCAAGGTCGTCAAGGAAAGCCAGTCCGCCACCGAGGCGGCCTTGATCTGGAAGGGCCGCAAATCCGCCTTCGGCGCCACCGGCCGCATCGCCGACTATATCTGCATGGACGGCACGGTGCCGCTCGGCCAGCTTTCCTATGTGCTGCGCGGCACGGCGGAGATCGTCGCCAAATACGGCCTGCGCGTCGCCAATGTCTTCCATGCCGGCGATGGCAACATGCATCCCCTCATCCTCTTCAACGCCAACGATCCGGAAGACGCCGCGCGCGCCGAGGCGGCGGGCAACGATATCCTGAAGCTCTGCGTCGATGCGGGCGGCTGCCTTACCGGCGAGCACGGCGTCGGTATCGAGAAGCGCGACCTGATGCGCCATCAATATGCCGAGGCCGACCTTGCCCAGCAGATGGCCGTGCGCGCCGCCTTCGATCCGCAATGGCTGCTCAATCCCTCCAAGGTCTTCCCGCTCGAAGGGCGCCCCGCCGCATGACGCCGATCCACGAACCGCTTTCCGAAGAGGCCGCCGCGCGCCTCGTCCAGGTCGCCGCTCTCTCGAAGACGCCCCTCGTCATTCGCGGCGGCGGCACGCGCAGCCTGCATCCGGCACCTGAAGGCGCGGATGTGCTCTCGACGCGCGGCCTTTCCGGCATCGTCGCCTACAACCCGGCGGAAATGACCATGACGGCCCGCGCCGGCACGCCGCTGGAGGTGGTGGAAGCCGCCCTTGCCGAAAAGCGCCAGATGCTCGCCTTCGAGCCGAACGACCTGCGCGGCGTGCTCGGCACGTCGGGCCTGCCGACCATCGGCGGCGTCTTCGCCACCAATGCCTCCGGCCCGCGCCGCTTTACGGCCGGCGCGGCGCGCGACAGCCTGCTCGGCGTGCGCTTCGTCAACGGCAAAGGTGAGATCGTCAAAGCGGGCGGGCGGGTGATGAAGAACGTCACCGGCCTCGATCTCGTGAAGTTGCTCGCCGGCTCGCACGGTTCGCTGGCGCTTATGACGGAGGTCACCTTCCGGCTTCTGCCGGTGCCGGAAACCGCCGTCACGCTCGTCGTCTCGAACCTCAACGATGCGGAAGCCGCCGCCGCCATGGCGACGGCCATGTCGATGTCCGTCGAGGTATCGGGCGCCGCCCACCTTCCTGAAAGCGTGCGCGGCCGCATTGCCGGCGGCGCGCTGCCGGATGGCGCCGCCACCGTGCTGCGCCTCGAAGGGCTTGCCGCCTCGGTCGCTGTCCGCGCGGAAAAGCTTGCGGCCGCCATGGCCGGCTTCGGTGCCGTCACGCGGCTGGAGGAAGAGGCCTCGCGCCGCCTCTGGCGCGAGATCCGCGACGGCGCGCCCTATGCCGACGGCACGCCGCGTCCGCTCTGGCGCGTCTCCGTCGCGCCGCTCGCCGGCCAGCAGCTCGTCGCCGCGCTCCGCCTCGAAGCCGGCGTCGACGCCTTCTACGACTGGCAGGGCGGCCTCGTCTGGCTGCGCATGGAGGCCGATCCCGAGGCGGAACTCCTGCGCCGCTACGTCAAGGCCGTCGGCGGCGGCCACGCGACGCTCCTGCGCGCGCGGCCGGAGGCGCTGGCGGCAACGGAGGCGTTCCAGCCGCAGGCCGAGGCGGTCGCGATGCTTCAGGCGCGGGTAAAGGCGAGCTTCGATCCGGACGGGCTGTTCCGGTCGCGGATGGTGGGGTGAGGAAATGATGACGATGCACGCTGTTCACCCCCCTCTGCCCTGCCGGGCATCTCCCCCACAAGGGGGGAGATTGAATCGTGGCACTGCCTTGCCCCCAGCCGATCTCCCCCCCTGTGGGGGAGATGCCCGGCAGGGCAGAGGGGGGTATGCCACGGCCTCGGAGGGCGCCCGCTGATGCAGACCAACTTCACCGCCGAGCAGCTCGCCGACCCCCATGTCGCGACATCGGAAAAGATCCTGCGCAAATGCGTGCATTGCGGCTTCTGCACCGCCACTTGTCCCACCTATGTGACGCTCGGCAACGAGCTCGATAGCCCGCGCGGCCGCATCTATCTCATCAAGGACATGCTGGAGAACGGCCGGCCGGCCGATGCCGAGGTCGTCACCCATATCGACCGCTGCCTCTCCTGCCTCTCCTGCACGACCACCTGTCCCTCCGGCGTCGACTACATGCATCTCGTCGACCATGCCCGCATGCATATCGAGGAGACGTACAGGCGACCCTTCTGGAACCGGCTGACGCGCAACATCCTGGCAGCGGTGCTGCCCCATCCCGGCCGCTTCCGTCTGGCGCTGAAGGCGGCAAATCTCGGCCGCCCCTTCGCCGGCCTCCTCAAGCGCTTCAAGCCACTCGAACCCTTCGGCGCGATGCTGGACCTTGCGCCGCGCAGCCTGCCGAGAGCATCCGGCAGCGCAAGGCCCGGCACGCATCCCGCCGCCGGCCCGCGCCGCGGCCGGGTGGCGATCCTCTCGGGCTGCGCCCAGCCGGTGCTGAAGCCGGAGATCAACGAAGCGACGATCCGCCTGCTCACCCGCCTCGGCGTCGAGGTCGTGGCGCCGGCCGGCGAAGTCTGCTGCGGCTCGCTCGTCCATCATATGGGGCGTGAAGAGCAGGCGCTGGAAGCGGCGCGGCGCAATGTCGACGTCTGGCTCGGTGAGGTGGAGAAGGGCGGGCTCGACGCCATCATCGTCACGGCCTCCGGCTGCGGCACGACGATCAAGGACTACGGCTTCATGCTGCGCCTCGATCCCGCCTATGCGGAAAAGGCCGCGCGCGTCTCGGCGCTCGCCAAGGATATCACGGAATATCTCGCCACCCTCGACCTGCCGCAGCAGGAGGCGAGGGGGCTGACGGTCGCCTATCATTCGGCCTGCTCCATGCAGCACGGCCAGAAGATCACTATGCTGCCAAAGACGCTTTTGAAGAAGGCGGGCTTTGCCGTGCGCGATCCGGCGGAAGGGCATCTGTGCTGTGGCTCGGCCGGCACCTACAATATCCTGCAGCCCGAAATTTCCGGCAAGCTGAAGGCGCGCAAGGTCAGGAACATCGAGGCGACGAAGCCCGATCTCATCGCCACCGGCAATATCGGCTGCATCACGCAGATCGCCACGGGAACAGCGATCCCGATCCTGCATACGGTCGAGCTGCTCGACTGGGCCTATGGCGGGACGAAGCCGGCGGCGCTCACGAACCTGGACATGAAAATGCCGGCCTGACGGCCGGCATCATCGCCTATCTTGAAAGGTCGGCGGCGATCAGCCGCCGAAGCCGAACAGCGTGCCGAGGAAGTCGATACCGCGGTCGTTGTACTGGATCGCGCCCTGCTTGTTGCCGGGACCGACCACGATGACCTTGGTGCCGATATCGGCGCGGGCGTAGAGGTGCTCCACGTCCTGGTTCATCATGCGGATACAGCCCGAGGACATGTTCTGGCCGATCGTCCAGGGCTGGTTCGTGCCGTGGATGCGGAAGATCGTGTCGCGGCCGCCCTGGTAGAGATAGAGCGCGCGGGCGCCGAGCGGATTGTCCTCGCCGCCCTGCTGGACGACGGGCAGGATGCGGCCCTTCTTGGCCTCGCGGCGGCGCATCTCGGCCGGCGGCGTCCAGGTGGGCCATTCGGCCTTGCGGCCGACCTTCACCACGCCCGACCAGCCGAAGCCGTCGCGGCCGACGCCGATACCGTAGCGCGTCGCGCGGTTCCTGCCCTCGACGTAGTAGAGATACTTGTTGTTCGTATCGACGATGACGGTTCCCGGCGCCTGATCGGTGACGAATCGCACCTTGGTGCGCTTGTATTTCTGCGCCACCTGCTTCTTGCTCATGGGCTGTGCGACGAGCGTCACGGTGGAGGCCGTCTCGATCCGGTCGCCCGGTTGCGCGCCCGGGAAGGCGCCTGCCGGCGTGACCGGCATCATCGCCGTGGCAGCAACCGTCGCCGCCAGCAAGATCGATGCGTATTTCCGCATGGTATAGTCCCTCTCACTCCTTGAATATCGTGAGGCTAGCCGAGAGTCTTGACCGATTGCAAGCCGGCTTGCCGGCAGTAAGACGGTTGTAAGGGCGGATTTCTTCGGCATCTGTTGCCGGAAAAGCAGACATCTCCGGCCGCAGGGCAGCCGGAGATGTTCTTTAGGCGTGGCGATTGCTGGAAGGCGAACCGTCAGATCACGATGACCTTGGTGCCGACCTTCACGCGTTCGTAGAGATCGACGACGTCTTCGTTGCGCATGCGGATGCAGCCGGAGGAGACGCCGTAGCCGATCGTCCAGGGCGCATTGGTGCCGTGGATACGGTAGAGCGTGGAGCCGAGATACATGGCGCGCGAGCCGAGCGGGTTTGCTGGCCCGCCGTCCATGAAGGCCGGCAGGTAATGGCCCTTGGCGGCCTCGCGCTGGATCATCTCCTTCGGCGGGGTCCAGCTCGGCCATTCGGCCTTGCGGGTGATCGTATGCGCGCCGGCCCATTCGAAGCCCGGCTTGCCGACGCCGACGCCATAGCGCCGTGCCTTGCCGTCGCCGAGCACGAGATAGAGGAAGCGGTTGTTGGTATCGATGACGATCGTGCCGGCCTTGTACTTGCTGTCGTAGGAAACGAGCTGCGGCAGGTACATCGGATCGATCCTCGAGCGGACCGGGTTCTGCGCGCGGCTCGTCACGGCGACCTGCTCGACGCGGGCGCCGTCGCGCCGGATGACGCGGCGCTGCTCTACTCGCTGGCGCTGGACGATGCGGCGGCTGTTGACGGCGGGCTGCACGCCCTCGCCGGTGAGCTGCATCAGCCACGGGGCGGCAAGGTCGGGGCTGACGATGACCGGCGGCCGGCTCGTGTAGCGGTCGCCCGCATAGGCATTGGTCGTGGTGGCCAGGATGGTGGCTGCAAGAAGGGTTCGTATCAACATCGGACGTACTCGCTACTGATCGTCGCCGGGATGCGCCGGAAGAAAGAAATGGCGCCGGTTCGCAGAAATGCTTGCACCCTTGGATGAAGCGAATGGTAAACGCCGGTTCATTCGCATTGCAGGAGGCGGATAAAGCTTTGAGTAGGGTTATTGCCCGCTTTCCAAATGTGGTTGATAAGTGGTAAACGGGAACAAACAGGAAACGGAGACGGCGATGACGGAACGCGGGCTGGTGGTGGGCGAGGACGGGCGGACGCGCTGCGCATGGCACGGCGGGCTCGAGGACTACCGCCGCTATCACGACGAGGAGTGGGGCCATCCGGTCACCAGCGACCACCGCCTGTTCGAGAAGATCTGCCTCGAAGGTTTCCAGTCTGGCCTTTCCTGGCTCACCATCCTGCGCAAGCGGGAAGGCTTCCGCGCCGCCTTCGCCGGCTTCGACTTCGACAGGGTCGCGACCTTCGACGATGCGGATATCGCGCGCTGCCTTGCCGATGCCGGCATCGTGCGCCATCGCGGCAAGATCGTCTCGACGATCAACAATGCCCGCCGGGCGCAGGCGCTGCGCGATGAGTTCGGCACGCTCGCCCGCTACTTCTGGGGCTTCGAGCCGAAGCCGGAGGAGCGCCCGGCCCGCATGGACTGGGAAACGCTTTCCGCCAATCCGACGTCGCCGACCTCGGTGCGCCTTTCGAAGGATCTCAAGAAACGCGGCTGGACCTTCGTCGGCCCCACCACCGTCTATGCCTTCATGCAGGCCATGGGCCTCGTGAACGACCATGTGGAAGGCTGCTTCTGCCGCGCGGAAGTCGAAAAGAAGAGAAATCTGCTCGCACGGCCATAAATCCGGTATTGCCTTGGCAAAACGCTATTTGATTTTACAACGAATCATGTAGCTTAAGGTTGAGCGGCACAACCATACATCGGAAGTTCTGGGGTCGATTCGCACGTGCGTAGTCGTGGCGCGCGGCTTTGTGCTGCATGATCTGACATGAGGGGAAACATGTCGCCAAACGCACCTGCATTCGATGATTCTCGACTTGAGCCATGGGCCTGTGACAAGGCGCAGGAGATCATGCTCCGCGAGGGCTTTCGTCTCATCCGCTCGGCACGCAGCGGCAGCAATACCGATCTCCGTGAAACCAGCCTCATGATGGCCCGCGTCATCGCGGCCTCGCTGGTCGAGGCATCCGCCCAGCGGCAGCGCGCGGGCAAGTAGCGGCTAACGCCGGCGGAGGATCTGTTCGACGGGCTTGCATGGCGGTCATGCCATGCGGCGTGGGCCTTCGGGCCAGGCGCGACGATGAGCGCGCAGGATGAACGGGCGTCCTCGGGCGGCTCCGCATGCCGTGCCGCAAGGCGATCCGCGCTTTCCGGCCTCACCCGGCTTGCCCCGAGGGTCCACGACTGCCTTTGCGGAAAAGGCCCGCCTTGCGGCGGGCCTCCCTATTGGCTCACTTGGCGTTCTTGGCCAGCCACTCTTCCATCATCTTGATCTCACCCTCCTGGGCGCTGACGATGTCTTCCGCGAGCTTGCGGATGGCTGGGTCCTTGCCGTGTTCCAGCTCGACCTTCGCCATGTCGATGGCGCCCTGGTGGTGGGCGATCATCCCGCGCACGAAATCGACATCGGCATTGCCGGTGAATTCGATCTCCATGCCCTTGTGCATCTTCGCATTGGCGTCGACGAAGGCCTTGGTGGACGCGCTCTGGTCGCCCGCGGCCTCGCCCATCGTCATGCCCTGATGGCCGGAATGATCGGCGGCGTCCTGGGCGATTGCGGGCATGGTGAAGGTAAGCGCGAGGGCCGCGCCGAGAAGCATGTTCTTTGCGTTCATGATGATTTCCAGTTCTGAATACGGTTGATGGTCGGGGTGCGAGCACCCCGGAACAGAATCAAGCCTTTTCAGGACCGGGGAGGGGGATCGAGCGGGGGAAGCGCAAGGCCGGCCAGCTGCGGCGTGGCTGCGGAAACCGGGCTCGAAATGTCGAGATTGCGGCCGATCGGCTCCAGCCGGGCGGCTTCGATGGCGAAACAGGCCGAACAGGCGAGAGGATGCGCGGACGGCTTCGCCTTGCCATGCTCTCCGCCGCCATCCTCGCCGGCCATGTGGTGCATGGCGTGCATCCCGGCCGGCTGCGCGACCGTCATCGTCGCGGCGACCGCCGGCACCCAGCCGGAAAGGACGGCGCCCAGAATGGCGAGGACGAAGAGGACCTGTCTCATGGCAGGAGAGATAGGTGCACGCCGCGCAAAAGAAAAGGGGTGCGTATAAGGATGCCCCGCCTGCCCCCCCCCTGCAAGCACCTGCGCCCTTGCCGCTGCCCCTTCAATCCGCTAGGGAAACCGCAACGGAAATACGGAATTTCGGGTATCCCGATGAGCGAAAAGCAGAAAAAGCCCCAGAAGCTGAAAGCCCGCCTGCCGCGCGGCTTCGTCGACCGCGACGCCGCGGACATCCGCGCCGTGAACGAGATGACGGCGAAGATCCGCGAGGTTTACGAGCATTACGGCTTCGACCCGGTCGAAACGCCGCTCTTCGAATATACCGACGCGCTCGGCAAGTTCCTGCCCGACAGCGACCGGCCGAACGAGGGCGTCTTCTCGCTGCAGGACGACGACGACCAGTGGATGAGCCTTCGCTATGACCTGACGGCGCCGCTCGCCCGCCATGTCGCGGAGAATTTCAACGAGATCCAGCTACCCTACCGCACCTATCGCGCGGGCTACGTCTTCCGCAACGAGAAGCCGGGTCCGGGCCGCTTCCGCCAGTTCATGCAGTTCGATGCCGATACGGTCGGCGCGGCCGGCGTGCAGGCCGATGCCGAGATGTGCATGATGATGTCGGACACGATGGAAGCGCTCGGCATCACCCGCGGCGACTACGTCATCCGCGTCAACAACCGCAAGGTTCTCGACGGCGTGCTGGAGGCTGCGTCCGTTCCTGAATTTAAACGAGTTGAAACACTTAGATCTCTGGATAAATTTGATAAATTTGGTTTTCAAGGCGTCAAGTTACTTTTGACAGTGGGGAGACGGGACGAAAGCGGTGATTTTACAAAAGGCGTTGGGTTAGATGAAGCTCAAGCAGACGTGTTATTGTCGATTTTCGCTCCTGGAAATGCTTATAGATGCAGTTACACTAAAGAAGATGGTACAATTGGTTACTTTGAAGGAAGTCCGGATCAGATCATAACCAATTGGGATGATGTTCTTCGTGGTCACAATGATATAGGACTTGCACAGTTTTTCGGAAAACCATCTCAAAACCCTAGCTTGATGGCGTTGTTAAACGCAAATGTAGCTTGCCGTGGTAATCCCGTCGGGGCCCAAGGGATCGGCGAACTTCTTACCATGCTTCGCATATTCCAAGATGCTGGCTATGGTGAAGACCGAATCAGGATCGACCCGTCGGTCGTGCGCGGCCTCGAATATTACACAGGCCCGGTCTTCGAGGCCGAATTGCAGTTCGCCGTCACCAACGAGAAGGGCGAGAAGGTCGTCTTCGGCTCGGTCGGCGGCGGCGGCCGTTACGATGGCCTCGTCTCCCGCTTCATGGGCCAGCCGGTGCCGGCGACGGGCTTCTCCATCGGCGTCTCGCGCCTGATGACGGCGCTGAAGAACCTCGGCAAGCTCGGTCAGGAGGAGGTGGTCGCGCCCGTCCTCGTCACCGTCATGGACGGCGACATCGAGAGCATGGGCCGCTACCAGCGCTTCACGCAGGAGCTGCGCGCCGCCGGCATCCGCGCCGAGATGTATCAGGGCAACTGGAAGAAGTTCGGCAACCAGCTCAAATATGCCGACCGCCGCGGCGCACCGATCGCCATCATCCAGGGCGGCGACGAGCGCGCGGAAGGCCTCGTGCAGATCAAGGACCTGATCGAGGGCAAGCGCCTTTCCGGCGAGATCGAGGACAACATCGCCTGGCGCGAAGCGCGCGTCGCGCAGGTTTCCGTACCGGAGGCCGATCTGGTTGCGAAGGTCCGCGAAATCCTCGACGCGCAGGCCGAAGACCGGGCGCGGCAGGGGTGATGGGCGTGTGGAAGACCCCTCCCCAACCCCTCCCCACAAGGGGGAGGGGCTTACTGTGCCGCACCCTGCGAATTCGATTTGAGACGGTGAGCAAGCCTTTATCTTTCTCCCCCCTTGTGGGGGAGATGCCGGCAGGCAATGGGGGACTTGCCGCCCCGCGCCCGGAGCGTTTCCCATGCCCCTGACGAACCTTCCCGCCTTCGCGCCCGATCTCGTCGCCGACCTCGAAGGGCTCGGCACGCAGCGCGTCGACACGCCGGTCATCCAGCCGGCCGAACCCTTCCTCGACATGGCGGGCGAGGACCTGCGCCGCCGCATCTTCATGACGGAGAGCGAGACCGGCAAGAGCCTGTGCCTCCGGCCGGAATTCACCATTCCCGTCTGCCTTCGCCACATCGAGACGGCGACGGGCACGCCGCGGCGCTATTCCTATCTCGGCGAGGTCTTCCGCCAGCGCCGCGACGGCGCGAACGAATTCTACCAGGCCGGCATCGAGGATCTCGGCGAGCCGGATATCGCCCGCGCCGACGCGCGCATCGTGCGTGATGCGCTCCACGTCATCGGCAACCGGCTTCCCGACATGGCGCTGTCCGTGACGCTCGGCGACCAGGGAATTTTCGAGGCGGTCGTCGCCGCCTGCGGCCTGCCGGCCGGCTGGCAGAAGCGCCTCATCCACGCCTTCGGCAATCCGGCGCAATTGCAGAAGCTGATCGCCGACCTGTCCGATCCCGCCCCGTCCGGCGTCTTCGGCCCGGAGGTCGAGCGCCTTGCCCGCCTCGGCATCCTCGACGACGAGGCGAAGCTGATCGCCCATATCGACGCGACGATGGAGGCGACCGGCTATTCCACCAATGCCAGCCGCGGCCCCACCGACATCGCCCGCCGCCTGCGCGAGAAGCGCGAACTGGCGAGTACGCGGCTCGACAGCCGCACGCTGGCGCTGCTCAAGGAATTCCTGGCGCTGGAGCTGAGCCTTGCCGACGCGCCGCATGCGCTCGCCGCCTTCGCGGAAAAGGCCCGCCTTTCGCTCGGCGCGGCGCTGGAGCGCTTCGACGCCCGCGTTAAGGCGCTGCGCGAAGCAGGCGTCGATCCGGCGACGATCATCTATCGCGCTGCCTTCGGCCGTCCGCTCGATTATTATACCGGCCTCGTCTTCGAGATCACGCCGGCCGGCGAGACATCGGTGCTCGTCGGCGGCGGCCGGTTCGACCGGCTGCTGACGCTGCTCGGCGCGAAGGAACGCATCCCGGCCGTCGGCTTCTCGCTCTGGCTCGACCGTATCGCAAGCGCCGGGGGAGCCGCCGCATGACCATCACCATCGGTCTTCCCTCCAAGGGCCGCATGAAGGAGGACAGCTCGGCCGTCCTCGCCCGCGCCGGCTTCACCGTCGCCGCCGTCGGCAACGACCGCTCCTATCGCGGCCGTGTCGAGGGGCGCGACGATATCGAGATCGCCTTCCTCTCTGCTTCCGAGATCTCCCGCGAGATCGCCAACGGCACCGTCGATTTCGGCGTGACCGGCGAGGATCTCGTGCGCGAGAGACTGGCGGAGGCCGATGCCCGCGTCGAGTTCTGCGCCCGCCTCGGCTTCGGCCATGCCGATGTCGTGGTCGCCGTGCCGGAGATCTGGCTCGACGTCGACACCATGGCCGATCTTGGCGACGTCGCCACGGATTTTCGCGCCCGCCACGGCCGGCGCCTGACCATCGCCACGAAATACTGGCGGCTGACGCAGCAGTTCTTCTCGGGCAATCACGGCATCCAGCTCTACCGCATCGTCGAAAGTCTCGGCGCCACGGAAGGCGCGCCGGCCTCCGGCTCGGCCGACATCATCGTCGACATCACCTCGACCGGCTCGACGCTTGTCGCCAACCACCTGAAGATCCTCTCCGACGGCGTGATCCTCAAATCGGAAGCCTGCCTCGTGCGTGCGCGCAAGCCGGAGCACGAGGGCGATGCGGTGGTGGCGGAGATCATCGAGCGGGTGCGCGGGGCGCTGTAGGGGCTGGATTGCCCCTCATCCCGCTGCCGCGACCTTCTCCCCGCAGGCGGGGAGAAGGGGTGTGCCGCACCGTTTTCCGTCCCATCGCAGGCAAGCTTGACGGAAACACGCCGAGGGGCGGGAAACCGGTCCCACACGTCTCCTTCGCCCCGCTTGCGGGGAGAAGGTGGCCGGCAGGCCGGATGAGGGGCTGGCACCCTCACCCTTCGCAAATTTCCCGCCACGCCACCCTGACATCGCCCGGCGGCCTGCCCTATCTATGAACTCCCACCCGCAAGGAGTTCCCATGTCCGACCTGTCGTCCTTCCCCATCACGAAGAAATGGCCCGCCAGGAATTCCGATCTCATCCAGCTCTATTCGCTGCCGACGCCGAATGGCGTGAAGGTGTCGATCGCGCTGGAAGAGCTCGGCCTCGCCTATGAGCCGCACCGCATCGATTTCGGTGGCAACGAGCAGAAGTCGCCGGAATTCGTGTCGCTCAATCCGAACGGCCGCATTCCCGCGATCATCGATCCGGACGGGCCGGGCGGCAAGCCGATCGGCCTCTTCGAATCGGGCGCGATCCTCGTCTATCTCGCGGAGAAGACCGGCAAGCTCATTCCGGCCGATCCCGCCGCGCGCTACGAGATGCTGTGCTGGGTGATGTTCCAGATGGGCGGCATCGGGCCGATGTTTGGCCAGTTCGGTCATTTCCACAAGTTCGCCGCCGAAAAGGTCGCCAACAATTCCTATCCGGTCGAACGCTACAGGGACGAATCGAAGCGCCTGCTTTCCGTGCTGGAAGAGCGCCTGAAGGATCGGCAATGGATCATGGGCGACGAATATACCATCGCCGATATCGCGACCTTCCCGTGGGTGCGCGGCGCGGATGTCTTCTATGGCGGGCGCGAGGTGCTGGATTATGCGGGCTTCCCCGCCGTCATGGCCTGGCTGGAGCGCTGCCTTGCCCGCCCGGCGGCGCAGAAGGGCCTGGAACTTCCTGCGAAGCCCTGACGCCGGCATAGCCCGCGCGGTTGCGGTGCGTTGACGCCGCGTGGCCGGGCGGGTTACGTCTCGGTGAAAACAAGGACGGACGGAAATATCGTGACGGGAAGACTGGTTGTAGCGGGCGGCGGCCAGGCCGCATTTGCCCTGGTTGCCAAATTGCGTGCATTGAAGGACGAGCGGCCGATCACCATCGTCGCCGCCGAGGCGAGCCACCCCTACCAGCGCCCGCCGCTTTCCAAGAAATACCTGCTCGGCGAGGCAGACCTCTCGCGCCTGATGTTCCGGCCGGAAAGCTGGTATCCCGACAACGGCGTCGACCTTCGCCTGTCGACGGAGGTCACCGCCATCGACCGCGCGGCAAAGCGCGTGACGCTCAGCGACGGCTCGACGCTCGACTATGAATTCCTGGCGCTCGCCACCGGCGCGACGCCCCGCCGCCTGCCGGCGGAGATCGGCGGCGACCTCGACGGCGTCTTCACCGTGCGCGACTATCGCGATGCCGACCGCCTCGGCCTCGAAATGCAGGAAGGTCGCCGGGCGCTCGTCGTCGGCGGCGGCTATATCGGCCTCGAGGCGGCGGCGGTTGCGCGGGGCAGGGGGCTGCATGTCACCGTCATCGAGATGGCCGACCGCATCCTCGCCCGCGTGGCATCGCCCGCGACGGCGACGATCCTCAAGGCGATCCACGCCGCCCGCGGCGTCGATGTGCGCGAGAAGACCGGCCTCGTCCGCCTTCTCGGCGAAAACGGCCGCGTCACCGGCGCGGAGCTCTCCGACGGCTTCGTGCTGCCGGTGGACGTGGTGATCGCGGGCATCGGCGTGGCGGCCAACGACAGGCTCGCCCGCGATGCCGGGCTGGAGGTCGCCAACGGCATCGTCGTCGATGCCCATGCCCGCACGTCCGATCCCGCGATCTTCGCCATGGGCGACTGCACCGTCCTGCCCTTCGAAGGCAATCGCGTGCGGCTGGAATCCGTGCAGAACGCCGTCGACCAGGCGGAGGCCGCCGCGGCCGTCATCGCCGGTGGCGATACGCCCTATGTGCCGAAGCCGTGGTTCTGGTCCGACCAGTATGATGTGAAGCTGCAGATCGCCGGTTTCTGCATGGGCTTCGACGATACCCTCGTGCGGCCCGGCCAACGCGAGGGCAGCGTTTCCGTCTGGTACTTCCGCGATGGCAGGCTGATCGCGGTCGACGCGGTCAACGATGCGAAAGCCTATGTGGTCGGCAAGAAGCTGATCGAGATGGGCCGCACGCCGGACAGGGCGGCGCTTGAAGACCCGGCTGCGGACCTCAAGGCCCTGACGCTCTGAAATCCGGGGTTGAGCGGAATTGCCGTGGCAAACCAGCCGGTTGGCCGTTTTGATATTTGTTAAGCACGAATGGATACGGGCGGGCAGGAATCCGCCGGGATGCGGGGCCGATTCACAAAGTCTTTAAGGTTGCCGGGCTCTGTGGTGCCATCTTGCCCTCCCGCCCGGTGTTCCCATGCTGCGCATTCTCAACTGCATCGTCGTCGAGCACGATCTTCGTCTCGTCGTGCTTGCCGCATTCATCTGCTTCCTGTCCTGCTATGTCGCGGTGACGCTGGCGCAGAGGGCGTGGGTCGCCGAAGGCAGGGCGCGCAATCTCTGGCTGGGCGCGGCGGGCACGTCGAGCGGCTTCGGCATCTGGGCGACCCATTTCATCGCGATGCTGGCCTACGATCCCGGCATGGTCATCGGCTACGACATGAAGCTGACGCTGATTTCGCTCGGCGTCGCCATCGTCGTGACGACGGCGGGTCTCGCGCTTGCCACCTATGTCGCGGGCCGCGCCGCCGTCATCGCCGGCGGCCTGCTGCTCGGCGCGGGCATCACCTCCATGCATTACATCGGCATGAGCGCGGTGGAACTGCCGGGCACGCTCGGCTGGGATGCCGTCTATGTCGCCGTCTCGGTCGTCTGTGCCGGCCTTTTCGGCGCGCTGTCGCTTCTCGTCTGCATGCGTCCGCAGCAGCGCGTGCGCGACAGGGCGCTGGCGACCGTGCTGATGGCGCTCGGCGTGGTGGCCCTGCATTTCACCGCCATGACCGCCGTGACCTTCCAGCCGGGCCTGATGCCGGTGAGCGACGACACGCTGATCTCGACCGGCCTGATGGTGCCGCTGATCGCGGTGGTGGCCTTCTCGCTGCTCTTCACCGGCCTGACGGCCGCCGTCTTCGCCCGGCAGGCCGAGCTGACCGCGACGGAGAGCACCCGCCAGTTCGCCATGCTCGTGCAGGGCGTCAAGGATTACGCCATCTGCATGCTCGACCCGGAAGGCCGCGTCGCCAACTGGAACGAGGGCGCCGAGCGCCACAAGGGTTACAAGGCGCAGGAGATCGTCGGCCGGCATTTCTCGCAGTTCTACGGCGAGGAGGATCGCGCGGCGGGTGCGCCTGAACGCGCTCTGCGCATCGCCCGCGAGGAAGGCAAGTATGAGGGCGAGGGCTGGCGCTATCGCAAGGACGGCACGCGCTATTGGGCAAATGTCGTGCTCGATCCGATCCACGATGCGGGCGGCGTGCTGGTCGGCTACGCCAAGATCAGCAAGGACGTCACCAGGGAGAAGGCCGATGCCGACCGGCTGGCCGAAGTGACGAAGAACCTTGATCTTGCGCTCGAGAACATGTCGCAGGGCTTGTGCCTGTTCGACAAGGACGAGCGCCTGCTTCTTGCCAACCGGCGCTACAGTGAAATCTTCGGCTTCCCCGGCGATCGCATCCGGCCGGGCATGACCCTGCGCGAGATTGTCGAGCAGGGTGTCGCCGATATCTATGCCGATCCCGATGTCTGGCAGACCAAGGCGCGGGATGCCTACGCCCGCCGCCGCGCCGCGATCCAGGCGAACGATGGCGGCGTGATCGTCGAAAAGCTGCAGAGCGGCGTATCGGTCCAGTTGCGCTACCGCACGCTGCCGGACGGCGCCTGGGTGGCGACCTATGAGGACGTTTCCGAGCGCCTGCGTTCGGAAGAGCAGATCTCCTTCCTCGCCCGCCATGACGGGCTGACGGGCCTGCCGAACCGCGCAAGCTTCAACAACCGGCTCGAGGCCGATCTCGATTCCGCCCGGCGATCGGGCGGCAAGGTGGCCGCTATCGGCATCGATCTGGACAAGTTCAAGGAAGTCAACGACACGCGCGGCCATGCGGCGGGCGACGAGGTCCTCGCGACGCTCTCGCGGCGCATGCAGGCCTGCCTCGGGGCCGACGAGACGGTGGCCCGCTTCGGCGGTGACGAATTCGCCGCCGCCAAGCGGTTCGAGGACATGTCGGACCTTACCGATTTCCTCCAGCGCCTCGAAAATTGCCTCACCGAGGACATCCGCATCGACGGCTACGACATCAAGCCCGGCGCGAGCCTCGGCGTCGCGATCTATCCGCAGGATGCCGACAATATCGAGGCCCTGCTCAACAATGCCGACCTTGCCATGTATCGCGCCAAGGACGCGCTGACGGAGACCGTCTGCTTCTACGAAGTGTCGATGGACGAGGCCGCCCGCAGCCGCCGCCTGATCGCCAACGACCTCTGGCAGGCCGTCGAGCGCAATGAGCTGCAGCTTCACTACCAGGTGCAGAAGGCGGTGAATTCCGGCGAGACGGTGGGCTACGAAGTGCTGCTGCGCTGGCACCATCCCGTGCGCGGCACCATTCCGCCGGGCGAGTTCATCCCGATCGCGGAAGAATGCGGCGCCATCCTGCCGGTCGGCGAATGGGTGCTGCGCGAGGCATGCCGCGAGGCCGCGACCTGGAACAGCGACCACAAGATCGCGGTCAACCTGTCGCCGGTCCAGCTCGGCAATGCGGACGTCGCCGATCTCGTCCAGCGCGTGCTGCAGGAAACCGGCCTCAGCCCGCACCGCCTGGAGCTGGAGATCACCGAATCGACCATCATCGGCGACAAGGAGCGCGCCCTCAACACGCTGCGCCGCATCAAGGCCCTCGGCGTCACCATCGCCATCGACGACTTCGGCACGGGCTATTCCTCGCTCGAAACGCTACGTGCCTTCCCCTTCGACAAGATCAAGCTCGACCGCAGCTTCATGAGCGAGGTGGAGGCGAGCCCCGAGGCGAAGGCGATCATCCGCGCGATCCTCGCGCTCGGGCAGACGCTGCGCGTGCCGGTGCTGGCGGAAGGCGTGGAGACGCGCAGCCAGCTCGACATCCTCCTCAGCGAAGGATGCGACGAGGCGCAGGGCTATTTCCTTGGCCGTCCGGTTCCGGTCGAACGCATCCGTCCCGGCGGAACGGCCAGCGAAGCCGCCTGAAGCGGCTGGTCTTTCGGTTCCTGCCTACTGCCGCCGGAAGCGGCGGCCGGCAAGGTCGATCTGGAAGCGGGGGAAGATGAAGACGCCGATGATGCTGCCGGCGTATTTCTCTTCCAGTCCCGTCGATTCCCCGACGCAGAATACCGGCTGGCGCGGCGCGCCGTCGACATGGATCGTGGTGGAGAAGCAGAAGGACGACGAGGAGGCTGCGGCCTGCTCGAAAAGTTCCAGGACGCGCGTGCGGTCGAGCGGCTCGTAGCAACGGATGAGGTTGAGCAGCCCGCAGGGGCGCAGCGGCAGGCCATGCGCCTGCGCGGCCTTTTCGCCGAGCATGAAGAGGCCGTTGGAAAGGTCGCCGGTCCAGCGCTCCGTCACGCAATATTGCGTCAGCAGTTCGTTGTCCGCTTCGTCGAAGTCCATCGAACCCGGCAGGAAAGGCGACGAGAGATCGGTCTTGATTATCTTGAACACTTACGACCCCACGGCAGCCGCTCGAATTTGATCCGCACATCCGCTCGCCGAGCGTGACATGTTGAAAACGAAAAATCCGGCTGACATTCCTCTCGAAGCCCGCCGAACCACTTTCTCATGTACTGAACTGCGCCCGGTTCCTGTGATCTTCGGATCGGACGTACGCGCGAAAACCGCGGCGGGCTCCCTCCGGAGCTTGCAGCGGCTTCATGGGACTGAGGGAATTCTGGCAGCACAGCCGACCGATCGTGTCGAAAACCAGCACCTGAACCCCGGGTGAATCTTTAAAGTTCACTTGGGGCGTTGTTATAGTTAGTTTTTTGCTACCATCAACGGCTTTTTTGTCAATTATTGCACGGTTGGAAAATTTCTTCGGCAAGAAACCCGCAAGCAAAAAGGGCGGCCCGAAGACCGCCCTTTCCGAACTGAACCGGTTTGGCTCAGATGCAAGACCCGAAGGTCTTACATCATGTCCATGCCGCCCATGCCGCCCATGCCGCCCGGCATAGCCGGAGCGTCCTTCTTGGGCAGCTCGGCGATCATGGCTTCCGTCGTGATCAGCAGCGAGGCAACCGAAGCTGCGTTCTGCAGGGCCGTGCGGACAACCTTAACCGGGTCGACGATGCCGAGCGAGATCAGGTCGCCGTATTCGCCGGTCTGGGCGTTGTAGCCGTAGTTGTCTTCGTTCTTGTCGAGGATCTTGCCGACGACGATCGAAGCTTCGTCACCTGCGTTTTCCGCGATCTGGCGAACGAGGGCCTGGAGGGCGCGGCGGATGATGTTGATGCCGGCTTCCTGGTCGTCGTTCTCGCCCTTGGCGGAGATCTTCGTGGAAGAACGGAGCAGGGCTACGCCGCCGCCCGGTACGATGCCTTCCTGAACGGCAGCGCGCGTCGCGTTGAGGGCGTCGTCGATGCGGTCCTTCTTTTCCTTGACTTCGACTTCTGTCGAGCCGCCGACGCGGATGACGGCAACGCCGCCAGCGAGCTTGGCAAGGCGTTCCTGCAGCTTCTCGCGGTCGTAGTCGGAGGAGGTTTCTTCGATCTGGGCCTTGATCTGCGCGACGCGGCCTTCGATTTCGGCCTTCTGGCCGGCACCGTCGACGATCGTCGTGTTTTCCTTGGAGATCGAAACCTTCTTCGCACGGCCGAGCATGTCGAGCGTGACGTTTTCGAGCTTGATGCCGAGGTCTTCGGAGATCACCGTGCCGCCCGTCAGGATGGCGATGTCTTCGAGCATGGCCTTGCGGCGGTCGCCGAAGCCCGGAGCCTTGACGGCAGCGATCTTGAGGCCGCCACGCAGCTTGTTGACGACGAGGGTCGCGAGGGCTTCGCCTTCGACGTCTTCAGCGACGATGACCAGCGGCTTGCCGGTCTGGACGACGGCTTCGAGAACCGGCAGCATGGCCTGGAGGTTCGAGAGCTTCTTCTCGTGCAGGAGAATGTAAGCGTCTTCGAGGTCGGCGACCATCTTTTCCGGGTTGGTCACGAAGTAGGGCGACAGGTAGCCGCGGTCGAACTGCATGCCTTCGACGACTTCGAGTTCGGTTTCGGCGGTCTTGGCTTCTTCAACCGTGATGACGCCTTCGTTGCCGACCTTCTGCATGGCTTCGGCAATATCGAGACCGATCTGCTTTTCGCCGTTTGCGGAGATCGTGCCGACCTGTGCGACTTCTTCCGACGTGTTGATCTTCTTGGCCTTGGCCTGGAGATCCTTGACGACTTCTGCGACGGCGAGATCGATGCCGCGCTTCAGGTCCATCGGGTTCATGCCGGCGGCAACAGCCTTGGCGCCTTCGCGAACGATGGCCTGGGCGAGAACCGTTGCGGTCGTCGTGCCGTCACCGGCGATGTCGTTGGTCTTGGAAGCGACTTCGCGAACGAGCTGGGCGCCCATGTTCTCGAACTTGTCTTCCAGTTCGATTTCCTTGGCGACGGAAACGCCGTCCTTGGTGATGCGCGGAGCGCCGAAGGACTTGTCGATGACGACGTTACGACCCTTCGGGCCGAGCGTTACCTTCACGGCGTCTGCGAGGACGTCGACGCCACGCAGCATCTTTTCGCGCGCGGTGCGGCCGAACTTTACTTCTTTGGCTGCCATTGTGAGAACTCCTGAAGAGATATCAGCTGAATTGGAAAAGGGTTATCGGCAGATCAGCCGATGATGCCCATGATGTCGGCTTCCTTCATGATCAGAAGGTCTTCGCCGTCGAGCTTGACTTCGGTGCCCGACCACTTGCCGAACAGAACGCGGTCGCCAGCCTTGACGTCGAGCGCGACGACCTTGCCGGATTCGTCACGGGCGCCGGAGCCGACGGCGACGACTTCGCCTTCCTGCGGCTTTTCCTTGGCGGTGTCCGGAATGATGATCCCGCCCTTGGTCTTTGCTTCGGACTCGACGCGACGAACGACGACGCGATCGTGAAGCGGGCGGAAGGTGGTGCTTGCCATTGTCTTATCCCTCGATCGAATGACATTGCGGATCACGAAACGGATCCGATGGATTGATGTTAGCACTCACCATTCAGGAGTGCTAGCGATGCCGAGATAGGCGGCGGCGGGTTTCGAGTCAAGAACGACGCCGCGAATTTATTTCGGCCGGAATGGTTACCGCAGCCGGCAGATGGGAGCGCTTTGGCATGTCATCAAGGCAGGCATATGAAATTTCGACCGTTTCCCTGTGGATGGGGCAAAATTGCGGGAAGAGGCTTGTTTTCTTGGCGTCGCTTTGCAATGTCAGCCGGGCTCGACCTCGACATGGAAAACCCTGATGGCTCAACGCATCCAATCCTTCCGCGACATCGCCTCGCAATACGACGTGGTGCTCTGCGACGTCTGGGGCGTCCTGCACAATGGCGTCGAGGCTTTCTCCTACGCCTCCGAGGCGCTGGCCGAGGCCCGCGCCGCCGGCCTGACGGTCGTGCTCATCACCAATTCGCCGCGTCCCCATCCGGGCGTGAAGGTGCAGATCCGCGGGCTGGGCGTGCTGGACGAGGCCTATGACCGCATCGTCACCTCGGGCGACGTTACCCGCGCCCTCATCGCCGAGGGTCCCGAGAAGATCTATTTCATTGGCGCCGACAAGGACATGCCGCTGCTCGACGGGCTGCATGTCGAGCCGGTCGGGCTGGAGGCCGCCGCCGCCATCGTCTGCGCGGGCCTGCGCGACGACGAGGTGGAGGCCGCCGAGGATTACCGCGCGGAGCTTTCGGCACTTGCCGCGCGCAAGCTGCCCTTCATCTGCGCCAATCCGGACCTCGTGGTCGAGCGCGGCCACAAGCTCATCATCTGCGCCGGCGCGCTCGCGCAGCTTTATGAGGAGCTCGGCGGCGCGACCCGCATCGCCGGCAAGCCGCATCGGCCGATCTACGAGAAGTCGCTGGCCGAGGCGCGCGCGGTGCGCGGCGATTTCGACATGTCCCGCGTGATCGCCATCGGCGACGGCATGCCGACCGACGTGCGCGGCGCCGAAGGCTACGGCCTCGACGTTCTCTACATTTCCGGCGGCATCCATGCCCAGCACTATGTCGAGGGCGGCGTGACGGACGAGGGCAGGCTCGCCGCCTTCCTTTCCCGCGAGAACGCCCACCCGAAGTGGTGGATGCCCCGGTTGCAGTGACCGGACGGAGACGGTCGTCATGACGGTATTTCACAGGAACGAGACGAAACAGCCGCTGCCGGAGCACCTGCGCGGCGGCGTCATCGCCATCGGCAATTTCGACGGCGTGCATCGTGGCCACCAGGCGGTGCTGCAGCGGGCGCTCGACATCGCGGCCGAGCGCGGTGTTCCGGCGCTGGTCCTCACCTTCGAGCCTCATCCGCGCACCGTCTTCCGCCCCGAGCATCCCGTCTTCCGCCTGACGCCTGCACCGCTGAAGGCGCGCATTCTCGAAGGCATGGGTTTTTCCGCCGTCATCGAATATCCCTTCGACCGCGGTTTCTCGGAAATCTCGGCCCATGACTTCATCCGTGGCATCCTTCTCGACTGGCTGCACGCCTCCGAGGTCGTCACCGGCTTCGATTTCCATTTCGGCAAGGGCCGGGAAGGCGGGCCCGCCTTCCTGATGGCCGCCGGCGAGGAGAACGGTTTCGGCGTCACGCTGGTCGATGCCTTCCGCGACGAGAACGCTTCGGTCATCTCCTCCAGCTTCATCCGCGCGCTGCTCGGCAAAGGGCAGGTCGCGGAAGCGGCCGGCCAGCTCGGCTACCGCTACACGGTCGAGGCCGAGGTGATCGGCGGCAAGCAACTCGGCCGCACGCTGGGCTACCCCACCGCCAACATGCAGCTTCCGCCCGAAGTGGAGCTGCGCAACGGCATCTATGCCGTGCGCTTCCGCCGCCCCGACGGTAGCCTCCACGACGGCGTCGCCAGCTACGGCCGCCGCCCGACCGTCGATGCCAACGGCGCGCCGCTGCTCGAAACCTTCCTCTTCGACTTCTCCGGCGATCTCTATGGCGAAGTCTCCGCCGTCTCCTTCTTCGGCCATCTGCGCGACGAGCTGAAATTCGACGGCCTCGATGCGCTCGTCGTGCAGATGAAGCGCGACGAGGAGGAGGCGCGGGCGCTGCTGTCCGGCGTGCGGCCGCTCGGGCCCATCGACCGGCGGCTCTGTTTCTGAGGTTTGTGGGCTTGGCGTTGCCCCTCACCCTAACCCTCTCCCCGCAAGCGGGGAGAGGGGACTAGCCCAACGCAACGATGAAGATTTGGGGAAATCGGCGCGGCATATCCCTTCGCCCCGCTTGCGGGGAGAAGGTGGCCGGCAGGCCGGATGAGGGGCAGCCGGAAGCGGCCCCCCAAATATACGCCCGCCGTCTTTTCAAAACGCCCAAAAGGCCGTAAGACCGCGCGCATGATGCTCCACCGGCCGACCATCGCCCTGCGAATTAGTGGCCCGGCCTTCCGCGCGCTCTGAGCGAGGCCGGAAGGTCCGGGATTTCGGGCGTTTTTGACAGCGCCCCCGCCGTCATCGCCGGTGCAGATGACAGATATTCCCCCGCATGCGCGAAAACCCGCGCGACGAGACGATAGCCATATCCATGACCGATACACCTGAAAAAGTCGATTATTCGTCCACCCTCTATCTGCCGCAGACGGATTTCCCGATGCGCGCCGGCTTGCCGCAGAAGGAGCCGGAAACGGTGGCCCGCTGGCAGAAGATGGAGCTTTACAAGAAGCTGCGCGCCTCCGCCGCCGGCCGCGAGAAATTCGTGCTGCACGACGGCCCGCCCTATGCCAACGGCAACATCCATATCGGCCATGCGCTGAACAAGATCCTGAAGGACGTCATCAACCGCTCGTTCCAGATGCGCGGCTACGACGCCAATTACGTCCCCGGCTGGGACTGCCACGGCCTTCCGATCGAATGGAAGATCGAGGAGAAGTACCGCGAGAAGGGCAAGAACAAGGACGAGGTCCCGGTCAACGAATTCCGCCAGGAATGCCGTGACTTCGCCGCCGGCTGGATCAAGATCCAGACCGAGGAGTTCAAGCGCCTCGGCATCGAGGGCGATTTCGAGAAGCCCTACACGACGATGAACTTCCATGCGGAAGCCCGCATCGCCGGTGAACTCCTGAAGATCGCGAAAAGCGGCCAGCTCTACCGCGGCTCCAAGCCGGTCATGTGGTCGGTCGTCGAGCGCACGGCGCTGGCCGAGGCCGAGGTCGAATATGCCGATGTCGAGAGCGACATGATCTGGGTGAAGTTCCCGGTCGTCGAAGGCCCGGCCGATCTCAAGGACAATTTCGTCGTCATCTGGACGACCACGCCCTGGACGATCCCCGGCAACCGCGCCATCGCCTTCTCCTCGCGCTATCCCTATGGCCTCTACGAGGTCGAAAGCGCGCAGAACGACTTCGGCCCGCAGCCCGGCGAGAAGCTGATCTTCGCGACGCGCCTTGCCGACGAGGCCGCCGCCAAGGCGAAGCTGACGTTCAAGTTCGTGCGCGACGTCGCGCCGGAGGAACTGGCCGCCATCACCTGTGCCCATCCGTTGAAGGGCCTCGGCTACACGTTCCCCGTTCCGCTGCTCGATGGCGACCATGTCACCGACGACGCCGGCACGGGCTTCGTGCACACCGCGCCGAGCCACGGCCGCGAGGACTTCGACGCCTGGACGGCGAAGGCTCGCGAGCTGGAAGCGCGCGGCATCTCCTCGAAGATCCCGTTCCCGGTCGATGACGCCGGCTTCTACACCACCGATGCCCCCGGCTTCGAGGGCGCGCGCGTCATGGACGACAACGGCAAGAAGGGCGATGCCAACGAGCGCGTCATCAAGGCGCTGATCGCCGTGAACATGCTCTTCGCCCGCGGCCGCCTCAAGCATTCCTATCCGCATTCCTGGCGCTCCAAGAAGCCGGTCATCTTCCGCAACACGCCGCAGTGGTTCGTCTATATGGACAAGGAACTCGGCGATGGCACCACGCTGCGCTCGCGCTCGCTTTCGGCGATCGACGACACCCGCTTCGTGCCCGCCGCCGGCCAGAACCGCCTGCGCGCCATGATCGAGGGCCGCCCGGACTGGGTGCTGTCGCGCCAGCGAGCCTGGGGCGTGCCGATCGCCATCTTCGCCGACGAGAACGGCGAGGTGCTGGTGGACGACGCCGTCAACGCCCGCATCCTCGAAGCCTTCGAGAAGGAAGGCGCGGATGCCTGGTTCGCCGAAGGCGCCAAGGAACGCTTCCTCGGCAAGGAGCATGACGCGGCCCGCTGGGCGCAGGTCATGGACATCCTCGACGTCTGGTTCGATTCGGGTTCGACGCACACCTTCACCCTCGAAGATCGCCCGGACCTGAAATGGCCCGCCGACGTCTATCTCGAAGGCTCGGACCAGCATCGCGGCTGGTTCCATTCCTCGCTGCTCGAAAGCTGCGCCACGCGCGGCCGCGCGCCCTATAACGCCGTCGTCACCCATGGCTTCACCATGGACGAGAAGGGCGAGAAGATGTCGAAGTCCAAGGGCAACGTCGTCTCGCCGCAGGACGTGATGAAGGAATCGGGCGCCGACATCCTGCGCCTCTGGGTCATGACGACGGACTATTGGGAAGACCAGCGCCTCGGCAAGACGATCATCCAGACGAACATCGACGCCTACCGCAAGCTGCGCAACACCGTGCGCTGGATGCTGGGCACGCTGGCGCACGACACGGGCGAGGAGATCGCCCTTGCCGACATGCCGGAACTGGAGCGGCTGATGCTGCACCGGCTGTCCGTGCTGGACGGTGTGGTGCGCGAGGGCTACGACGCCTTCGATTTCAAGAAGATCGCCCGCGCGCTCATCGACTTCTCGAATGTCGAGCTCTCGGCCTTCTACTTCGATATCCGCAAGGATGCGCTCTATTGCGACGCCCCGTCCTCGCTGAAGCGCCGCGCCGCGCTCTCGGTCATCCGCAAGCTGTTCGAGTGCCTCGTCACCTGGCTCGCGCCCATGCTGCCCTTCACGATGGAAGAGGCATGGCTGTCACGCAAGCCGGATGCCGTTTCGGTTCATCTGGAACAGTTCCCGGCGGTGCCGGCCGAATGGCGCGACGATGCGCTGGAAGCCAAGTGGGAGAAGATCCGCGACGTGCGCTCGGTCGTCACCGGCGCGCTGGAGATCGAGCGCCGCGAAAAGCGCATCGGCGCCTCGCTGGAAGCGGCTCCCGTTGTCCATGTCGGCGATGCGGAGCTTCTGAAGGCGCTGGAAGGTCAGGACTTCGCGGAAATCTGCATCACCTCGGCCATCACGGTCGTCGCCGGCGAAGGCCCGACTGATGCCTTCCGCCTGGCCGAAGTCGCCAAGGTCTCCGTCGAGCCGAAGCTGGCCGAGGGTACCAAGTGCGCCCGTTCCTGGCGCATCACGACCGATGTCGGTTCGGATGCGGATTACCCGGACGTTTCGGCGCGCGATGCCGCGGCGCTCCGCGAGATCGGCTTCCGCCGCGCCGCCTGACGGGCGTGCCTGTTGACGGCCGGTGCTTTCCGGCCGTCGATTTGCCCGGATGAATTGCGCTTGAGGACGTCATCCGGTAATGCTGCCTGAAAATGGTCGGATTGTTCCGCCATGGCACGGCGGACTTTTGCCGTGTCACAGGTATTCGGCGTACCGGCTCTGCTGGAAGGGTATTCATGGGAATGACGCGAAATATTCGGGTGCGTACCGGCCTTCTCGGGCTCCTCGGCGGCAGCCTCCTTCTGACCGGCTGCATGGGCCCGACCTACGGCACGGACAAGTCCGCCGGCGAGCAGCTGGTGGAGGACCTCGGCAATGCCGTCATGATCCAGCCGGATAACAAGGACGCCAAGAAAATCCGCTACCAGCCGCGCGGCGGCCTCGTCGTGCCGAAGGACAAGATGGCGCTGGCCAACCCGCAGCAATCGGTATCCTCCAAGGATAATCCGGAATGGCTGGAGAATCCCGAGGACATGCGCGAGCGCCTGCGTGATGAGGCGGATGCGAACGCCAACGATCCGCATTACCGCTCGCCGCTCGCCAACCAGCATACGACGTCGAAGCAACTTTCGAGTGCCGAGCAGACGCAGGCCTACCGCGAAGCCCGCCGGCTGCAGCAGGGCGCCTATTCCGACAAGCGCCGCTACCTGAGCGATCCGCCGGTCGAATATCGCAAGCTACCGGAAGAGGCGCAGGCCGATCTCGGCGAACCCGAGAAGCAGAAGGAACGCCGCCGCAAGAAGGAGGCCAAGGCCGCCAAGCAGTCGGGTTCCTCCTGGTGGCCTTTCTGACGAATGACCGCCTATCGAATTCGTCCGGCGACCGCGGCTGATGCCGCGATCATCCTGCGCTTCATCCGCGAGCTGGCGGATTACGAAAACGCCCTCGATGAAGTCGCCGCGACGGAAGAGACCGTCGCGACCTCGCTGTTCGGCGAAGGCTCGGTGAGCTTCGCGGCGATCTGCGAGACCGAGGCGGGCGAGCCGGCCGGCTCCGCCGTCTGGTTCAAGACCTATTCCACCTGGCAGGCGAAGAACGGCCTCTATCTCGAAGACCTCTATGTGACGCCCACCCATCGCGGCGCCGGTGTCGGCAAGATGCTGCTGCGCCATCTCGCGCGCGTCGCGGTCGCGGAGGATTGCGCCCGCTTCGAATGGAGCGTGCTCGACTGGAACGAGCCGGCGATCCGCGTCTACGAGACGGTCGGCGCCGAGCCGAAGAAGGAATGGGTCCGCTACCGCCTGACGGGCGACCGGCTGAAGCGCTTCGCCGAAGGCTGAAAACGCTTAGCTTTCCCGCCGTTCCTTGAAGAAATCCTTGAGGATATCCGCCGCCGCGGTGCCGCCGATGCCGGAATAGACGTCCGGCGCGTGGTGGCAGGTGGGTTGGGCGAAGAAGCGCACGCCGCTTTCCACCGCGCCGCCCTTCGGGTCCTCCGCGCCATAGTAGAGGCGTCGGATGCGGGCGAAGGAAATGGCGGCAGCGCAAAGCGTGCAAGGCTCCAGCGTCACGTAGAGGTCGGCGCCCGTCAGCCGCTCCTGCCCGAGCTTTCGGGCGGCCTCGCGGATGACGGCAACCTCGGCATGGGCGGTCACGTCGTTCTCCGCCCGTGTGCGGTTGCCCGCCTGCGCGATGATGGCGCCGTCGAGCACCAGAACCGCGCCGACCGGCACTTCGCCCCGCGCGCCGGCGGCCCGGGCTTCCTCGAGCGCGATGTCCATGAAGCGATTTGTCATGCGCGGCACGAATTCCTCTTAACCCCGGACGCCTGACCTGATAGGACACGGCAAAACGCAGGCAGCACAAATGACATCCAAAGACAAGCCAAAACGGCCGGGCGGCAAGCCCTCGGGCCGCGATACCAAGCCGCGTGGCGCCGCATCGGCGACCGCGGGCAGGAAATCCTTTGCCGAGGGCAAGCCCGCTGGCAAGAAGCCGGGGGCAAAGCCCTTCGCCGGAAAGTCCGCCCCGCGTGACGACCGGCCGGCCCCCCGTGCGGCAAAGCCCGCGCCGGCCGCCTCCGCCGGTGCCGAGCTCGCGCCCGAGCGCATTTCCAAGCTTCTGGCCCGCGCCGGCGTCGCATCGCGCCGCGACGTGGAGCGCATGATCATGGAAGGCCGTGTCAGCGTGAATGGCACGGTGCTGGAAAGCCCGGTTCTCAACGCCACCTTCGCCGACCGCATCGAGGTCGACGGCATGCCGGTGCGCGGTATCGAGCGTACACGCCTCTGGCTCTACCACAAGCCGGCCGGCCTCGTGACGACGAATGCCGACCCGGAAGGCCGCCCGACCGTCTTCGACAATCTTCCCGAAGACCTGCCGCGCGTCATGTCCATCGGCCGCCTCGACATCAACACCGAGGGGCTGCTGCTGCTGACCAATGACGGCGGCCTTGCCCGCATCCTGGAACTGCCGACGACCGGCTGGCTGCGTCGCTACCGCGTGCGCGCCCACGGCAAGATCGAGCAGGCCGATCTCGACAAGCTGAAGGAAGGCATCGCCGTCGACGGCGTGCTCTACGGCGCGATCGACGCGACGCTCGACAAGACACAGGGCACCAACGTCTGGCTGACGCTGGGCCTGCGCGAAGGCAAGAACCGCGAGGTCAAGAATGTGCTCGGCGCGCTCGGGCTCGACGTGAACCGCCTGATCCGCATCTCCTACGGCCCGTTCCAGCTCGGCGAGCTGCCGGAAGGTCACGCCCAGGAAATCCGCGGCCGCACGCTGCGCGACCAGCTCGGCCCGCGTCTCATTGAAGACGCCAAGGCCAATTTCGATGCGCCGCTCTTCGACCACGTCCCGGAGGATGCGGAGGAGAAGCCGGCGAAGAAGAGCCGCGGTGAAGCGCCCGCCTGGAACGAGAAGCCGGCCGAGCGCCGCGAAAAGCCCGGCGACCGGCGCGAGAATGCCCGTGCCCGCCTCGACACGAAGCGCGACGATCGCTTTGGCGACAAGCCGCGCGGCGGCCCCCGTGATCGGGACCGCGATGACGACCGCTTCGATAGCAAGCCGAAGCGCGAGCCGGCGACCCGCGCCCGCAAGTCCAATGTCTGGATGGCGCCCGGCGCCCGTCCGGTCGCCGAAAAGAAGGCGGAAAGCGCCGAGGGCGGGAAGCGTGAAACGCGCGAACGTCCCGAAGGCGCGCCCAAGGGCAAGCGCTACGGCCGCTCGGCCGACGGTACGCTGACCCGTTCGGCAAAGAAGTTCGATCCGGACCGCAAGGGCCCGGCCCGCGGCCGCCCCGGCGATGACCGGGCGGAAAAGCCGCGTATCCTGAAAACCCGCGACGAGGACGGTGAGTGGATCCGCGCCTCCGAGCCGGAGGCCCGCGACGAGGGCGGACGCGGCGGCTTCGGCCGCAAGCGCTCCGGTGCCGGCGACGAACGCGCCCCGCGCGGTTTCGGTGATCGCCCGCCGCGTGGCGACCGTCCCTTCAGCGAGCGCAAGCCGCGCGCGGAAGGCGAACGCTCCTTCGGTGATCGTCCGGCCCGTGGCGACCGCAAGCCCCGCGCAGAGGGCGAGCGGTCCTTCTCGGATCGTCCGCCGCGCCGTGACGGCGGCAAGCCTTTCGGCGGAAAACCCGGCGGCAAGTCCTTCGGCGGCAAGCCGGGCGGGCGCCCGGCCGGTGGCAAGCCCGGTGGCGGTCGTCCAGCGGGTGGTGGCCGTCCGCGCGGCAAGGGAAAGTAACGCATCGTGCGGATCGTCGGCGGAGAGTTTCGCGGCCGTTCGCTCGTAACGCCGAAGTCGGACGATATCCGTCCGACGACGGATCGCACGCGCGAAAGCCTGTTCAACATCCTGTCGCATGCCTATCCCGAGGCGCTCGACGGCACGCGCGTGCTCGATCTCTTCGCGGGCACCGGCGCCGTCGGCCTCGAGGCACTGTCGCGCGGCGCGCGGGCGGCACTCTTCGTCGAGCAGGGCGTCGAGGGCAGGGGGCTTCTCCATTCCAATATCGAGGCGCTGGGCGCGATCGGCCGCGCCAAGATCTTCCGGCGCGATGCGACGGCGCTCGGCGGCATCGGCACGATGGAGCCGTTCCATTTCCTCTTCGCCGATCCGCCTTATGCCAAGGGCCTCGGCGAGCGCGCCCTCGATGCCGCCCGGCGCGGTGGCTGGCTGGTCGACGGCGCCCTTGCGATCCTCGAGGAGCGCGCCGATATTCAGCCTGCCGCGGTCGATGGTTACGACCTTCTGGAGGTTCGCACCTTCGGCGACACGCGCATGCATTTCTATCGCTACCGCGCCGGCTGACGTTCGGGCCCGCGGCGGCCTGCGCAGCAAAGGAATGAGCGATGACCGATGCCCTCGTTTCGGCTGAAAGCACCGGGGCCTCCGGCCCGACGGTCGCCATCGCGCTCGGCGGCGGCGGGGCGCGGGGCCTTGCCCATATCCATGTCATCGAGGTGCTCGACGAGCTCGGCATCCGCCCGGTGCTGATCGCCGGCGTCTCCATTGGCGCCATCATGGGCGCGGCGATGGCGGCCGGCATGACGGGCCGGGAAATCCGCGAGCACACGCTCGCCACCATCGGCCGTCCGGGCCAGATCATGAACCGGCTGTGGAGCCTGCGCCCGGCGGGCCTCTCGGAAGTTGTCGCCGGCGGCTTCCGCGTCGGGCAGTTTAACCTGGAGCGCGTCCTGAAAGCCTTCCTGCCGGAGCGCCTGCCGGAGACCTTCGAGGAGCTGCCGATCCCGCTGAAGGTGATCGCGTCGGATTATTACGCCCAGTGCGAATGCGTCTGCGACGGCGGTCCCCTGCTGCCAGCCATCGCCGCCTCCGCCGCCCTGCCGGCGGTCTTCCGGCCGGTGGTGCTGAACGGCCGCGTCATGATCGACGGCGGCCTCTGGAATCCGGTGCCCTTCGATCATCTCGCCGGCAAGGCGGACATCACCATCGGCGTCGACGTCGTCGGCAAGCCACCCGCCGGCACGGCGGAGGTGCCGAACAGCATCGACAGCCTCTACGGCGCCACCCAGCTCACCATGCGCTCCATCGTCACGCTGAAGCTGGAAAAGGGCGCGCCGGATATCTTCCTCCAGCCGGAGGTCGGCCGCTTCCGCGTGCTCGATTTCGTCAAGGCCGAGGAGGTCCTCGCCGCCTCCGCCGGCATCCGGGACGAATTGAAGCGCGCGCTGGATGCGCGGCTTTCCGCCATCGGCTAGAGCTTTTCCGCCTTTTCGAACGCAAAACCGCTTCACACTTTTGCTGGAAATGCTCTAGGCCGCGTTCTCCTCTTCCTCCTCGTCGGCCTCCTCCGCCACCTTCTTCTTCGGCTTGACCAGCGGCTCCGGCTTCACCGGCTTGGAATGCAGCATGTGCCGCCCCGCGGCGATCCCTTCGGCCGCCTGCAGCTCCAGCCGCGCCACGTCGCGGCGGCGGATGTCGTCGCTGATCGCCAGCGCGTCGTCCGGCTCGACGCCGAGCTCCTCCAGCGTTTCCCGGCCGAAGACGAGAGCGGATTCGAAGGTCTCGCGCACGTCGTGCTGCACGCCCTTGGCCCTGAGCGCCAGGGTGTGGATGCGGTCGTAGGAACGCACGAAGAGCGTGGCATTGGGATATTCCGACTGCACGAGATCGACGATGCGGTCGGTCGCGCCCTTGCCCTGGGTGCAGATGGCGACGATCTTGGCACGCTCGATGCCGGCCGCGCGCAGCACGTCCTTGCGCGTGCCGTCACCGAAATAGATGCGGAAGCCGAAACTCGCCGCCTGCCGCACGCGATCTGTCGAATGGTCGATGACCGTGACCTCGCGCCCGCCGGCCAGCAGGATCTGCGCCGCGATCTGGCCGAAACGGGAAAAGCCGATCATCAGCACGTCGGCGCCGGCCCCTTCGAAATCCTCCTCGATCTCCTCTTCCGCGTCTTCGACGAGCAGGAAGCGCGAGAGCGCGGCGGCGATCGGCGTCAGCGCCATGGAAATGGTGACGACGGCGATCAGCAGCGAGGCGAGCCCGTCGGAGAAGATGCCGCCGGCCGCCGCGGCCGTGAACAGCACGAAGCCGAACTCGCCGCCTTGCGGCAGCACGAGCGCGATGCGCACCGCATCGTTGTGCGGTGAGCCGGTGAAGCGGCAGAGGCCGTAGATGACGAGGCTCTTGACCAGCATGACGGCGGGCGTCGCGATCAGGATCGTCAGCCAGCTTGCGAAGATGACGTCGAGATGCAGCGACAGGCCGACGGCCATGAAGAACAGGCCGAGCAGGATACCGCGGAAAGGCTCGACATCCGCCTGCAGTTCGTGCCGGTAGGAAGAATCGGCAAGCAGCACGCCGGCGAGGAACGCGCCCATGGCCATGGAAAGCCCGGCCATCTGCAGGAGCATGGCCGCTGCGAGCACCACGAAGAGTGCCGCGGCGATCATCGCCTCGCGCGCGCCGGTGCGGGCGATGATCTGGAACAGCGGGTTGAGCAGGTAGCGGCCGGCCACCAGCAGCGCCGCGATGGCGGCGATGGCGATGCTGAAATCCTCGAAGGCGCTGGTGCCGGCTTCGGGTTTCTGTTCGGCGAGCAGCGGGATCAGTGCCAGAAGCGGCACGATGGCAAGGTCCTGCAGCAGCAGCATGGAAAAGGCGCGCTGCCCGTAGCGCGTATTGATGTCGCCCCGCTCGTCGAGGATCTGCATGGCGAAGGCCGTCGAGGAAAGCGCAAGGCCGAAGCCGATGATCAGCGCGCCGTCCCATTCCTCCAGCCCGAAGGCGAAGGTCAATCCGGCGAGCGCAAGGCCGGTGATGGCGACCTGCGCGATGCCGAGGCCGAAGATGTCGCGCCGCATCGCCCAGAGCCGCGAGGGCTTCAGTTCCAGCCCGATGAGGAAGAGCAGGAAGACCACGCCGAGCTCGGCGACGCCCAGCAATTCTTCCCCGTCGCGGATCTGGTGCAGGATCGGCCCGATCACTACGCCGGCGGCGAGGTAGCCGAGAATGGTGCCGAGCCCCAGCCGCTTGAAGATCGGCGCGGCAAGCAGCGCCCCGCCGAGCATCATCAGGACCTCGTTATACGGGCTGTGGGTGTAGGACATGCGGATGCTTTCTCTTCGGAGCCGGTCGCTGGGGGCAAAAAAGGAGGGTGGCCCTTGATGCCCGTACCGGCGCACAATAAATGGGGCAGCAAAGAAAGGCCAAGTCATGTCAGAGACGATCGATTCCGCAAGCCTTCTCGCGCGCGCCGGCGAACTCATCGACCGCGCCATACAGGCGGGGGCGGATGCGGCCGATGCCGTCGTCGTCCGGGGCCGCTCCTCCTCGGTCAGCGTGCGCCTCGGCAAGGTCGAGGGCACGGAAGCCTCCGAGAGCGACGATTTCTCGCTGCGCGTGTTCGTCGGCAGGCGCGTCGCCAGTGTCTCGGCCAATCCCGGCTTCGACCTGAAGGTGCTTGCCGAGCGCGCCGTCGCCATGGCGAAGGCCTCGCCGGAAGATCCCTTCGCCTCGCTCGCCGACGAGGCAGACCTTGCGAAAGACTGGCCGGACCTCGAACTCTACGATCCGACCGAGGTTTCCGCCGACCAGCTCACGGAAGCCGCTCTTGCCGCGGAAGCCGCGGCGCTTGCCGTTTCCGGCATCACCAATTCCGGCGGGGCCGGTGCTTCGGCCGGCATGGGCGGGCTCGTCCTTGCCACCTCGAATGGTTTTTCCGGCGCCTACAGCGCCAGCCGCTTCGGCCGCTCCGTCAGCGTGATCGCGGGCGAGGGCACGAAGATGGAACGCGACTACGACTTCGATTCCAGCCTCTATTTCGCCGAGCTGAGGGATGCCGGGGAGATCGGCCGCGAGGCCGCCGCCCGCGCCGTCCGCCGGCTCAATCCGCGCCAGGTGCCGACGGCGAAGAACGTCACCGTCGTCTACGATCCGCGCGTTTCGCGCGGCATCGCCGGCCATATTGCCGGGGCGATCAACGGCGCGGCCGTCGCCCGCAAGACCAGCTTCCTGCGCGACCGCATGGGCAAGCAGGTGCTGAAGGCAGGGCTTTCCGTCACCGACGATCCGCTCATCGTGCGCGGTCCGTCGTCGCGCCCCTTCGACGGCGAGGGCGTCACCGGCCGTCGCCTCGCCATGATCGAGGACGGCGTGCTGCAGCACTGGTTCCTGTCGACCTCCACCGCCCGCGAGCTCGGCCTTCACACCAATGGCCGCGGCGTGCGCGGCGGCACCTCGGTCAGCCCCGCCTCGACCAACCTCGCGCTGGAGCCCGGCGATATCGCACCGGAGGACCTGATCCGTTCCGTCGGCACAGGCCTCTATGTCACCGAGCTGATCGGCCAGGGCGTCAACATGGTGACGGGCGAATACAGCCGTGGCGCTTCCGGTTACTGGATCGAGAACGGCGAGCTGACCTTCCCGGTCTCCGAGGTCACCATCGCCTCCAACCTTGCCGACATGTTCCTGCGCATCACGCCGGCGAATGACATCGACCGCAGCTTCGGCGTCGCCGCGCCGACGCTTGCCATTGACGGCATGACGCTGGCCGGAAAGTAGGACCATGCCCAGCCCCGCCCACGCCTGGAGCGCAGACCTCGATCTTCTGGTCGGGGCTGCCCGGCTTGCAGGCGCAAGGGCGCTGGATTTCTTCCGCAAGGGGCCGGATGTCTGGTGGAAGAACGAGGGCCGCTCGCCGGTGAGCGCGGCGGATTTCGCGGCCAACGACATCCTCAAGAAGGAACTGCTTTCCGCCCGGCCGAACTACGGCTGGCTCTCGGAGGAGACGGACGACGATGCCGGCCGGCTCGATTGCGAGACCGTCTTCGTCATCGACCCCATCGACGGCACGCGCGCTTTCATCGCCGGCAAGGACATCTGGTGCGTCAGCGCCGCCGTCGTGCATCATGGCCGGCCGGTGGCGGGCGTGCTCTTCGCCCCCTCGCTCGGCGAGGTCTTCACCGCCGCGGCGGACGGCCCGGCGCTGAAGAACGGCAGCCCCATCGCAGCGAGCGAGCCGGATGCGGCGCGCCCCACCCGCATGGCGGCGCCGGAGGACATGGCGCAGGGTATCGACCGGCACATGATCGGCGGCGTCCATCGCATTTCGCATGTGCCCTCGCTCGCCTATCGCCTCGCCATGGTGGCGGACGGGCGCATCGACGGAACGCTGGTCAAGCGCAATGCGCACGACTGGGATCTCGCTGCCGCCGACCTCATTCTTTCGCGCGCCGGCGGCGGCCTCGTGACGCTCGATGGTGCGCCGCTTTCCTACAACCGCCCGACCGTCAGCCACGAGACGCTGGCGGCGGCGGGTGCCGCCCGGCTTTCCGGGCTCGTCGATGCCGCGCGGCACCTTGCCGGCCATTGACCTTTCTTTCGGAATACCGCAAACCGTCTGCCGAAATCGGCACAAGAAAAGAGAGAAACATGACCGAATCGATCGAACCGAAACAGCTCCTTCATCTCGTGTTTGGCGGCGAGCTGAAGACCCTCACCGAAGTCCAGTTCCGCGATCTCGAAAAGCTCGACATCGTCGGCATCTTCCCGGATTATGCGACCGCGCTGACAGCCTGGAAGGCCAAGGCCCAGCAGACCGTCGACAATGCGCATATGCGCTATTTCATCGTGCACATGCACCGCCTTCTCGACCCGCAGAAGGGCTGAACCGCATTTGCGACACCGCCCCGCGCGGCCTTGCCGCGCCGGGCAGAAAGACTGGTCCTTCATGATCTTCGAGAGCCGGCAAGCCGTCAGAGAAAACCCAGCAGACATGCATGGCGGCCCCGCGTCCGCCGTTGCGGCCGGACAGGCGAAGGCGTGCCGCCCATGAGCACACGGCTCGCCCGCGCCGCGCTTTCGCTTTACCGCTGGGGCGGTGTCGCGCTCTATCCGGTCATCGGTCCCTATCTCGCGCTGCGCGCGGCCAAGGGCAAGGAGGAGCGCTCGCGCCGCAAGGAGCGCTATGGCGCAGCCAGCGTCGCGCGGCCGGAAGGCCCCCTCGTCTGGTTCCATGCCGCCAGCGTCGGCGAGACCAATGCCATTGTGCCGCTGATCCGGGAAGTGCGCCGCCGCGGCATCGCCGTGCTGCTCACCACCGGCACCGTCACCTCGGCCAAGGTCGTGCAGGACCGCCTCGGCAGCGAGGTCATCCACCAATATGTGCCGCTCGACCTCAAGCCGGCCGTCAGCCGTTTCCTCGAATACTGGCATCCAGACCTTGCCATCATGGCGGAGTCGGAAATCTGGCCGATGACCATTCTGGAGCTCGGCGCGCGCCATATCCCGCAGGTTCTGGTGAACGGTCGCATCTCCGACCGTTCCTTCCCGCGCTGGAAGCGCCGGCATGCTCTTGCCGACGCGCTTTTCGAGAATTTCGCGCTGGTGATCGCCCAGTCGGAAACGGATGCGGAGCGGTTCCGCACGCTCGGGGCCCTGCCGGTGCTCGTTTCGGGCAATCTCAAGGTCGATACGGACGCGCCGCCCGTCGATCCGCCCGTCCTGAAAGCCTATCTCGGCCAGATCGCGGGCCGCCGCACCTGGGCGGCGATCTCGACCTTCGACGGCGAGGAGGCCGCCGCCGGCAATGTGCACCGCATTCTCAAGGAGCGCGCGCCTGGCCTTCTCACCATCATCGTGCCGCGCCATCCCGAGCGGGGCGACGCCGTCGCCGACATGCTGACGGCGCGCGGCCTCAAGGTCGTCCGCCGTACCTCCGGCGAGCCGCTGACGCCCGATACCGACATCTTCCTGGGCGATACGATCGGCGAGATGGGCCTTTATCTTCGCATGACCGAGATCGCCTTCGTCGGCCGCTCTCTCTTCGCCGAGGGCGGGCAGAACCCGCTGGAGCCCGCCATGCTCGGCTGCGCGATCCTGTCGGGCGGTAACGTGCAGAACTTCCGCGAGGCCTACCAGCAACTCGCCCGCAACGGCAGCGCCAAGATGGTGCGCGATATCGAGATGCTGGCCAAGGGCGTGCATTACCTCCTCGCCAACGACGAGACGCGCCGGCAGATGATCAATGCCGGGCAGGAGACCGTGCAGGAGATGCGCGGGGCGCTGCGCGCCACGATCAAGGGGCTGGAGCCCTATATCAATCCGCTCACCGTGAAGGCGCGGCTCCATCCGCGCCAGACCTCCTGAAAGGACAGGACATGACCAAGGCGGCGACCATTTCCGGCATCCTCTTCGACAAGGACGGCACGCTGCTCGATTATGCCAGGAGCTGGATCCCGGTGAATTACGAGCTGGCCCGCATCGCCGCCGCCGGGGACGAGGCGCTCGCCCGCAGGCTGCTCGTGGCAGGCGGCATGGACCCCGACACGGGCCATGTCACGCCGGACAGCCTGCTTGCCGCCGGTAACACGGTGGAGATCGCCGAGGGCTTGGTCGCCGCCGGCGCGCCCTTTACGGTGGAAGGCCTTGCCACGCATTTCGACGGCCTCTTCGCCAATTCCGCCGCGCTTGCGGTCGCCGTCACCGACCTTGCCGCCTTCTTCGCCACCATGCATGCCCGCGGCTACTGGCTCGGCGTTGCCTCCAGCGACAACGAGGCCTCCATCCGCGCGACGGCGAAACGCTTCGGTTTCGACGGCTACCTGCACTATGTCGCCGGCTACGACAGCGGTTTCGGCACGAAGCCGGAGCCTGGCATGGTGCTCGGCTTCTGCGAGGCGACCGGCCTCGAGCCGCACCAGATCGCCGTCGTCGGCGACAACAACCACGATCTCCATATGGGCCGCAATGCCGGCGCCGGCCTCACCGTCGCGGTGCTGACGGGAACCGGCTCGCGGGAATCGCTGTCCGCGGCGTCCGACTATTGCCTCAACGACATCACCGAACTCCTGCCGCTGCTCCCCGAGGCGGCGGTGGCGCGCCCGGCGGCGTGAACGCGCCGCCTCGCCCCTCATCCCGCTGCCGGCACCTTCTCCCCGCAAGCGGGAAGAAAGGACAAGCGGCGGGGGCTTCCTTCATGCTTCTTTCGTCAGGGAAACCAGCGCCTCGTTCCCCTTCTCCCCGCTTGCGGGGAGAAGGTCGCGGCAGCGGGATGAGGGGCAGCGCCTCCGTCCCTCGCCATCCGGCGCTGTTTCCTGCAGTTGATTTTCCTCAGGTCTTCGCGTTTCCTTGCGCAACGACAGGGCAGGGCCATCCACGGGAGACGACATGGTAACCGAAGCGCCGCCTTTCTGGTGGACGAAGCCGGACTGGCGCGCCTATGCGCTCTGGCCGGTCTCGCGCCTCTATGGGCTGATCGCCGGCTGGCGCATGCGCAAGGGCCGCCGGGCCGAGGTGCCGGTGCCCGTCATCTGCGTCGGCAACTTCACGGTGGGCGGCGCCGGCAAGACGCCGACGGCCATCGCGCTCGCCCGCGCCGCCAAGGCGCGGGGCCTCCGGCCCGGCTTCCTCTCCCGCGGCTATGGCGGCTCGCTGGATGTCACGACCGTGGTCGACCTCAGCCATCACCGCGCCCGCGCCGTCGGCGACGAGCCGCTGCTGCTCGCCCGCGAGGCGCTGACCGTCATCTCGCGCAAGCGGGTGAAGGGCGCACGCAAGCTGGTGGAGGAGGGGGCCGACATCATCATCATGGACGACGGCTTCCAGAGCGCGCGCCTCGCCTTCGATTATGCGCTGCTCGTCATCGACACGCGCCGCGGCATCGGCAACGGCCATCTCGTGCCGGGCGGGCCGTTGCGCGCGCCGTTGGCCGAGCAGATGCGCCAGGCGAGCGCGCTTCTGGCCATCGGCGACGGCGATGCGGCTGACCGGCTGATCCGCCAGGCGGCGCGGGCCGGCAAGGCGGTCCATCCCGCGACGCTCGTCACCGTGGGCGCGGAGGACCTGAAGGACGAGGTCGTCATGGCCTGGTCCGGCATTGCCGACAACGAGAAGTTCCACCGCACGGTGAACGAGACGGGCGCGCATCTCTCTGTCTCCCGCAGCTTCCCGGATCACCACTATCTCACCGACGACGAGGTGGCGGAAATCCTCGACCATGCCGAAGGGCTCGGCTACCAGCTGGTGACGACGGCCAAGGACAGCGTGCGGCTCGCGGGTGGTCACGGCCGTTCGGAGGAACTGAGGAAAAAGAGCCGCGTGATCGAGGTGGAAATCCGCTTCGACGACCCGAAGGGGCCGGATGCGATCATCGACGCGGCGATCGCCAATGCACGGCGGCGCAAGCTGCAGCGGCTGGCGAAGAAGTGAGGGATTAGGCAATAGGCAGTCGCCAATAAGGGATTGACGCCCTCACGTCTTTCGACAGCATCTACTGCCTACTGCCTACTGCCTACTGCCTACTGCCTACTGCCTACTGCCTACTGCCTACTGCCTACTGCCTACTGCCTACTGCCTACTGCCTACTGCCTACTGCCTACTGCCTACTGCCTCTTCTGATTAGGCAGCACGCCGGCGCGCTTCTCCGCGTCGAGCGAGGCTGCGCAGCTCACATAGGCTTCCTGCCGCGCGACGCTCCAGTAGCGGAGCTCGTCGACCGGCACGGCCTCGCCGGTCATCGCGCAGGTGACGTGCGAGCCCGGCATCAGGATCTGGAAATCGCCGTCGAGATAACGGATCTTCGCTTCACGGCTGCCGCCGCGGCCTTCCAAACGGTTCATCATCGATTTCAGTATCCGTATCATCCGATGTCGATGCAATATCGCGCCGGCCGTCAAATTTCCAGCTTTTTCAGCTCCGGCCGAACAGCCGCTCGATGTCGGAAAGCTTCAGCTCGATATAGGTCGGCCGGCCGTGGTTGCACTGGCCGGAGCCGGGCGTCGCCTCCATCTGGCGCAAGAGCGCGTTCATTTCCTCCGGCCGCATGCGCCGGCCCGAGCGGACGGAGCCGTGGCAGGCCATGGTCGCGGCGAGATATTCGAGCCTGGCCTTGAGGCCGCTCGCCGTGTCCCATTCGGCAAGCTCGTCGGCAAGCTGGCGGATGAGGCCGGCCGCGTCCATCTCGCCGAGCATGGCCGGCGTCTCGCGCACCGCGACCGCGCCGGGGCCGAAGCGCTCGATGCCGAGGCCGAGCCTTGCGAATTCCTCGGCATGGGAGACAAGCCGGTCGCAGTCGTCTTCCGGCAGGTCGACGATCTCGGGAATGAGGAGGGCCTGCGCCGGCACGGGCCGTGCATGCAGCGCCTCGCGCATCGCCTCGAAGACGAGCCGTTCATGCGCGGCATGCTGATCGACGATGACGAGGCCGTCCTCGGTCTGCGCGACGATGTAGTTCTCGTGCAGCTGCGCCCGCGCCGCGCCGAGCGGATGGCGCTGCGGCGGCTCCTCTTCGCGGATGGAGGGGGAGGGCGTGAAGGCGGGCTCGCCGCGCGCCGAGGGCGCCGCGAATTCCGCAAAGCCTGCCTGCTGCCCGCGGAAAGCCGTCGGCGAGGCCGTGGCGGATTCGAAGGGACGGTAGGGCGAGGCGGAAGGCGTCCATGCCGCGGCGGGGCGCGCTGCTTCCGGCCGGAAGGCGCGCATCAGGCCGCTTGCGCCCGTCGTCGAGGCGCGGTCGCCCTCGCGGGCAAGCGCCTCGCGGATCGCGCCGATGATGAGGCCGCGCACGAGGCCGGGATCGCGGAAGCGCACATCCGACTTCGCCGGATGCACGTTGACGTCGACCAGCGCCGGATCGATCTCTATGGCAAGCACCGCGACGGGATAGCGCCCGTGCGGGATCGTCTCGGCATAGGCCGCGCGCAGTGCCGACCAGATCAGCTTGTCCTGCACCGGCCTTCCGTTGACGAAGGCGAACTGGTTGAGGCTGTTGCCGCGGTTGAAGGTCGGCACGCCGGCAAAGCCGGTGAGCCGCACGCCTTCGCGCTCCGCATCGATCTCGATGGCATTGTCGCGGAAATCGCGGCCGAGCACCTGCGCGATGCGGGCAAGCCGGTCCGTGCCGGTCGCGGGGAATTCCAGCGTCGTGCGGTCGGAGCCGGAGAGCACGAAGCGCACATGCGGAAAGGCGATCGCCATGCGGCGCACGACGTCGGAGATGGCCGAGGCCTCCGCCTTCTCGCTCTTCAGGAACTTGAGGCGGGCGGGCGTGGCGAAGAAGAGGTCGCGCACCTCGACGACGGTGCCGCGATTGGCCGCCGCCGGGCGTACCGGCACCACCTTGCCGCCCGTCACGCTGATCTCGGCCCCTTCGCCGGCCTCCGCCGTGCGGCTGAGCAGCGACAGCTTCGCGACCGAGCCGATGGAGGGCAGCGCCTCGCCGCGAAAGCCGAGCGTGCGGATGTCGAGAAGGTCGGTGTCGAGCTTGGAGGTGCAGTGCCGGCGGATCGCCATCTCCAGGTCGGCGGGCGCCATGCCGCCGCCGTTGTCGGTGACGCGCAGCAGCGTCTTGCCGCCGCCGGCCGTGGCGATCTCGATGCGGGTGGCGCCGGCGTCCAGCGCGTTCTCGATCAGCTCCTTGGCGGCGCTCGCCGGCCGTTCGATCACTTCGCCGGCCGCGATCTGGTTGATGAGGGTTTCGGAAAGCTGCCTGATGGTCATGGCACCATTTTCGCGGATTCGCCCGCCGCCCGCCAGTGGGTGCGGCGGCTTATCCCGCCTCTTGGGCGCCGGCCGGTTTAATCAGGCTTTAATAAAATGCTGCGAACGTGCCGTTGCGCTTGTATGAGCACAAGCCGGCCGGGTTCTCCGGTGGACGATTGCAGCGTCGCTGGCCGCTGGCATTCCCCAATGTCCCAAGGTGCGTAAGCACCGATCAGCATGTTTTCGGGAATGCCAACAGGCGAGGACTGCCAGAATGAATGATGTAGCGCCGTCAGACGCGCACATCCGGTCGGGAATGTTCGAAGCCGCGTGCGATATCCTCGCCGCCGCGGTGATCGTCTATGACAAGAACGACCGCCTCGTCTTCGCCAGCCGGCAGGTCCTGCGCTATTTCCCCATTCCCGCCGAAACACTGGTGCCCGGAACACGCCTGCGCGACGTGCTCGGCGCGATCTTCGACAGCGGCGTGCGCTACGGCATCTCGCCCGACCAGCGCCACAAGCCGGTCAACCGCGAGGAGTGGATCTCCGCCCGCATCTCCGCCCATTGGCGCGAGCAGTACGATGCCGTCGAGCGGCTCGGGCGCGACCGCTGGATCCATTTCCGCAAGCGCCGCCTGCCGAGCGGCTACAACGTCACCACCTTCGTCGACATTTCCGAGCAGAAGAAGCAGGAAGAGCAGTGGCGCCTCGATCTGGAGCGCATCGCGCTCACCGAGGAAATCCTCGAGACCCTGCCTTCGCCGATGGTCGTCAAGGACCGCAACCTTGCCTATATCGCGGTGAACCGGGCGTTCTGCGCGGTCTACGGCACCGATCCCGACAGCATTCTCGGCCGCACCGTCTGGGCGCTGGCCGATGCGGAGAGCGCGGACCGCATCGAGGCGAGCGACCGTTCCGTGCTGGAGACGGGCGAGCCCTACATGCTGGCGGAGCATATCATCCGCGCCGACGGCTCGGATCTCTATGTCATCACGCGCAAGTACCGGATCGGCGCGCCCGGCCATCATGCCATCGTCACGGTGATGGAGGACGTCTCGGCCTTCGTCGCCGGCGAGCGGGCCATGACGGACGAGGGCGATGCGCTGCTGCGCGTGCCGGGCGGCTTCGTGCCCGCGCAGAACTGCTTCGATCCGGTGCGCGATGCCGAGCGCCGCCTGCTTCTCGACCAGTTGAACCGCGAGGACGTGACGGCAGTGGCCGGAAAGCGCGTGCTCGTCGTCACCGGCAATCCCCGCATCGAGGAAATCCTCGTCGACGAGTTCAAGGCCAAGGACGCCGATTCCTGCGCGGTCCATTCGGTGCGGGAATGCCAGGCCTTCCTCCTGCACGCGGCCGAGCAGGGGATTGTCCTCGATCTCGTCATCGTCGACGGTGACGTGCCGGACCATGCCGCGATCCGCAACAATGCCTATGGCGTGCCTGTGACGGTGATCTCGGCCGAAGGCATCGGCTCCGATTTCATGCGCGTCCTCGTGGAAGAGCACGAACTGCTTTCCGAGGATACCTCGCCGCTTGGCGACATACTCACGCCCGTGCCGATTTCCGACGACTGGTACATCGCCACCGACATCACGACCATGCTGCCGGCCGCCGTCGGCGACGTCGAGGTGCTGGTCGCCGAGGACAACCAGATCAACCAGTTTGTCTTCTCGCAGATCCTCGAAGGCCTCGGCATCTCGCACCGCATCGCCGAGAACGGCGAGGAAGCGGTCATGCTCTGGCGCAAGCACCAGCCGCGCCTCGTGCTGATGGACATCGCCATGCCCGTGATGAACGGCATCGACGCGGCGAAGGAGATCCGCGATGCGGAGAAGCTGACGGGCACCCACACGCCCATCGTCGCCGTCACGGCGCAGGCGCTGAACGTCGACATGCAGAACTGCATGGATGCCGGTATGGACGATTACATCGTCAAGCCGGTCAGCCCGGAAATGATCGAGGCCGTCTACCGGCGCTATGCCGCACGCAAACAGGAGAAATCCGTCGCCTGACGCATGCGGAGAGAACTGGCCACCCCGCTCCCCGTCGCAAGGCATGCTTCAAGTTGAAAACGGACGGTCAACTCCCCAGAAATGGGGAGGTCTGTGGGAAGGACTGACGATCGCTTGCTATGCATTTGTTAACGGACATGCCCCATCGTAGGGCAGTCCTCGGAGGTCAGGCGCAAGTATGGGAAATCATTGATGAAGTCTGCTGATCATGCGGCGCTGGATGTTTCCCAGACTGATCTTCATGCCATGGCCTATACCGATCCCCTCACGGGTCTCGGCAATCTCTATCGCCTGCGTGACAAGGTGCGGCAGATCGCGCGTGAGCGCGAGGCGGACCCGGCGCCCTTCGCCATCGGCATCGCCAATCTCGACGGTTTCAAGCCCATCAACGATCTCTTCGGCCCCCGCGCCGGCGACGAGATCCTCTGCCAGGTGGCGCATCGGCTGAAGGCCTGCATTCCCGACGGCGCGACCGTCACCCGCCATGGCGGCGACGAGTTCGCCTTCGTGCTGCCGCTGGTCTTCGAGCGCAAGGGCGCGGAAAAGCTCGGCCAGATGCTGCGCGAGGTCCTGTCGGCCCCCTTCGATCTCGGCGACCGCAACGTGCGCCTTTCCGCCTCCTTCGGCTTCGCCATCTATCCTTTCGCCGGCGAGGATTTCACCGAGCTGCTGAAGAGCGCCGATACCGCGCTTTACCGCTCGAAGCGCCGCGGGCGCGGCCAGATCACGGTCTATTCGCAGGAGATCGCCCAGGAGATGAAGCGCGCGACGCAGCTCGAGCAGGCGCTGCGCAATGCGATCATCGCCAACGAGGTGGACGTCCATTTCCAGCCGATCGTCAGCCTGCGCGACGATACCGTCGTCGGCTTCGAGGCGTTGGCGCGCTGGTGCGATGCCGATCTCGGCTATGTCTCGCCGGCCGTCTTCGTGCCGCTCGCCGAGGAGCGCGGCTTCATCGACGCGCTGTCCGATACGCTGCTGCGCAAGGCGGCGGAGGCGGCGCTTTCCTGGCCGAAGGAGCTCTTCCTCTCCTTCAACCTCTCCTCCGCCCAGCTCATGGACCCGAAGACGGCGTTCAACACGCTGGCCATCCTCAACCGCGTCGGGCTCGATCCGCGCCGGCTGGAGCTGGAGATCACCGAGACGGCGGTGATGACCGATGCAGACACGGCACAGAAGATCATCGGGGAGCTGCGTGCGGCGGGCGTGCGCATCTCGCTCGACGATTTCGGCACGGGCCAGTCGAGCCTCGGTCGCCTGCGCGACTTCACCTTCGACAAGGTGAAGATCGACCGCGCCTTCGTCTCGCGCATTTCCAACGACAAGGCCTCCGAGCACATCATCAAGGCCATCGTCGCCATGTGCGAGGGGCTTGACCTTGCCGTCGTCGCCGAGGGCATCGAGGATTTTTCCGAGGCGCTGAAGCTGAAGGCGCTCGGCTGCGGCATGGGGCAGGGCTATTTCTACGGCAAGCCGGCCGATGCCGTCGCCACCATGCGCTTCCTCGCCGACCGCTATGTCAGCCTGGAAGGCCGCGCCGCTTCCTGAGCCGGGCAGGCCTCGGGGCCAGGTGTCCCCGAATAAGTCAGTTCCTTAAACTTGCATGCATTTTCTTATCGGGATGGCAAATGCCTTCCGCTAGGTTTTCTCCAGAATCAAGTCTGGGGTGACAGCGATGGCGACCATCAAGGATATGCCCGTCCGGGCGACCGATCGTTCCAAGGTGCGTATTTTCGCGACGGTGAAGGTCATGCATCAGTCGACGCGGGCGCGCGTCGTCGATCTTTCGCCGAGCGGCATGGCATTCGACATCGAAACGCCGATCCAGGCCATGCCCGGCCAGCTCGTGACGGTGGAGAGCGAGGAACTGGGCCGGCTGAGCGGCACGGTGCGCTGGTACGCCAATGGCCGCCTCGGCATCCAGTACAAGCTGTCGACCAATGCGCTGGCGCAGATCACCTCCTATTTCCGCTTCTTCCATGAGGAGATGCAGCCCGTCCTGCGCCGTTGACGGATCGTCTCCATAAAAGCAGGTTATGGCGCCGGTAAGTTTTTTTCCGCGTTACAGCGGCGATCCGCCCTGTGTAGCCTCGCTGCGGTAGGTGCTGCAAGGCAACGAGGGGGAGGGCGCGCGCTGGCCATGATTTGCCGCCGCGGCCGTCGCCCCGGATGTCGCCATTTGCGACTATCTCCCGCACGATCACGGCCGACCTGCTAGGACCTTTGAGATGACGCTATCGAAAGACCCGCTGCTCCAGCCCTACCGCCTGAAGCACCTGACGCTGAAGAACCGGATCATGTCGACCTCGCACGAACCGGCCTATTCGGAAGACGGCATGCCGAAGGACCGCTACCGGCTCTATCACCTGGAAAAGGCCAAGGGCGGCATGGCGCTGACCATGACGGCGGGCTCGGCGATCGTCTCGGAGGATTCCCCGCCCGCCTTCGGCAATCTCTACGCCTATTCCGACGAGATCGTGCCGTGGCTCAAGAAGATCGCCGACGACTGTCATGAGCACGGCTGCGCCGTGATGATCCAGCTCACCCATCTCGGCCGGCGCACGGGCTGGAACAAGGGCGACTGGCTGCCGGTGCTCTCGGCCTCGCCGGTGCGCGAACCTGCCCACCGCGCCTTCCCCAAGAAGATCGAGGACTGGGACATCGAGCGCATCGTCGGCGACTATGCCGCCGCGGCCCAGCGCATGCAGGCCGCCGGCCTCGACGGCATCGAGTTCGAGGCCTACGGCCACCTGATGGACGGCTTCTGGTCGCCCGCCACCAATCGCCGCGAGGACGAGTTCGGCGGTTCGCTCGACAATCGCCTGCGCTTTTCCGACATGGTGCTCGATGCCGTGCGCAAGGCCGTGGGGCCGGATTTCATCGTTGGCATCCGCATGGCGGCGGACGAGGACTGGGACATCGGCCTTTCGCGCGAGGAGGGCGTCGAGATCGCCCGGCGCCTCGCCGATTCAGGCAAGGTGGATTTCCTCAACATCATCCGCGGCCATATCGACCATGACGCGCACCTGACGAAGGTCATCCCGATCCAGGGCATGGCCGCGTCCCCGCATCTCGATTTTGCCGGCGACGTGCGCGCGGCGACAAAGTTCCCGGTCTTCCATGCCGCCCGCATCGCCGATGTCGCGACGGCCCGCCATGCGATCGCCGAAGGCAAGCTCGACATGGTGGGCATGACCCGCGCCCATATCGCCGATCCGCATATCGTCAGGAAGATCGAGGAGGGCAGGGAAGCGCAGATCCGCCCCTGCGTCGGCGCCACCTACTGTCTGGACCGCATCTACGAGGGCGGCGGCGCGCTCTGCATCCACAATGCGGCGACCGGCCGCGAGGCAACTATCCCCCATGTCATCTCGAAATCGCCGGGGCCCCTGCGCAAGGCGGTGGTGGTCGGCGCCGGTCCTTCGGGGCTGGAGGCGGCGCGCGTGCTGGCGGAGCGCGGCCACGCCGTCGAGGTGCTGGAGGCGACGGGCGAGGCCGGCGGCCAGATCCTGCTGGCCGCCCGCAATCCGCGCCGCAGGGAACTGATCGGCATCGCCGACTGGCGCCTTGCCGAGCTCGAACGCCTCGGCGTGCCGATCCACTACAACGTCTTTGCCGGCGGCGATGACGTGCTCGCCCTCGATCCCGACCTCGTGGTGATCGCGACGGGCGGCATCGCGCAGAACCCGGAACTGGAAGCGGGCGACGACCTCGTCGTGTCGAGCTGGGACATCATTGCCGGCGCAGTAAAGCCGGAAGGCCCGGTCCTGCTCTATGACGACAACGGCGCGCATACCGGCATGACGGCGGCGGAGCTGATCGCGAAGGCCGGCGTGGAGCTGGAAGTCGTTTCGCCGGAGCGCTTCTTCGCGCCCGAGATCGGCGGCATGAATCACGTGCCCTATGCCAAGGCCTTCGCGGAACGGAACGTCCGCGTGACGATCAACACGCGCCTCAAGGCCGTGCGCCGCGACGGCAACGGGCTAGTGGCGACGCTCGGCTCGGATTTCTCGACCGACGCCTCGGCCGAGCGCCGTGTCGCGCAGGTCGTGGTCGAGCACGGCACCATGCCGATGGCCGATCTCTATTTCGAGCTGAAGCCCTTGTCGCGCAATCTCGGGGCGGTCGACTACAAGGCGCTCATCCGACAGGAGAATCCGATCCGCTCCCGCAATCCCGAGGGCACCTTCGATCTCTTCCGGATTGGCGATGCCGTCCACAGTCGCAACATCCATGCCGGCATCTACGATGCCATGCGCTACGGCGTGCTGTTTTAGAGCAATTCCAGCCAAAGCGCGCAGCGGTTTTGCGTCCGGAATTGCGGTGGGGAGCGCTTCATAAGAAAAACCCGGTGGCGCAGGGCGTGCCACCGGGCTGGAGGTCAGTAAAGCCCGCCGGTTTATTCGGCCGGCTGGGTCGTGGCGGGCGCGGTGCCCGTGGTCGTCGACGAGGTCGTCGAGCTGTCGACCGGGGTATTGGCCTGACGTTCCGCCACCTGCTGCGCCTTGGTCTTGAATTCCGGCGCGGCCTGCAGGCTTTCAGCCGTTTCCGTGGTCGTCAGCTTGACGTCATCGGAGTCCGGAACCTGCGTGATCGAGATCTTCTCGAACGGCACTGCAACCCACTTTTCGCCGATGCCCAGGAAGCCGCCGACACCGATGATGGCAGCGTCGATACCGCCGCTCTTTTCCATGATAAGGTCGGAGATCTTGCCGATGTTTTCATCGGCGCTGTTATAGACCGCCTGACCGATATAGGTGTTGGCGCTGATCTGTTCGTCCGACTGGGCCGTCAGATAGTCACCACCTGCTGCCGGAGCCTGGGCGGTATCCTTGCTCGGGGTTGCGGGCGTCTGGGCCGTATCCGTGCTGTCGGTGCCGGTTGCCGGGGTCTGCGCCGTGTCTTCGCCCGGCGTCGTGCCCGGCGTGGCTGCGGTGTCGCCCGGGGTCGTGCCCTCAGCGCCTGCGGCCGGCTGCTGCTCCATCGTCTGGGGCTGGCCTGCTGCGGGCTGATTCGTGTCCTGTGCATAAGCCGCCGGAGCCAGAGCCGCGCCCAGGAAGAGTGCACCAGCGGCAACGGAGGTAAGAAGTTTCTTGGTCATTTTGAACCTGCCTTTCGTCTCGTTGGCATCAAGGCGCGGCGGCGGTTTCGAAATGCCCGTCCGCACCGGCTGATGGACAAGGAACGACGACCCCCGGCTTTGGTTCCGATGAAAATTGCCTTCTTCTTGATTGCAGCCATGCAAAAGAAGCGGCCCGAACCCGTCGAACGGGGCGGACCGCCTGCCGATTTTGCATGGGAAATGCGGCAACGCTCTACAGCGCGAATTTCGGCTCGAAGCGTCCCTTGACCTCAATGCCGAGTTCGAAGGTCTTGCCGGCCTCGGGATCGGCCGCGCGGGCCGCATCGTCGAGATCCTGCCAGGCGGAGGTGACGAGCAGCCGGTCGGCCTTGCCACCGATGAAGGCGGTGCAGCTCGCCTGCGCGGCGGGCACGTCGTAGCGCGCGACCTTCGTGCCGTCCGGCCTGTAGACGTCGACGGCATTCGCGCCCCAGCGGGCGTTCCAGATCAGCCCGTCTGCATCGCAGACGGATCCGTCGATGCCCCCCGGCGTGCCGCTCTCGTCGGAGAGGACTTCCGGCGCGCCGGTCGGCAGGCCGGTCTTCGGATCGACCGCCACCTTCATCAGCCGGTTGACGTCCGTGTCGGTGAAATAGGCGGTGCCGCCGTCCGGCGAGAAGCAGATGCTGTTGGGGATGGTGATGTCGGAGAAGAGCTTCGTCACCCGCTCGCCCGCCACATGGTAGATCGCGCCGGAATGCTTTTCGGCGCTGCGACCCATCGTGCTCGCCCAGAGCGTGCCGGAGGGATGCACCCGCCCGTCGTTGGAGCGGTTGGCCGCCTTGTCCTCCAGTTTCGCAAAGGGGGCGAGCCTGCCGTCCGCGACGGTGCGCACGAAAAGCCCCTGGTCGGAAAGGATGAGCTGGCGCTCCGCGTCGATGACGGCGAGCACGCTGCCGAGGAAGGGCAGGTCGTGCACGGCCTTCGTCATGGTCGCAAGATGGAGTTCGTGCAGCTTCCGGCCGCGGATGTCGAACCAGTAGGCCTTGTCCGTCGCGGGATCGTAGGTCGGCCCCTCGCCGAGCTGGCAGGCGGTGTCGCAGAGCGTGCGGCCGGTAAAGGCGTGGGTTCCGGTCATCGGTTAGCCCCGTAGACGGCATCATAGGCTTCGATGGTGGCTACGGCGCGGGCGCGGGCCTCGGCGCCCGTCATGCCGGGCTTGTAGAGGCTGGAACCGAGGCCGAAGCTGCGGATGCCGATGGCGGCATAGTCGGCGAAGTTCTTCTCCGAGACGCCGCCGACCGCGGCGATTTCGAGGTCTGCCGGCAGGATGGCGCGGATCGCGTTGATGCCGGCCGGGCCGAGCACGCTGGCGGGGAAGAATTTCAGGCCCGTCGCGCCGGCCCGGGCGGCGGCAAGCGCCTCGGTGGGGGTGAAGACGCCGGGCATCGTCACCATGCCCTTGGCGGCGGCGGTGGAGATCACCTCCGGCTCGACATTCGGGCTGACCATCAGGCGCCCGCCGACATCGGCGAGGCGGTTGACGTCGGCGACGGTCAGCACGGTGCCGGCGCCGATCAGGCAGCCTTCCGGCGCCATCTTCACGGCGATCTCGATCGACCTGAACGGTTCCGGCGAGTTCAGCGGGATCTCGATGGCGGTGAAGCCGGTCTCGATCAGCGCGCCGACGACATCCTCGGTCTCGCCCGGCTTGAGGCCGCGCAGGATGGCGATCAGCGGGTGCTTCATGGGGGGGAAGGGAATACGGCTCATTGTTTCCAGCTTTCTTTAAAGGGACCAGAGCGCCCTGGCGCCCGCGGCAAGGCCGTTGCGCACGGCGGCATCGGCATCGATGAGGGAAGGGGAAAGACCGGCGGCGGCGAGCGCCTCTCTGTAGAGTGCGCCGAGCCCGCCGGAAACGACGAGCGCGACCGGCGTTCCTTCGGCGACGAGCGAAAGCGCGCCCGCGATCTCCAGCCCGATCAAGGTGCCGGAAAGCCGCGCCTTGGCATCCTCGGGCGAAAGCCCGGCGATCAGCGAGCCGGCGCGCACGGAGAAGAGCTGGCTCGTGGCGAGCGCGGGCTTTTCCACCATGCGGGCGACGGCGGTGCGGAAGGCGGCATTGTCGCCGGAGATCGCGCCCGCCTCGGCAATGGCATGGCTGAGGATGGTGTTCTTCGCGATGGCGTCGAAGAGTTCGCCCGTCATGAAGGTGGAAAAGCCTTCGACCCTGCCGCCGGAAAGGCGGACCCATTTGCTGTGCGTGCCGGGCATACAGACGAGATGGTCGCCATTGCCGAGTTCGCCGGCGGCGCCGAGAAGCTGCGTTTCCTCGCCGCGCATCACGTCGGGGGCCATGGCGGCGCGCTGCGCAAGGCCGGGCAGGATGCGGATATCCGCGTCGATGCCGGGAATGCGCACGGCGGCGGCCGGAATGTCGGCGAGCGCGGCGGGCGTGTCGAGATAGCCGGCCTCGATCCAGCCCTGTTTGGCGCCCGCCATGCCGCAGATGAGAACCGGCAGGCCTGCCGGCGCGGAGATCGCGGCAAGGTGGCTCGTCAGCACCTCGGCAAAGCCGGTGCGGGCGGCCGTCGTCATGCCTTCGCCGCTGCGGCGCTCGGCAAGAACGCTGCCGTCCCGGCCGATCAGCCAGAGGCGGAAGCTGGAGGTTCCCCAGTCCACCGCCACATAGGCAGGCCCAGCGGTGCGTTGCGGGGTGGGTTCGGTCATCAGAGCATGCCTCCGTCGACGATGAGCGTTTGGGCGGTGATGGCGGCGGAGGCGTCCGACGCCAGGAAGAGACAGGGGCCGACCATGTCGGCGGCGACGAGCGAGCGCTTCAGGCACTGGCGGTCGATGCCGCCGGCAATCGCCGCCTCGTCGATCCACAGGCGCTTCTGCCGCTCGGTCAGCACCATGCCGGGCAGGATGGCGTTGACGCGGATATTGTCCGGGCCGAGCCGGCCGGCGAGCGACTTGGTGAGGCCGATAATGCCCGCCTTGGCGGTCGCATAGGCCGGCAATTCTCCCATGTTGAGCAGGAAGGCGATGGAGGAGAAGTTGACGATCGACCCGCCGCCGCCCGCGCGCATATGCGGCGCGGCGGCCTGCGCGGCGAAGAAATGGTGGCGCAGGTTCACCGCCTGGTTCTCGTCCCAGTAGTCGGGCTCGACGGTTTCCAGCGCGTGCCGGTCGTCGCGCGCCGCATTGTTGACCAGCACGCGGATGCCGCCGAGCACCGACGCGGCCTCGGCGACCGCCGCGCGCAGGGCGTCGATGTCGCGCAGGTCCGTCCTTATATAATGCGGCAGATGCTCCGCCTTGCCTTCGAGAGTGGAGACGAGCGATCGGCTTTCCGCTTCGGCGATGTCGAGGAAGGCGACACGGGCACCCTCGGCGGCAAAGCCGGCGACCAGCGCCGCACCGATGCCCGAGCCGCCACCGGTGACGAGCACGCCCTGTCCTGCGAGGTCCGGATAGCGGCCAGCCATCGCTTTCTCCCGAAATGTTCCATTATTTGGAACTGAGTTTGATTATTCGGAATTATTCCGCTACCATGCCGGCCTGTCAAGAGATGGAAAAGGGCTGCGACGATGACGACCGAGCGAGACGAGGAAAGCGGAACCGGCACGCTTGGCAAGGCGGTCACCGTGCTGGAGACGGTGGCGCTTTCCGAAAGGCCCATGCGCTTTACCGACGTGCTCGCCGTCAGCGGCCAGCCGCGCGGTACGCTGCATCGCCAGCTTTCCCATCTGGTGCAGGAAGGGCTGCTGGAACTGCGGCCCGACCATGCCTATGTGCCGGGCCTTCGGCTGCTGAAGCTCGCCTCGGCCTCCTGGGCGCGCAACGAGTTCCGCGCCGTCGCCGCGCCCTTCCTCGAGGCGCTGCACGGGGAGACGGGCGAGACGGTGCATCTTGGCGTGCTGCGCGGGCGCGAGATCATCTATCTCGACAAGGTCGAAAGCCGGCAGGCCGTCCGCATGAATTCCCAGATCGGCAATGCGTCGCCTGCCTATTGCACCGGCGTCGGTAAGGCCGCGCTTTCGATGCTCGACGCCGCCGCGCTCGATGCGATCCTGGACGGCATGGATTTCCACAGCTTCACGCCGCAGACCATCACGGGCCGCGCCGCGCTGCTGGCCGAGCTTTCGCGGATCCGCGAGGGCGGCATCGCCTTCGACCGGGAGGAGCACGAGCCGGGAATCCGCTGCGTCGCCGCTCCGGTCGTCGACAGCGGGCGCGGGCTGGTGGCCGGCGTTTCCGTCACCGGGCCTGCCTACAGGGTCGGGCCGGAGCAGCTTGAAGCGTGGGCGCCGTCGGTGCGAAAAGCGGCACGGGCGATCATGGAAGAACTCGCCGCAAGGCTCGGTCCGCAACGATAAGTGGATTATAGGGCATGCGCCCTGTGGCAAAGTTGTTTTACTTCCCGATTTTACGGTAAATTAGAAAATCGCGCTGGACGTGGATTGGGGTCGCCATTAGCTTTCCAGGTGACCGGCTTGTTGAGCCGCGTCGCCTGCCGCGGACTTGAGGCGCGGTTCTCGAACATACTTGCATTGGGATACGGGGGTTCCTGAGGCAAGCAGGTGCATTGTGCGGATAGAGCTGCTCTGCCGTGCGGGCGCATGCGTTGCTGAAGGAAAAAGGGATATGGCGGATCGCTTCCACACGACATCTGCACAGTTCCAGAACCGATGGGGTACGAGCCTGTCGGCCCTGGCCGCGGAGGAGGACGTCGCCGAAAGGCTGGAGGGCATTGCCCGGCACTTCGGGTTCCGCGGCTATCTCCTGATCACCGTCCCCTCTGAAACCTCCACGGATTTCTCCTCCAGCGTTCTCCTGACCTCCTGGCCGGACGAGATGCTGAAAACCTATGACCATGCGGGCCTGATTTTCGGCAGCCCGGTCGTCGAGCGCCTGCGCCAGAGCACCAATCCCTTCGTCTATGACGCGGACGGCACCAACCGCCGGCGGATCGACGGCAAGGCCGCGATCGCCGCAGACCTCTTCGAGCGGCACGGTCTGTCGCGCGGGGCCTATTTCCCGGCGCACAATTCGGCGGGCCTGCGCGGGGCGCTCGCCTTCGGCGGCACGCGCGAGGCGCTGCAGCCGCGCGAGATGGCCGAACTCAACGCGCTGGCGAACCAGATCTTCACGGAAGTCGTCGAGCGTCGCTCCGGCCACGGCCCGAGCGTGTCGTTGTCGCGCCGGGAGATCGAATGCCTGTCCTGGGCATCCGCCGGCAAGACCAGCGTGGAAATGTCGGAAATCCTTGGTCTGTCGGAGTATACTGTCAATCATTACCTGAACCGCGCGACGCGCAAGCTCGACGCGGTCAACCGGGTTCAGGCGGTCGCCAAGGCGATCCGCGCCGGGCTTTTGAACTGATGCATAAAAAACCTTGTGACTTTCTGGAAAGCGTTCGGTCCCGTTCCAACTGCCCAAGGGGAGGACTATTCTTTGCGGGGCACCATGACGGATGACGAGACCAGAAACGGTGAGAAGCAGGTGCAGGACGAAGGCGCCGAGATCGCAGCTCTCGAGACGCAGTTCGACATCGTGCGCTACATGCGCCGCAAGTGCGAGGAATACGGCCTCAGGTATTTCATCGTCTTCACGCTGCCGGGTTTCGAGGCGGAAAAGCTCTCGGCCTATTCCATCGTCAGCAACTGGCCGCAGGAGGTCCTTGCCAAGTACGACGCCATGCGCATGGTCCGCCAGAGCGCCGGCATCCGTAAGCTGCGGCTGACCACCGTTCCCTTTTCCTACGACATGCGCGAATGGATCGGCGAATCCTCCGAACAGGCCGATTTCAGCGAATTGCTCGATATGATGACCGGCCACGGCATGCTGGTCGGCCATTTCTTCCCGGTGCATGACGCGCTCGGCAATCGCGGCGCGGTGGTCTGGGGCGGCGAGAGCGCGACGCTCGGCCGCGACGACCGGCTGATGCTGCAGATGATCTCCGTGCATCTCTTCAACCGGCTGGCCGAGATCGGCTCGGCCTGGAAGTCGGGTCAGGTCATGCTGACCGATCGCGAGATCCAGTGCCTGAGCTGGACGGCGGCGGGCAAGACGAGCCTGGAGATCGCCGAGATTCTCGGCCTCTCCGAGCACACGGTGAACCACTACCTCAACCAGGTCACGCGCAAGCTGGAGGCGGTCAACCGTACCCAGGCCGTGGTCAAGGCCATCCGTCGCGGGCTGATCGCCTGAGGCAACCTGCCGCAAAGCCGCAAATGCCCGTCGCCGGCAAATTCGTTTGGCGGCGGCCTTCGCGTGCACTATCTACGGAATGAAGGCAGCGGCCGTGCCGCGAGGGTATTCATCGAGGGTTTCATGACGGATGTAAGCAAGGAACAGGTGCTGGAACGGCTGCGCACGGTGCGCGGCCCGGACATGGACGGCAATATCGTCGATCTCGGCCTCGTCTCGGACGTGTTCATCTCCGATGGGAAGGCCTATTTCTCCATCACCGTCCCGGCCGACCGCGCCCGCGAGCTCGATCCGATGCGCGCCGCCGCCGAGCGCGTCGTCAAGGAAATCCCCGGCATCAAGGCCGCCATGGTGGCGCTGACGGCGGACAAGCGCGCCGCCTCCGGCCCGGCCGCCGCCCGCGCGCCGGCCCCCCCGCCGCCCGGCGGCGGCGCGGCCCACGGCCATGCCGGCCATAGCCATGCCGCGCCCGGCCAGCCGCCGCAGCGCGCGAAGGCCGGCATTCCCGGCGTCGGGGCCATCATCGCCGTCGCGTCCGGCAAGGGCGGCGTCGGCAAGTCGACCACTTCGGTCAACCTCGCGCTGGCGCTGAAGGCCAACGGCCTTCGCGTCGGCATCCTCGATGCCGACATCTACGGCCCCTCCATGCCGCGGCTCCTGAAAATCTCGGGCCGCCCGCAGCAGATCGAGGGCCGCATCATCAAGCCCATGGAGAATTACGGCATCAAGGTCATGTCCATGGGCTTCCTCGTCGACGAGGAGGTGGCGATGATCTGGCGCGGGCCGATGATCCAGTCGGCGCTGATGCAGATGCTGCGCGAGGTCGCCTGGGGCGAGCTCGACGTGCTCGTCGTCGACATGCCGCCCGGCACGGGCGACGCCCAGCTCACCATGGCCCAGCAGGTGCCGCTCGCCGGCGCCGTCATCGTTTCCACCCCGCAGGATCTCGCCCTCATCGACGCGCGCAAGGGCCTCAATATGTTCAGCAAGGTCGAGGTGCCGGTGCTCGGCATCGTCGAGAACATGAGCTATTTCATCGCTCCCGACACCGGAAACCGCTATGATATCTTCGGCCACGGCGGCGCGCGCAAGGAGGCCGAGCGCATCGGCGTGCCGTTCCTCGGCGAGGTACCGTTGACCATGGACATCCGCGAAACCTCCGATGCCGGCACGCCCGTCGTCGTCTCCAACCCGGATGGGGCGGCCGCGAAAATCTACCGCGAGATCGCGACCCGCGTCTGGCAGGAACTGGAGGCGCTGAAGGACAAGGGCACCCGCGGCGCGCCTTCCATCGTCTTCGAATAGGTGAACCTTTACGCTTTCGGCGCGTTCGTGGCGAAAGCTTGATTTTTGTGCGGCGCCGAGCAATATGCGCGGCCGGCCGCTGAACGGCGGCGTCCAACCAGGAGTGTGAGCGATGGTCCGTTCCGGAGCCATTCGCCGGTGATCACGGTTTTCCGTTCCAACGGCGAGGCACGCTCTCTGCCGGCAGAAACAGATTCTGCGGCCGCCGAAGCCCTTGCCGGCGCCGTCTGGGTCGATATGGTCGAGCCGACCCGCGAGGAGGAAGCGCTGATCGAGCGCGTTCTTTCCATCGAGGTGCCGACCCGCGACGAACTCAAGGACATCGAGCCCTCGAGCCGCCTCTACACAGACGGCAACGCTGCCTACATGACCGCCTCGCTGATGGTGAAGGCGGAGAGCGACCTGCCGCAGCTGACCGACGTCGCGTTCATCCTGACGGCCGGCAGGCTGCTGACGGTGCGCTATGCCGAACCGCGCTCCTTCGCGCTCTTCAAGAGCGGCATGCACCGCATTCCCGGCGGCTGTTCCTCGCCGACCGTGATGGTCACGCGCCTATTGGAAACCGTCGTCGACCGCACCGCGGAAATCCTCGAAATCGCCGTCTCGCGCGCCGACAGGCTGTCCATCGAGGTGTTCGGCGACCAGCGGCACCTTAACCGCCGCCCGCCGCGCTATCTGGAAGACCGCGTGGTGCAGGTCTCGGCCTTGCACCGTCTCGTTGCCAAGACGCGCGACAGCCTGATGTCGCTGTCGCGCGTGCTGACCTTCCTGCATGCGCTGCCGGCCCTGCAGTCGGATCGCGAGAGCCTCGAACTCTGCCGCACGATCACGCGGGACGTGCAGTCGCTTTCCGAACATGCAAGTTTCGTGGCGGGTAACATTACCTTCCTGCTCGATGCCTCGCTCGGCCTCATCAATCTCGAGCAGAACGCCATCATCAAGATCTTCTCGATCGCCTCCGTCGTGCTGCTGCCGCCAACCCTGATCGCTTCGACCTACGGCATGAATTTCGACTTCATGCCCGAACTGCATCTTGCCTCCGCCTATCCGCTGACGCTGGTCGCGATGGTCCTTTCGGCAATCCTCCCGTTCTTCTTCTTCCGCTGGAAAGGCTGGCTCTAAGAGCCCGATCGCCCCATGCAACATCATCCCGGTAGCGCACCGCAGGCCCAGAGCAGGGCGCGCACGCTGTTTCTCCTCTCCCTCGGTTCCATCGGCGTCGTCTATGGCGACATCGGCACGAGCCCCCTCTATGCCTTCCGAGAAGCGCTGCGCCCCGTCGCGCAGGATGGCATCACGCGCGCCGAGGTGATCGGCCTCATCTCGCTGATCATCTGGACGCTGACGATCATCGTCACGCTCAAATACGTGCTCTTCCTGCTGCGGGCCGACAACCACGGCGAGGGCGGAACGCTTTCGCTGCTCGCCCTCCTGATGAAGACCGCCGGCCGGCGCGCCACGGTGCTGTTCTTCATGGGGGCGGTGGGCGCCGCGCTCTTCATCGGCGATGCCATGATCACGCCCGCCCTTTCGGTGCTGTCCGCCGTCGAGGGCCTGAAGCTGGTGACGCCGACGCTCGGGGACTATGTCGTGCCCATCTCCGTCGTCATCCTCGTCATGCTCTTTGCCGTGCAGTCGCTCGGCACGGCCGCCGTGTCGAAGTTCTTCGGTCCGATCACCGCCATCTGGTTCATCGTCATGGGCCTTGGCGGCATCCGCCATATCAGCGACGACCTTGGCATCCTCGCCGCCTTCAATCCCTATTACGCCGTGGTCTTCATGATCAACGAGGGCTATGTCGGCCTCGTCGTGCTCGGCGCTGTCTTCCTGACGGTCACCGGGGCTGAGGCGCTCTACGCCGACCTCGGCCATTTCGGCCGCCGGCCGATCCAGTGGGCCTGGTTCTGCCTCGTCTTCCCGGCGCTGACGCTGAACTATCTCGGCCAGGGCGCGCTGATCCTCGCCCATCCCGAGGCCTTCGAGAATCCGTTCTTCCTGATGTTTCCCAACTGGGCGCTGCTGCCGATCGTCATCCTTGCGACGGCCGCCACCATCATCGCCAGCCAGGCGGTCATCACCGGCGCTTTCTCGCTGACGCGGCAGGCGATCCATCTCGGCTTCCTGCCGCGCATGGAGATCTTCCACACGTCCGAAACCCAGACAGGCCAGATCTATCTGCCGGGTGTCAACACGGTGCTGCTCTTCGGCGTCATGCTGCTCGTCTTCATCTTCGGCTCGTCCGAGAAGCTGGCGACGGCCTATGGCATCTCCGTCACCGGCGCGATGGTGGTGACGACCGTCATGGCCTTCGAGTTCCTGCGTGCCCGCTGGCGCTGGAAGCCGCTTGCCGCCATCGGCGCGCTGACGCCGCTCCTCCTCCTGGAACTCACCTTCCTCGGCGCGAACCTTCTCAAGGTGCATGACGGCGGCTACGTGCCCGTCACCATCGCTGCCGCCGTGGTCCTCCTGATGTGGACCTGGACGCGCGGCACGCGCATTCTGCGCGACAAGACCCGCCGCATCGAGGTGCCGCTGCCGGCCTTCATCAAGTCCGTCGAAAAGCAGAGCGCCCATGCGCCGGTGCAGGTCGCCGGCACGGCGATCTTCCTGACGAGCGATCCCGATTTCGCGCCCGCCGCGCTGCTGCACAACATCAAGCACAACCACGTCCTACACGAGCAGAACTTCATCCTGACGGTCAAGACCGCCAACACGCCGCGCGTCGTGCCGGCTGAGCGCTTCTCGGTGGAGCGCATCTCCGACCGTTTCTCGCGCATCGAAATGCGCTTCGGCTTCATGGAGACGCAGAACGTCTCGCAGGCGCTGGGGCTGATGCGCAAGGCCGGGCACAAGTTCGACATCATGTCGACCTCCTTCTATCTCGGCCGCCGCAAGCTGGTGCCCGATGCGCAGTCCGGCATGCCCATGTGGCAGGATCGCCTGTTCATCGGGCTCGCCAACCTCGCCACCGATCCCTCCGACTACTTCCGCCTGCCGACCAACCGTGTCGTGGAACTGGGATCGCACGTCGTCATCTAGGTGCACCCGCAGCATCACGTGGTCTGACGAAAACGTGAAGGGGAGGCACCTGCCTCCCCGATCCGGTTCATCAGCATTAACCAACCATCATAGTTAAAATGGTTTCGCTAACTATCTGATTCAGGTTTGGTTTTTAGTGCCTTTGCCCGCACCTTTTGGTTGGTGCGGGTATAGCTTGTTCGCTGCGCGTTCCGCCAAGCGGGTGCGATCAGCCTTTTTGGTGTAGATCTCGGCCATCTTCGTAGAGCTCCATCCGAACATGGCGGTAAGCTCATACGGTGTCGCTCCATTGTTGGCAGCTATGGTCGCTCCGGCCTTGCGGAGGCCGTGAGCGCGTCCGGGAACCTTTGCCTCATCGCACCTAGCAGCGAACCAATACCCAAAGCTGATATTCTTCCATGGCGCCCCCTTCGTGTTGAGGAGGAAAACCATATCACCGGTTTTTGTTGCTGCTATGGATTCAGCTAGAGGCGGCAGGACTGGCACGACGATCTCGGCCTTGTTCTTCTGCGCCCTTATGGTGATCACGCCGTCTTTGACATGCTGAGGGCCAAGCGTGATGGCATCCGACCGACGCAGGCCGGTATAAAGCATGATATCGAGCGCCAGCCGCGCTTGTGTGCCTATGGCATGCCTTCCCTGATACCTAGCGACTTCCTCGACGGTCCAGACATGATAGCCATCCGTCTTCACGGATTTGGCCTTGATGTTGTCCGTTGGATTTTTCGAGACCCATTCATTGTCCATGGCGAACTCAAAGAGATTTCGCATGACGACAAGGTAGATCTCCGCCATACGCGGGGTCTTCTCGCGCCGCACCAAGCCGCGCTTTATGTCTGCTGGCGTGATCTGCCGGTACAACAAATCCTTCCCGTTCTCACATACGCCCTCCAGCGCCAGCCGCTGGTTTCGCTGAGTATTTGGGCGGTATTTGTCGAAACGAGCGCTTTGATAATACTGATCCACCAGCCAGCGCAGGGTTCCTTTTGTTGCCTTGGCGGCCTGTTGGGCTGGCATGCCGGTTAGCGCCGCTTCATAGGCTTTATTGAACTCTACCGAGCCAAACGCTCCTGGCAAGCGAATGCGGGCCTCTTTCCCGCGGCGAAAATACCAGACCACCTTCCCGTGTCTGGTCGTCTCTTTCTGGATGTATGGCTTTCTCGGGCGAGGCATGCCGCGCATTAGAGGAAGCCTCGCCCCTTGCGGTCAATGTCGATGGTTTCAGCGTTGTGATTAGCGGGGATATCGGGGAGAACGCGATAGATTCTTCCCTCTACCTCAAGCTCTATTGGCACACCCTCGCTCTTCGCGATTGCGGCCATGCGCTTCAATTCGGATTGCTTAACAAGGGCCGGTGCCGTCATTCTCGCGGCTCCTTCCTCGGTACAGGCTGGATGCCGCGTGGGCGTACTGCCTGCTTGCGCAGAATTTCGGCCATTACATCCAATTGGTCCGGCGAGTTGTCGAGTGTCAGGGTGACTCGGAAGGGCTTGTAACCCATATCGCTCCAGCGCTGGACGTAGATCGGAAAATCTAGGCTTGCTGCCCTCTCGTGCCCGACATGTCGACGCCATGCATCAGGCGTGCTGGCCGCAATGGTACTCTTCCCCATGGCTAGTTTAACGTCGTCTGGCCAGTCGCTGGCAGCGATGATGTATCCGGTGAAGGTTGCCGTCATACCCACCGCTCTCCAACTATAATGCTTCGGATCGTTGACCGTGAAACGTCATACATAACCGCCAAGTCGCCCACCGAAGCCGATGCAGAGCGACGACGAATCTCGTTCGCGATATCTCGGTTCAGCTTAGCTCTGGGATTTCTCTCGCCTCGTGGGTCAGTGCCGTGGAGATATCGATCATCAGAGTTTTCCTTGGGTGTTTTCCAAGAAAGATGGCGAGGATTGACGCAACCAAGATGTCCATTACCGCAAGAATGTGCCGCTTGATGATCTTTTGATTTTGGCGGTCCATACTGCGCCTCACAAAGAATGCGGCAGACATTGAGATAACGATTGCCGCCATGTTTAACGTGCGGCCGATCTCGGTTGTATCTGTAGGGCCAAATTATGCACTCGTCGGTCGATGTATATGCCAGCGTGTCCCACATGAAGGTTTTCGCCTCACTTGGTCGCCTTCTGTTTCGAAGCCTGGCATTAAGGAAGTTTGCGATTTCGAGGCAGGTTCTTTTCCTCATCCCCCACGCTCCTTATCCAGTGCGTTGCGGCCGGCGGCTGTCCACCTGAAGTCCCTGTTCTGTCCGTCGCCTCTGTATTCCAGCCAGCCTTTGCGCACGAAACGGTCATATGCCTTGCGCACAAAGGGTGGATCGAAATTCGCCCACTCGTTGTCTGAGCCGGGTTCAGCTGCCATTTCCGCGATAAATTCTTCCTCTAGGCTAGTCAGCTTCATTCGCCTTCTCCTCCAGAAAGTGCGTTACGGGAGGAGGGGGCGGTTCCAGTTGCTTTGAGGGCGGCGGTCAGCATGATGGTGCATTCTTCGAATGCCATCCTGCGCCCCCGATAAAAGTTGTTGTGAGCGCGCTGCTCCTCAGACGGCCCGACAATGCCGCCTCCATCGGAAAGCTTTGCCTTGAGGATGGCGAGCACCCGCTCGAAGCCGCGCTTTTCCTCTTCGCTCCTCGGCGTCAGTGCGGCCCGTGCCGCCTGAAACTGGTTGTAGAAGTGGTCACGTTCTGTGCGAAGGCGCGCAGTCTCATCCATCATCGCCTTCGCAATGACAGAGGCCCACTCGTCTTCCGGCGTGAAACGGAGCAGCGTCTTTACCCCGACTGCCGCCTGCATGATATCATCACTCATCGGCTTGGCCTTTCGCGGTGCTGGCGGGATCGCAGTCGATGCGCTCAATCTCGGCGATGATGAGGCCGTAGTGTGCTTCGGCATCCACATAACGATGCTCTGCCCGTAACGCGAAGCGGCGCTTGATGCGATCTATCTCAGCCAACGCAAGGGCGCCGGCACGGACGAGGTCTTTTCTGGGCGACTTCGGCTTCCACCATTTTTTATCCCATGGCCACTCGAAGGGGATGCCCGCTCGATCACCTCGCGGTTGAGATAGCGCACGATCTGTCGCGTGTGCGAAGTAGGCCCTTGCGGCTAGCAATAATTTCCCTTTTCCATGCGCGTCGTCATGCTTGGCCGTCCAGCCTTCCGCTTCGATCTGCCGGCGACGCTCGGCAAACACGTCTTCGATTGCCTTACTCATCGGACGTCCCTCCTCAGTTCCAGTGCCCGCCACGGTCGGTGATCTTCCCGCAGCGGCCGCAGCGCTCAGTGAACCCGTATCCGTAGCTTTCGTGAATGAACCACTGGTGGCGGCCGAGGCGGCAGCGATTGCGCACCACCAAGAGGATCGGCAGGGCGATCAGCGTCATCCACATTTTGCCGACGATCTGGCCGGTGATGTAGTCGAGAGAGCCGAAGGCGACCCAGAGGAAGACGGCGCTATCGACGACCGCCCCGGCAACGCCGCTGAGGAAAACAGCCAGCCAGAGGCGGCGTTCGCGCAACGGCGCGTAGACGGCGAGGTCGGCCAGCTCCGCGAGCACGAAAGCGAGAACCGAGGCAAGCAGAAGGGCCGGCGCGGCGAAGATGGCCGACAGAAGGCCGCCGATCCCAATGGCGATCAACGCCGCCTTCGCGCCACCGGCCTCATGCACCATGTCGCGAAGGACCAGAGATGCACCGACGACGAGCACGCCGCTTGGCGCGGTCAGGCCGAACCCGACTGGCAACAGGCACGGTCCATCAGGAGTGCAGACCGTTCCAACGTTGCCGATAAGCCAGTTGGCAAGCGGGATCGTCGCTGCAAATGCAGCGGTAAGCGCGATGGTGCGATTAAGCGACTGCATTGAGCAGGTCTCCTTGATTGTGGCGGTTGGCTATGGCTTCGCGCATGTGTGTGTATCGAGCGAGCCCGGTCCCGTCGCACGTATCGACGCCGAGCTCTTCAAAGTGCTTCCAGCGGGCTGGGTCGTTCACTCTTCCGGCATGGACGGCTTTGCCAAGCGCCTTAGCAGCGCTGATGAGGTGCGCCGGATGCTCTGAGCATTTCCACTTGGTGGAGCCCCCGATGAAGATGGCGGCGATTTCCTCCCACGGCATAGGGAGATCTTCCTGACCATCCTGACAGACAAGCGCCAGCCTCCAACCGCCTAGCTCGGGTCGTTTCTTCCAGATATGGAATACCTCAAGTGTCCGGCGCGCCGAGCCAACGACGTCCGGTGTTGCTACCCACAGGCACTTTTCCTTGCGGCTCGCTTCCCTCTCCAAGAGTGAAATCAGGCCACTGGTGTCGGGATTGCTAAAGCGTCCGTTGTCTATCGCCCACGGGAGATCGGGATTGCGAAGGTGATATCGTGTGAGCGGGGTTAGGAGTTGCCCAACCGGGCCACCGATTTCCGCCGCGCACTGTTCCAGATCCTGGCCGTTGTCGAGAAGAGCGATCATTGATCCTCCTCAGACTGTTTCTCGCGCTCCCATTCGCCCCATGTCTTCGCACTTGTGGCGGAAGTGCTGCGCGTGGCGGCGAGGCGAATGCGGTCGGCCATGATGTCGAAGACTTCTTGCGCCGTGCGATGCTCGATGCCGACAATGGGGCGCGTCAGCCTCTCCACCTCCGCGCTGTCCTCTCCTTCTCTATGGGGAGGTCGGGTGTAGACCGGGAAAGCGCGTTCATCGGATACGTCGGATAACTGGAGGCCGGTGTAGGTCTCCCCGTCGATGTCAGTCCGGTTCTCCAGACGAAGATACGCCACCGGCTCTACCGGCACATCGACAAGGGCGGAGCGGATGCGGAGCAGAAATGCTTCAACTCTGTCGATGAGCGCGGATGCATCGCACAAGGATTGATCCATGTGAGAGTTTGCAGCGAGATTGATGTCCTGCTGGGCGTCGAGCATCTCCTCGATCAGCTCGTCAATCTCCAGCCCCTTCACCTCTACCGCCCGCTCTTGATCGGATAGGGCGGCGAGGCTCTTCGCTTCATAAACAGCGGAAAGCTGCTCTGGGCTAAGCTCGTAATCCCCGAAATATTTGTAGTCGTAGACGTTGCTGATCCATGCCAGACGGTCTTCGCGTGTGCCGGCAACTATGTGCCAGCACTGGTCATTGGCGCATCGACGTACCGAGCTATCGCGCCACTCGCCGCCGCGCTCGTCACGAACCTTGACGACAATCGTTTCGCTGCACTCGAAGCAGGATTTGCACTTTTCACTCTGCATCTTCAGATCCTCCGAGAAGTGCGCGGGCGCGGCGGAAGTCGCCGTAGGTGAGCGTGTCGTCGCCATAGCCCCAGACGTTGTGATCATCCGGCTTCAATCGGCGGCTTGTCTCGTCGCAAAACCGACCAGCGATAGTCGAAAACGGCTTCAGCGCTTCCCGCAGCTCCGCATTCTCCCGCTGCAACGCCTCTGCCTGGCGGGCGATAATCTCGGCGATAGCTTTTGCCGCCTCGTCAAAACCGAAGACGTATGCAGAAGCGACTGCCGGAGAAAGCCCGGTCGCATCAACCTTGATATGGTCGCGCATTGCCTTCTCTATGGCCTCTACGGCGGATACGGGGGAGGTCATGCTTCACCGTTTTTCTGGTCAAGGGCGCGGAGGGTGGCGAGGACGAGGGCGATGGCAGGTGTGGCGCCTGTTGCATCGGGGTCGGTCCAGTGTCCGACACGCGCCCACGGTTTCGTTTCGCTCGATTGTCTCCAGCCCATCATAACGGAGCGACCCGGCAGCACTCGCTCCGCCAGAGATACGGCGGCGTCGATGGAGGAGGTGTAGGCGGGAAGCCTCTCCGAATTGTACGGGCTAATCAGTTGCCGCCGGCCGCCAATGGTCGAATGGTAGAACCATGGCTTGGCATCCTTCCCGCGCTTCTCGTAGACAAATCCGTCGACGGTTAGCGCAATGTCGCGGTCAAGCTCCCGATCCGGCCCTTCCGCCTTCTCCAGTCGTGCGATGAGTGAGGAGAGATCAGCCATTGCTCTCGCCCTCCTTGGTTCGGGGAGGAGAGGGAAGTGGCATCCAGTGGGTGGGGCAATGCTCATAGAGCGTGAGTCTGCCAACAACCGTCGTCCATGGGCGATCCGGCGCGTAGGGCGAAAAGTTCCAGTAACCCGCAAATGGAATATCGTGAAAAACGCCGCCAACGAGCAGAATTCTTGTGCCGTCCTTCGGCGCGGTCTCTATCGGCTGCCACTGGTAGCGCTTGCTGAACGCTATGAGAACTTTGGCTATATTCTCGATGCTGCCATTGCTCTGCCAATTCACGACGTTTCGGAGCGATCGCGCTACTTCCCAAACATTATCGGGGATTTCATCCCGTGCGATGTCTGCGATGAGTGAGGACAGGTAGGTCATTCTCCTCCTCCTGTTTTTCTCACGGCTGCGGCCTTAGAAAGTGCGTTGTAGAAAACGATCCACTCGGGCGTATCTTTGAGGCGGAGACCGTGCTCGTCGCGCCATGTGCCATGTTTTATCGCTCCATCGAGCTCTTCGACGATGCGCTTCATGCCGCTAGCTGCGTTGAGCAAGTCGTCGGCAGATTGAAAGGTGACAGGTTTTGTCGTGCTGAAATGCTCTAATGCAGACTGCACCTTGCTGAGCAAAACCATTTCCTTGTTCGGCTGGAAACCATCCTGATCGCAGTCAGCGTCAGAGCGATTACTGAGATAATCGTGGCACAGTTCCAAGGCTTCGATTATGCAGTACAGTCCGCCGTCTTCTATCTTCTTGGTCATGCTCATCGCACGATCTCTCCCGTACGCTTGTCGTAGATCGTCCCGTCCATGCGCTGGCCGAGGTTGCCCCACGAGGATTTCTTCTTGGATTTGATGCCGAGGTGAGCCTTCCGCGTGCGGTTGCACTTTGCCCGAACCTTGGCTTCTGCGGACGTCTTCCGCTTGTGAGCTTCCGAGACGACGGCTTGCAGGTTGCTTTCGGAATTCGCGCCGCCCAGCCACAGCGGGACGATATGGTCGTACTCGACCTTCACTCCGGGGCGCAGCTCGACGCCGGTCAGGGCGCAAACGTTGCCCTGGCGCGCGCGGATCCGATCCTTGACGCGCGGCGGCGGCATTGCGTCGTCGCTCTTGCCTTTCCATTCGGAGACAGTGCGAGCCATCACTTCACCGCCTTTCGAACGAGCTTGAAGCCCATGCGGTTAGCGAGATTTCGAAGGATCGTTTCATCCTCAGCGCCCCAATCGCCGCCATAACCGAGCGTGCGAATGCTGTTTCCGCCGATTGCGACAATCTGCATATTGTCAGCATGGTCGCTGGGGAGAACGTCGAAGCTCTGGCCGTGGTAGGGGCCGCGTCCATTGGAGATGATTGCTCCGTAGACCTTCTGCCCGAACTCAGGATCGCCCTTGATCTCGTGCAGGAAGTCGTTCCGCACGATTAGTGCTGTGTTCAGACCCATCTCACCCCTCCATGCCCATGAAAGCCGTGATAGGCGGGATGGAGGAGAGCATTTCCTTCTGCGAGGGCGTGCGGTCCTGTTTCCAGCCGGCTTCGTCGCGGTACTCATTCAAGCGGCGCATGGCGTCGGCTACCTCGAGTTCACGGCGGAGCAGGGCGGTCATCTGGTGCTGGCGGTCGATCTGGGTTTTGGTCACGACAGCACCTCTTTTGCAGCTGCCTGCCTGGCTCTCAGCACCTTGTCGATGTTCGCGTGGATGTCTTCGGCCGCAATGTTCTCGGAAACCGCAACCTCGATAATCGCGAAGGTCATGGCTTCGAAGGCCATGACGCGATCTTCCGGCAGAGCTGCCGTAATGTCTTTGAGTGCGGCCAGTACGGCGATGATATCGTGGTTCATTCATCACCGCCGATCTCGGAAGGCGCACACTCCAGCCAGCCCGCCACCTCACGGATGGCGCCAGCGCGGTTCGTGTTCTTCCCGGTGATGATGGAATCGGCCGCAAGGAAGATGCTCGCCAGCTTCGGGTGAAGCTCAGGCCGGATCGCTTCCTTCCAGGTATCCTTCGCCGATACGAGAACGCCGCGCTTGGCCGGCCCGTCGAGATCATCCTGAACGGTGATCGCGAACAGCTTGGCCGCGCATTCCATGAAGAGCGCACGGTCGGCTTCCGTCATCTCGGTTGATGGGGAGGACGGAGACGAGGCGGAGGGGGATGACGCCTCGCCTCCGTCCTGTTGCGACGAGGGCGGGGGGACCTCGTCGGCATCCGGCGACTGACCCGAGGGGGACTGGTCCGCTGCCGCCGAATTGGTGTTGGATTCCTGCGGCTCCTTGAACGCGACATTGCGTTCAGCGCCGAAGGCGTAGATGAGCTCGATCAGGTTGCTCATCTCTTCCACGGTCATTGCCGAGGTGCTGAGGCCGAGTGGGACAACCGTGCCGGCGTCGATGCCGGGAATTACGTTGGCCTTGCGCAGCGAGGCCGTGAACATCGTCTTCCAGTCTTCGGGATCCAGCTTGGAGCCGTACCAGTCGACCTGTTCGGACACCTCCGCCAACATGGCGTGCATCTTGGCGTTCTGTTCATGGCTGCGGGTTTTCTTGCGGAACTCGACGATGGTGCCTTCCGGTACCTTCTCGGCCCAGCGGGCGACCTTCTCGCGGTCTTCCCGGGTGTTGATGGTGACAGCGGCGCGCGTGGTCATGCTGCCTCCTGCTCATAGATCCGGCGGAGGGCATCGACCTTCGTCTCAACCTCTTCCATCAGGAACGCCACGACTTCTCGCTCAAGGCTTTCGATCACGGCAACGTCCCGCTCCACGCGCTTGACGAAGAGCTGCATGCTCTCGGGAAGGCGAGGGTCGTAGGAGACGAAGTCACACCATGCCCGGCCCGTGCATGCCATCTGCCATTGCATCTGAGTGATGTACTTGGCCGGGATCGTCTGCTTGATCAGCGTGTCGATGTGAGTTGCCGTGTTCGGGCACTTGATTTCGACAAGCCCGTTTTCGCCCACAAGGCCGTCAGGAGAGGCGCCAGCGTCCGGGATGGATGGATGCACCACGAAAGCGACCTGCTCGACAGTGACGTCGTGCATGAACTCGTAGGCCATGCGAGCGTTCGGCTCGTGATCCGTTCCCCACTGCATGGCGGCGTTGGTGAAGCCTTCGGCCGCAACGCCCGTCAGACGCTCGGCTATGAGCTCGGCGGCATAGTTGGTGCGGGAGGCTCCCCAGCCCTTGGATGTCTGGGCGATGACATCGGCAACGCGGGAAGCAGTCACCTTGCCGCAGCGAAGTGCATGCCACTCTGCTGACCCTTGAACGATCTCATCCATTTGCTGCCACCTTCCGCTTTTTGGTTTCGAGCATGCTGATCGCACGGCGGAACTTCACCGCCGGCATGTCGGCAATGCTGTCGATCTGGAGGACTTCGCAGAACTTGGCCGTGTCGGAGCCGGTCTCCTCGATCATCGTCAGGATGATTTCGCGCTCCGCCTCGGTAATCGCGCCGGTATCGTCGGCCTTCGCACCATCGTCGTCAGCCGCTGCGGCTAGACCGAGCGCAGCCTTGAGGGTGTAGCGCTGGAGATAGGTCACGGTGGACCCGATAGCCTGGATGCTGTTCTTGTTTCCGCTTTCATCCCGGCCGGCCATGAGGGTGTTTTCCTCGCTATGGCCCATGCGGTGCGAAATGATGCAGGTGACGGAAATCGGCTGGTTCGGCTCCGCCTGTGTGCGATAGCGGACGGAGAGACCGTTGGCCGATAGGACCGGGCCGACTTGGTTCATGATCGAGGCGAGGTCTTCGTACTGGTAATTGGTGCGGCCCTTCTGAGTCGTGAAGTCCACCTTCCGCGATTTGACGATCGCCGGCATGTTGGCCTTGGCCGACGCCATAGCCTCGTCGAAAGCCTTGCGGGCCTGATTGGCTTCCCAGCGCTCCTGAAGGTTCATGAGCTGCGTCAGGGTCTCGACGTTGGCGCCCTGCGACACTGCGCGGTCCAGCATCTCCATAGGGGTGACGACGGCGCGTTCTCCCGCCTGCATGGCGGTCGAGCTCGGCTGCTGAATTTCGATGGCGTTGGCCATAGCGAACTCCTTGCGTTTCTTGTCGATGTTTTCGAGAGCGAGGGCGGCGGCGGTACCGAGCGGGATTTCCGGGCCTCGCGGATCGATAATATTGGTCATCACGCCTGCCCCGCACCGAGAGCATTGGTCGCCAGCCGGTGCGCATGGCGAAGGCTGGTTTCGGTCGGCATCAGTCCGGCGGAGCGGTCGTCCTGCCAATGCTCGATGATGACCTGCAGCTCGCGCAGCGCGTCATCCTTCGCCTTGATGTTGGCGAGGTCGTTCACGTGGCCGTGGCGAAAGGTGATGTTCATGCCACCCTCCCGCCGCTGACGTGATAGGTTCCATGGCTGCGCTGGGTGTAGGCCGGCGAGCAAATCGCCATCTCGGCGCGCTTGGCGTCTTCGTGGATCTGCTCGGCAGACCGGACATCGAACTCGCCCGTGATGTCCTCGACGAGAACCGGAATCCCCGCGCCGACCGTCTCGATGCGCCAGACCGAAAGCACTGTCTGCCGTTCGTCGGTGACCGTGTCGATGAGCTGCTGAACTTCCGCAAACGTCCGGGCGACCTGCCGCATTTCCAGCGTGTAGATGTCACCGCGCGGCATCTGCGTGCGGATCAGGAGGGTTTCGTCGCCTTGGACGACGTAGCGGTCTGCTTTGTCTGCCATTGCCATGTCCTCAAACTGCGACGGGACGCTCTCCCGTCTGGGCGATGGGGTGGGGTTAGGCGGCGGGGATAGGCTCGATCTCGATTGCTTGAATGCCGCGAACATCGTCGTCGTAGGCGGCATAAAAAGCCTCGCCGACCGTAGATGACGGATTCCTGAACCGACCCATGAAGGCTTGCTTGGCATCGCTGATATCGTCGGTGATGAAGCCCTCATTCCGGGCCCCATTCCAAACGATGTAGAATTTACTCGTTCCCATCTTCGTCCCCTGTGTTTCGAGCCCCAGCAGATCAGGCGAACCGTCTTGCGTGCTGAGGCTGCTGCGGCGGGGTTGTTCGAGGCACGGGCCCCGCCGCGTTATCCGTGCTGCGCTTCACATGACCGCCTCCATCTGGACTGGCTGTCATCCGGTTCACCGCGACCAGATCTGGCGGAGCCGTCTTCGTGGTCGCTGTCTATGAGGCCAATATGCCAAACCGGTATGGACACGTCAATACCATGTTGGTATAAAAATTTATGCCAAGCAAAATCCAGCCAGCCAAAGCCAGCTTCTATTCGCGGCGATTCGACGAGATTTCAGAGCGTTACCCGCCAGAAGATGTGCGGGCTTTTTTGACGATGCAGCGACGTTGGCTGCGCAAGGTCACGCAGATGCGACACCTCCCGCCTATACAGAGATGTGCGGTCCTTTTCATTGGCTCATTTATGACCCCAAGCAAGCCGTTCTGCTTTGCCGGCATGGCCTACATTTGCGACCATGTCGGCTGCGAGCGAACCACGGTTAACAGGGCGGTCGGCCAGCTTGAAAAAGATGGGTTTATGAAGGTTGACCGCCTCAAGCGGGGCGGGAACGTGTATCGGATTTGCATTCCGACCTGACGTTATGGTTGCTGGCTGGCAACCTCTTTTATGTTGCTGGGGAGCAACCCTATATAGGCGGGGGCTGATATAGGCGGGGCTTTATCTTTTTTAGATTCAGCTCTTGAGACGGAGATTGTTAGAAGGGTGAGGGGTATCAGGCAGCGCCAGCCAAGGCGACGTAGTGCACTGAATGCACCTGGCCGGACGGGAAGCGCAGCTCCTTCGCCGGGTTGAATTGCTCCAAAACAAGCTCAACCGCGTTGTGCCGGATGAATTTTTTGACGAATGCGAGAAGCGGGCCCTCGTCTTCGGTGCGGATTTGGACGATCACGTAATCGCCCTTCTTCACGCGGCGCTTCGGATCGACGAAGCAAATCTCGCCGTCCTCGTACCGTGGGTACATCGAATCGCCGGAGACCATCACCGCGTACGCCCCGGAAGATGCGGAAACTGATGGAGGCGCCAGCACCTCGAACAATACGCTTCCGTTCATTGCAAACTCACCGTCTACGCCACCCACCGCCTGCCCATAAACCGGGATCTTGCGGCCTATGCCCTCCACTTTACCGCGAATCCGCGCATTTGGAAGGTGAAATGGTGATTCGTCGTAAACCGGCGGCGGCTCGACGAGGTGAGGGGCGCTATCCTCAGGCCATCCGAACATCAAGATTTCAGCAGTCACGCCTAGTCGTGGCCCGATCTTCTCGGCCCATTCTTTCGTGAGCTTCCGTTCTCCGGTCTCCAAGCGCTTGATCTGAGGCTGAGAGGTGCCAACGGCCTCGGCCAGCTCTGATTGCGTCAGACCATGCTTCTCGCGCAAATCCTTGATCATGTTCATGTTTCCATTTTATTCCGAACTGGCATAACAATCAAAAACCAGAACGGTATATTTTTCACTTGCCAATAAATGCCATTTCGGTATTTTGAGCGACATGAAACTCGGAACCTTCATCAAATCACGGGACATGTCGCACGAAGCCTTCGGGAAGATCGTCGGCGTCACCCAGGCAACGATCAACCGGTATGTGCGCGGTGAACGTTTTCCGTCGCCGGAGATGATCCGCAAAATCCAAGACGCAACAGACGGGTCGGTCAATGTTGCCGATTGGTACGAGCCGGAGGCGGCAGAGTGATGCTCAAAGCTGTCGAGAACACCCAACTCGCTTTCAACTACGACATCGTACCGGAGCCGGTTGCTATTCAGGCCCGTGAAGCGGCCCAGCGCATCAAGCTCCGCCTTCGCCGGTCGGCCGAGGACATCATCGAGATCGGTCGCGACCTTCTGGCTGTGAAGGAGAGGATCGGGCACGGCAACTTCACGCCTTGGCTTCAGGCTGAGTTTGGAATGAGCGAGCATACTGCCCGACGGTTTATGGGGGTCGCTCGTCAGTTCGGAGACAAAACGAGCATCGTGCGCGATTTGGACCCGACCGCTCTGTACGAACTGGCCGCTCCGAAGACGCCGATCGAAGTTCGCGAAGAGATCGAGAAGATGATCGAAGCGGGGGAGGTCGTCACCAAAGCGACCATCGCTCAGCTCAATGCTGAGATCGAAACGGCTAAGAAGGGGCGAGAGCTGGCGGACAATGACGCTGCCGCCGCAGAAGAAAAAGCTTCGACCCTCAAGGCTGATCTGGATGGCCTGAACGGTTCTATCGATGAACGCGTGTCTGTCGAAGTAGCCAAGACATCCGCGGAAATTCGGTCTGGTTACGAAGAAGAGATCGAGCGCCTTAAGGCTCAACTCGATGAGTTTCTCAAGCCGAAGAACACCACCACCATTGATAACGAAACGGGCAACATCGTCCAGTTCCACCGCGAACTGACGCCGGACGAGGCGGCAAACGTTGACGCCGCCGACGATGAACTGATTGGCGCCGACTTCAATGAAGTCGCGTCCGAAACCGAAAGAGCAATCGCCTTCTTCGGCGCTGTCCGGGCCATGTCGAGCGCTAAGGCCAACCCGGCGGCGGTGTACGCGTACATCACCAAGCGCACCTCCCAAGATCTCATCAACGAATACATGGGCATGGTCGGCGACGTCCTTTCCCAGCTTCAGGCCATAAAGGAAATGGACAATGTCTAACCGCATCGTGAGTGAGAAAGAGTTTCGATCCGTTTTCCGCGCAGAGTCCGTCGCCATGTGCGATTTCTCGCAGAAGAAGAACAAGCATGCGCTCGGTATCGGCGCCAGACAGGTCAGCGTTGGCATTGGTGCCGAACTGGTCCGCGCGCTGATCGCAAAATTCCAGGCAGACGGGCGGACGCTCGACAAGGACATGGTGCATCTGATGACGCCGAAGGGCGCCCGCTCGTATGCATCACTGCAGTTCAACCAGATCGGCAAGATGAGATTGGTCCACGGAGCCAATGCAATCGAGACGGTGTGGAAGTCGCTCGGCGATCTCATTCCGGTTGCCCGGAAGGGCGTCACCAACGTGTATGTCGCCAAGAACGGCGCCACAGACATGGAACTCGCAGCGATGCGCGACTTGCGCACCGGCAAGCTCAACGCCCGCGTGCTCGCAAACGAGCAGCTTGTCGAAGCGATCGATGAGGCGAGGGCGGTCCTGGATGGTCGGAACCTCGGCGAAATGTACGCGGCCACATGTACCGAATACTTCCACACCCTGCCGCTCGACGCCGCGGAGTAACGGCAGTGATCCCCGCTCTCCCCATCAGCCACGTACCGCTGACGCGCCCGAAGGGCTGCTTCAAGCCCTGCCAATGGTGTGGTGGGGAGGCGGCTACCTTCAAGGAGGCGCCGGTGATCGAGCCTGCGCTTCATGCGGCGCGCGTCGTCTGCGAGAGCTGTGACCGGCAGATTGCTTGGGCGAGCGCCCGTGCCGTTCGGAAGGCTCATGTTCTCACCACGGATTCTGACGGAGCCGCCCAATGACCCTTTCCGTAGAAGAGCAGATCGATGCCGAGCTTGACGCGCTGTCCAAGCGCCTCGCTGGCATTCACTCCGGCAACAAGGAGCGCCCGGCCATGAAGTACGCCCTCGAAAGCCTGCCGGAACTGATCGGCGATCAGGACTTCAAAGACCTCTGCCTCTTGTTCAAATGGCATGAGGTCCAAGAGCGCCCCATCTCCGGTGGCGACTTCGCACGACACGTCCGAGAGGCCGCATTCAAGCGCCGGCATCAAGACCAAGGTCTCTTAGAATCTCGGAAACAGTCAGATTTCTTGCAATCTCCCAATCAACGCCTGGAATAGACATGACAGCCGCTCTGAAAACGCGCTGGACTTCGTTTGCCAGCTCCTTGTGCGCCTCAACGATAACCTCCTGTGGTGTCTTGGTGTGCATGCCGATCTCTGGGCCGCGAAACTCTTCGGGCTCGATGTTGACGCCCACGCCGCCGATCCCGGCCGCGTTCGTGACGCCGCTGAACTTTACGCGCCACGATCCGCCATCCAGCTTCATTTCGACGATTGAGAATTTGTCGGCCATTTCAGTTCGCTCCTTGGTGTCTGTGGTTGAGTCTTTTGGCTCCTGCACTCTTCCACAGCTCGCCAAGGGGCGTCCAGCGGGGAGGGCCGCCCAATGACCGTCGCCGCTGAAATGACGGAAGACCTGATCGACGCGGCAGCAAAGATTTGCCGTGGCCTTGGGATCGCGTCCACGCCGACGAACTGCCTTCCGATCATTGAGGGGTTGAAGGCAGACCGCCAGCGCGACCAGTGGCAGCCGATCTCGGAAGCCGACCGGTCGATCGCCACCGTCCAGACCTTCCCAGACGTCAGCATCACACTTCGCAACTCTTATCCGGTATGGGTGCGAGACGAGGACGGGCGCGTGTATGAAGCCGTCTGGTCTGAAGGGACCGCGAACTACTGGTGGGATTTGGAAGGCGAGAGCCCGGTCGATCCGGTCGAGTTCATGCCTCATCCGCTTGACCCGCGGTTCGCCGCCCCGAAAGGCGGTGATCACCATGGCTAAGTCCGATCTGGTCGACATCGCCGCTTGCCGACATGCCGAGACGCAGAAGGCAATTCTGATCTCCGACGATGGCGAGCGCGCCAACGCGGTCTGGGTGCCGAAAGAGCACTGCGAGATCGAGACCGACAACCACAAGAATTTCATCACCGTGACGATGCCGGAATGGCTTGCTCTTGAGAAAGGGCTGATCTGATGACCTGGAATTTCGACCTCACCAAAGCCCCGCGCGACGGAATCCGCATTCTGATGGCGGACACCCACGGGGACATGTGGATCACGAAATGGCTGGAGCCGAACAAGCGTCGGCCGGCGGGTCGCTTCGACATGTTCCCGGAGAACGCGAAGACGATTCTGGCTTGGCAGCATTTGCCGGTCCACCCGCATCACATGGAGGTGTCGTCGCTCTGCGAGGTCACCCCGGAGCAAATCCCGATCGTCGATGGAGTGGGAGGGACCGAGCATGAATAGCTTTCGTGTGGGAATGAAGGTGGTTTGTATCGACAACCACGAATGGGACCACAAGCTGGCGCTTGGCGCAGTCTACGAAGTGTCGGCAGTAGGGTGGGAACTCGGCGAAATCTATATCGGCCTTGTCGAGACCCCGGCTTCAGGTGGTGGATTGCTCCACTGGCGTGCTTATCGCTTCCGCCCGGTGGTCGAGCCCGGCACTGAGAAGGGCATGTCGATCCTCCGCGAACTCCTGAACACTCAGGACCAGCCGGTGAGGGCTGACGCATGACGATCGTCCAGCGTGTCTTCAATGCGTTCCACGGTCTGGTATCGCGACTGAACAAGGATGATGACGAGGGAGTCGAATGCGGCGCTACCGAAGGCTTCTTTCCGGTCGGCACGGTAGACGAGGATAATCTGATCGATGTCTTTGCGCTTGAGGGCGACATGTGGACGTTCGTTATCGATCTGAATTCCGCGACCGAACAAAAGCGGGTGGCGTGATGGCAAATCCGTCTCTCGCTCTGGAGCTGTTCCGCAAGGGCTACGACACCCAGCGGATCGCTGACTACTTTTCCATTCGCGAAGAAGAAGCGCTCGAATTGGTTTCCGAGGCCAGAAGCGCTGCTCTTCGTCTTCCGTCTCCATACCCGATCCATCCCGACGCCAAGCCCACCGGCTGGCCCAAGGGGCAGATCGCTTATGCGGGGCGAAACTAGCTCCTTCCTGCGCCGCCGCACTCTCTACGGGATCAACATAGCCCGTAGCGAGAAGGACGGCATTCAGGATGTCAGAGAACCACATTCACGGTGTTTCGGCGAACACACAGGGGAAAAAGGTAATGAGTACGGCAGTTGCCAGTGAATACGTAAGGAAAATGGTCGAGCGCGAGACGTCCGGAAACGGCGACGTCGAGAACGCGGTACGGCGTCTTGCCCGCAAGCACGGGCTTTCCTTCTGGCAGATCATGCACCTACGGGCGGGGCGGGCAAAGACGATCACGGTCGAGGCATTCACGTCGATCCGGCGCGCATATCTCGACTACTGCGAGGCCGAGATCCGGGCCTTGCAGCGTGAAATCCAACAGGATCGGGATCGGTACGAGGACAACCATGATCTTCAGGATCTGGGTAACGAGGTTCAAGCGCTGGCTGAAAAGCTTCGGCTGGCGAAAGAAAGGATCGGAGCATGACGGCAGGCCATAACAGCGAACTGAACGAGAAGGACCGGCAAAAGCTCTTCTCGTACTACCACCAGAAGGACCGCGACATCGCGGCCAAGATCAAGGCGCTCGGCGATGAGAAGAAGGCGAACCGGCAGAATGCGAAGGCCTCCGGCTTTCAGGCGTCGAAGCTGGATCACTACCTCAAGTCCTTCCTTGCCGAGGATCAGCAGAAGCCGGTCGACAAGCTGAAGTCGGACAGGGAGAACCTCGCTTGGTTGGGCCTCATCCCCGATACCGGTGGCGACCTCCTCGCACAGGTTGACCGCGTGGATGGCGACCAGCTCATCCAGGCAAAGGGCTACCACGCCGGCCTGACGAACCTCGATCGCGTGTCCGGATACGACGGCGGCTCGGCCGACGACAAGCTCTGGCTCGAAGCCTACGACGCCGGCAAGCGCGAATACGAGACGGACATTCCCGACATTCTTGCTCGGATCGAAGCGGCTCGGACGAACGAAGAGCCGGCCCCTGATTCCGACGATCCTTTCGGCACGGACGACCAGTCCGACGAAGCCGCCTGACGTTCCCAGCCCGCTTAACCCCTCCCGGCGGGCCACCTTAGCAGCGCGAATGCTGCTCATTCTTTTCAACGAGGACCGACGTGCACATTATCGCCTTCGACCCCAGCAAGCACACAGGATGGGCGCTCCGTACCATCGGGCGCGATCATAGCGCGATGCGTTGCGGCGTCCTCGAAATGCCCGACAAGGCGGATCACTATTACACGGCCGACCAGATCGGCCTGAAGGTCCGCAACCTCCTCACCGAGGAGAAGAAAGCCGACCGGATGCCGACATTCGCCATCCTGGAGCAGCAGGCCCTCGCGAAGATCGGGAACACCAGCGCCGACGCCATGATCTACCCATGGGTCGCGACCTCGGCCATTGTCGCGGTCCTTTCCAACTTCGGCATTCCCTATGCCAGCATCCCGGCCGTCACGTGGCGCGTCTCGTTCTTCGGCCGTGGCTTCAAGCCCCCGGTCGACAGCAAGGGCAAGAAGGACTGGAAAAAGGCCTGTGTCGCCGAGTGCGAGCGGCTGGGCATTGTCCTGCCCACACAGAAGACCATCGCCCACAACGCCGCCGAGGCCTGCGCCCTGGCGATCTGCGCGCAGGTCAAGGATACGAAGGTCCACGCCCGCCGCTACGAGCCGGCCTTAATGGCGCTGCGCATGGCCCGCAACGAACGCCCGACCGGTGGAGACCTGTTCGGAGGTGCCGCGGCATGAACCTCCCTGCGCGCAATCGCACAGTCTCCGATCTCATCGACGAATACGAAGAGAAGGTCGCCAATGCTCCAGCCGCCATTGAGGCCGTCAAGGAAGCATGGGGCCGATTGGAAATGGCGGCATCCGTTGGCGGAAAGTTCGGCGGAAGCATCTCGCGTCATTCGCCGAGCGTGAGCGAGCGGGACGTTCTCGCGGCGCTCCTCAAGTCCGGCTGGCGGGCGATCTATGACCGCTGCCAGATCGACCAGATTGCTAGCGCGGATGACAAGCGGTTGTTCGAAAGCACGTTTGAGAACCCGCCTGAACTGACCTTCGATAATGCCAAGGCCACGTTCGGCGATTACCTGATGCGCCCGCGCTTCCATGTCTTGCGTGGCTTGGCCGAAGTTTTCAGCCAGTTGGACCCCGCCTACAAGTCCCATTCCAAGGTTAAGATCGGCGTGAGCGGCCTGCCCAAGCGTGTCATCGTCTCGAATGTCGGCGGCTGGGGCTCTTATGGCCGCGACAAGATCAGGGACATTATCAATGCGCTCGCCGCCTATCGCGGTGAAAGGCTCATGGACCATGCCGAGTTTTCCGGCATTGATGGCCTTCATCGTTGGGATGGCGGTATCGCGGGTCAGGTGGTTATGGATGGCTCGCATCACGTCACCAAGGGCGAGAACGGCATCGAGACGAAGGCCCCTAACCGTGGCGTCACGATCCGCAAGTTCCAGAACGGCAACGCGCATGTGATCTTCGACAAGTTCGCACTCCTCGACATTAACAGGGCGTTGGCGGAGTTTTACGGAGAGGTGTTGCCCGACGCCGAGGAAGAAGACGCCAAGCCGCAAGCGAGCACTGCGGTATCGAAAGACCTACAGTTCTATTGGACGCCTGAAAAGGTTGTCGGCGAGGCGCTGAGTTTCGCCGGGCTCCACGCCCCGCGCCAGTTCGATGAAAACCCCGTTCGGCATCGCGTCCTTGAACCGTCGTGCGGTGATGGGCGCATTCTTGATGGCATTCGCAAGCTCGGCCATTTCGCCTTCGGCATCGAGTATCACGCTGGCCGCGCCGCCGAGGCGAGGGCGAAGGGGCATTCTGTCCTCACCGCCAATTTCCTTGAGCAACCGTCCCGCGCGGAGTTCGATTTCGTCATCATGAACCCTCCCTTCTACGGCCGGCACTACGTCAAGCACGTTCGCCATGCTGAGAAGTTTCTGAAGCCGGGCGGAATCCTCGTCGCGATCCTGCCTGCGACTGCTCGCTACGACCACGGCGAACTGGCCGGCTCATGGCAGGATCTGCCCGTAGCGAGCTTCGCCGAGGCCGGCACCAACGTTCCCACCACCATGCTGAAATTCCGGAGGGCATCCGCATGAAAACCCTCATCACCCTATGCCCTCACTGCTCCAAGACGCTGACCGCCGCCGAGACGATCGAGAAATGGTGCACGCGCTGCGCAAAGCCGGTCGAGCGGCGTGAGGAGGCGGCGTGAGTCACATCAAGCGCCTTCAGACCATCGGCAACTGCCAACTGATCCTTGGCGATGCCATGAAAATCATGCCCAAGCTGCAGAAGGCCGACCTCATCGTCAGCGACGTGCCTTATGCGCTCACGACAGGCGGTCCTTCCAAGGGTGTCGGCACTATGTCTGGCATCTTCTCGGCAGAGCGCTACACCAACGACGGTCAGATCGTGGCGGCGACCGTCCCGTTCCCTGAGATGATGACGACCCTGTATGCGGCATTGTCCGACGATGCGGACTGCTACGTCATGGCCAATGACAAGAACGTCCACCCGCTCACGCAAGCGGCTCTGGACGCGGGATTCCAGTTTCACAACCTTCTCGTCTGGGACAAGGTGAGCCCTACCGCCAATCGTTGGTATATGAAGAACCTGGAGTTCACCTTGTACCTCTGGAAGGGCAAGGCTCGGACGATCAACGATCCGTCATCCAAGCAGCTGCTGCGCGGCGGGATCGACAAGGTGACGGGCCATCCGACCGAAAAGCCGGTCTATCTCATGGCTGAGTACATCCGAAACTCCAGCCAGCCCGGTGATCTGGTGCTTGATCCATTCATGGGCAGCGGTTCAACGGCACTTGCCGCCCTCAACCTCGGTCGCAAGTTCATCGGCATCGAAATCCACGAGCCATTCTTTGACATGGCCGTGGCGCGAGTAGCCGCCGCCTATGACAAACCAGACATGTTCTCGGAGGCGATATGAACGCCCATCAATCCATAGACATGTCCATGCATGGCACGGCACGGCGGGAACTGCCGGCGAACATAGACGCTGAGGAGGCTCTACTAGGTGCAGTCCTCATGAACAACGACGCTCTCGACGCGATCCGCGTGCCGCTGGAGCCAAGCCACTTCTACGAGCCCATCAACCGCGACATCTTCGACGCGATGCTCGATCTGCGGAAGGCCGGGCGGGTGATCACGACGATTTCGGTCAAGTCGTACGTGCCCTCAGGCCAGGTCAGAGACATGACCGTGCCGCAGTATCTCGCGCGCCTCGCGGCCAACGCTGTGACGGTCGTTAATGCACCCGATTATGCCTATGGCATCATGGACTGCGCGGCCCGTCGCGCTTTCGTGGCTCTTGGCCAGAAGATGGAAGATGCGGCGTTCTCCCTTGATCTCGAAATCATGGACGAGGTCGAGGCGCTGCGGAACCGCTTCGAGGACATCATCCGCGCCCTCAATGGCCCTTCTACAGCTCGGACGCTCGCCGATGGTGCCAAGCGCGCGCTGGAATCCACCGCGACGGCTTACAGAGGCAGCGGCGTGGCCGGTGTTGATTACGGCATCCGCTTCCTGATGGACATGGTGGGGCCGTTCCTTCCCGGCCAGTTGATCGTCATCGGCGGCGGCACCAAGCAGGGCAAGTCCAGTCTCATCGAACAGATCATCCACGGCGCGGCATCGAACGGCCATCCGGTCTGGGTCTACTCCGGCGAGATGGGCATCGAAGAGCTTGCCCACCGTTCGCTCTCCCGCGTGACGGATATCCAAGCGTGGCGCCAGATCCGCGGCAAGGTGTCTGAACGCGAATATGAGCAGCTTGAGACGGCCCGCCGGAATGCGGAGACGTGGCAGGACAGGGTGTTCATCCGCGACGACAGTATGACGCTCGGCCAGATCGAGCGCGACCTGAAGGACTTCGCCAAGCGTCATCCCGGCGGCATGGCCATAATCGACCATATCGGCCTCGTGGAGCGCGACAGGGAGATGGGCAAGCTGTCCGAGGTCGAACTCGGCCCGTACATCACCAAGCGCCTCAAGCTGATTGCGAACCGCTTCCGTCTCCCGGTTGTCGCCGCTGCGCAGCTCAAGAAGAACACCTTTGCCATCGAAGACCGGAAGATGAGCCGGGCTACCTACCAGATGGCGATCGGTCGCCGGCCGAAATACGCCGATATCTATGGTTCCTGTGAGAAGGATGCGAATGCGGTGATCATCCCGTATCGCGCTGAACCAATCCTTCAAGAGCTGGAGCCGTCGGAAGGCTCTGATCTTCATCCTGTATGGGAAGAAGTGATGTCGGGCGTGCGGGGCCGCGCCGAAGTGATCCTGGCACTATCACGCCACACTCACTGGCCTCAACGAAAAGAGGTTCGGTGGAATGGTGCGCGAACTTCCTTTGAAGACCTCAGTGCAGACGATCAAGCGAGGTTCTTCTGATGAAGCTCGACTATCTACTCCCTGACGCCAGCGCGCTTCGGCGGCTGTTCGCATATAACCCTGAGACCGGCGTCCTCTCTTGGCGCGCGCGACCTCTTTCCGATTTTGCCACCGAGAACGCGGGGAAGGTTTGGAATTCAAAGTTTGCCGATAAACCGGCCGGTGGCCTGAACAATTACGGTTATGTGCGAGTGGCGATTGGAGGCAAACGCTTTTTGGCGCACCGGATTATTTGGTTGATGCAGACTGGAGAATTCCCGGATGACGTGAACCACGAGAACGGAATCCATGACGATAACCGCTGGAGCAATCTCCGCTCGGTTTCCTATGGAGAGCGGGTAAAGAATGCCTGCCGACGCTCCGACAATTCCAGCGGGACAACGGGCGTGGCCTGGTTCAAGGCTTTGGGCCAGTGGCGAGCATACGTGACTATCAAAGGTCGCCAAAAGCATCTCGGCTACTTCGACACGATTGACGAGGCGAAATCTGCCCGTGAGTTGGCCCGCCGACAGCATGGATTCCATGAGAACCACGGTCGGGAGGGGGCAAAGACGATGTTCACCGACCTTCAAGCGCAGGATCAAGGGAGGCTGATGTGATGCAAGGCTCCCTTCCTTTTACGCATGTCCGCCGGAGCATGACACGCGCTCTCCGCGTTCTTGTCGCTTGTGAGTTCTCCGGCACGGTTCGTAACGCCTTCATCGATCGCGGCCATGACGCTTGGTCCTGTGACCTCTTGCCGGCTGAGAATGGAAGCAATCGCCACATCCGCGGCGATGCTCGCGACATCCTGAACGACGGCTGGGACATGCTGATTGTCGCGCACCCGCCATGCACTCGGCTCTGCAACAGCGGTGTCCGCTGGCTGTCCGTGCCGCCGCCGGGCAAAACCACTGACCAGATGCAGGAAGAGTTGCGAGAAGGTGCCGAACTATTCTCTGCCTTCTGGAACGCGCCTGTCGATCGTGTTTGCGTCGAGAACCCTGTCATGCACCGGCATGCCAAGGCTCTCATCGAGAACTACGAAGAGCCGGCGCAGTCCGTTCAGCCGTGGCAATTCGGCCATGGGGAGGTCAAGCGAACCTGCTTCTGGCTGCGCGGGCTACCGAAGCTGGAACCGACCGAGATTGTCGCTGGCCGCGAAGCTCGCGTCCACCGGATGCCGCCCGGCCCCGATCGCTGGAAAGAGAGGTCCCGGTTCTTCACCGGGATCGCATCGGCAATGGCCGACCAGTGGGGCGAGTACGCGGTCAATCAGTTCTATCAGGAGGCAGCATGAACGCTTACGTCGCGTATCCTCACCCTATCCCAAGCGGCTTGGGCTACTGGGCAATGATCCGGCTCTGCCGCGCCAGCCATCCGGCTCCGGTCATGGGCAAGGGCGATCGTCCCAAGGTCTTCAACACCCGCGGGGAAGCCGCGGAGGAATGCCTTCGGCACATGGTCGCCTTCATGAACGGCCACGAGATCCGAGGCGAGCGCTTCGACGGCCACAGCACGGCCAAGTCCCGTGCGGAACTCCTCTTCAAGACACGGCCCGTAGAGGGCGAGAGAAAGCAGCAGGTGAGGGCATGAGCGATTTCCCACGCATCTATTTGGACCTCGACGGCGTGATGGCCGACTTCGACGCCCACTTCCCCGCCCTGTTCGGCGTAGATCACCGGACGTTGCTCGACGACGACATGTGGGCCACCATCAATGCACACCCGAGCTATTTCCGCGATATGCCAGTCTGCGAGGGCGCTAAGGCATTCTTCGACGGGATATCCTGGCTGGAGCCGATAATCCTCACGGCATGCCCGAAATCGAACTACGCCCATGTGGCGAGGCAGAAGCGGGCTTGGGTTCGGGAGCACCTCTCGTCCAGAGCCGTGGTCCTTCCTGTCATGGGCGGCCGTAACAAGCCGCTTTTCATGCATGAGGTCGGGGACATCCTGATCGATGATTTCGAACGCAATACCAAGGCTTGGAGCGAGGAGGGTGGCATCGCGATCCTGCACCGCGATTTCAAAACGACGATGCAGGAGCTTGATCGCTCGCTCGGCCTGAAGGGGCATGCGGCATGAACTGGCAACCTCTTACCACCCAGCCGTTCGACCCGAAGAACTATCGCCTTTCTACCATAGAGCGCCGCCGCAGGCTCATGGGGAAGCCAGTTCGCGAGACCGTCCGATCAGATCCGCCACCATTCGTAGGCGTCCAGCAGGACCATCACGTCCGCGCATGGGAACGGTGGAAGCTCACCATGCCTATCGGGCGGCTCAGCCGTCATGTATTCAAACGCTGTGTGGAGTTGGGTGCGAACTATAACGACATAGTTGGCCCAACGAGGCATAGGAACCTGATTCCCATACGGCACCTCTTAATGTGGGAGTTGCGCAACCTGCTCAATCCGTCGCCATCGCTGCCTGAGATTGCGGCTGTGTTCGGCAAGCGGGATCACACCGGCATCTGGTACGCCATCGATAAGGTCGAGACCCGCAAGCGGGAGGGCAAGCTATGAGCGATCAAGTCCCGCAGGGTTGCCCTCTCACACCGCCGCAGCTCGAGACCATCCGCTGGCTTTCCCTCGGCAAGACGGGCGAGGAGATTGGCGAAATCCTCGGCATCAGCCGGCGCGCCATTGAGCGTCGTTTGGATCGGGCAAAGGCTGTCACCGGCACCTATAACCGACATGGCATCGTAGGATTTTGCCTTCGCAAGGGGTGGATTACTTGATCGATCCTCGCGTCTTCACGATCTGCCAGGAGTACGGCATCGCCATCGTTGATGGCCGGTCATATCCCGGCATCAGGGAGACGCGGGCCGTCATTACCCTTGATCGGATTCTTGCCACCAAAGGCGAGAACCATTTCCGCATGGTGCTGACCACGGTTGCGGAGACCGAGAATAACCAGGGGTATATCGACAAAAACCTCCTGTGGGCCGTCAGCGACCTCGTGGAGGCATTTGCGGGCATCGTGGAACATCAGCCGTCCGAATGGCTCGAATGTTTTGACGCGGCTCCTGTGGGCGAACTGCAGGTAGTGTCCAAGAGGCTTCGCCATCAGCGTTTCGCGCTGGTAGGTATGTTGGCAGAGCGAGTGGTGCGTAGGTTCGGCCCGAACGCAGGACAAGGCGATCTCTTCGACGAAAGGCGAGCGGCATGAGTGACGAACCAATCGAAGAGCAGCCCTACCTTTACGGAACGACCGTCGTTGATATTGGGGATCTGCGCGTGGCGCGAGGGATGACAAGGCGTCCGGTCTCGTCCTGCCGGCATGCTCGGCTCACCTATGACCCGAAGGAACGGCGTATCTGGTGCAAGGACTGCGAGAAGGACGTTGACCCATTCGACGCCTTCACAGTTCTGGTGGAGCAGTACGACAGGGCCTGCAAGGACATCAACAAGCGCGCCGACGAGATTGACGAGGCCAGCCGCTTCCAGTGCCGTTCTCTCGCCGCCAAGAAGGTCGATGAAGTGTGGCGGCGGCGCAAAGTCGTTCCGGCCTGCCCGAGCTGCGGGCATGGTATCTTCCCAGAAGACTATGCAGATGGCGTTCCAACGGTCGGGCGCGAGTATGCCCTTGCAAGGCGAAAGGCGGCGAAGAAGTGAACAAGACAGAGATAGCGAACCTCTTCATCAAGGCGGCATTCATCGATAGCCGTCTGCCGATCAATGCGCGGCCGGCGAGGCTCAAGGGCCAATCCATCGGGTTCTTCCATTCCGAGCAGGACATCAAGAGCCGACGCGCCACGGGCATCAGGAAGGGCAGGGAGAGGGAATTCCTCCATGCGGATGATGATCCTTTGAACGAATGGCGCACCGAGTTCTGGGCCTCGCTGGAGGATCGCATCAGTCGGAACGATGTGCGTCTGTGGGAGCTGGCCAACGAGCTGATCACCCTGGTTGCCGATGAAGGAAACCGCCGCGCTCTCTGGGCATGGGCCGCGTCCAAGGTCGGAACCCTCGATGCGGAGAAAACCAAAATCCGAGAGACCAAGAAGTTCGGCAAGGTCACGCTCCATCGGAGGACGCAGAGGGATGTGGCTTTCAAGACCTGGTGCCGCTCGGAAGGCATCCACGAGATGACCGGTTCGCGACGGAAAGATAGGGCGATTGCTGTTATCGAACAGTATCTTGTTCGGGGAAGCTCACAGAATGCTCAAACGGACGATTTCGGGGTGTTGCCTGTTGGCCCTGTTTTGGAGCACATTTCGGATAACGTCGCAGCAAACGCACCGGAGCACAAAGGCCCCACTTTCGAGCGGGATCGGGACACGGTGTTCGCGAAGGAAGACGCCATCTTCGATTGGCGATCGTACCGGAACGAACGCAAGCGGCGGCTCCGCGAGGCCCGAAAGGCTGTCGCGGCATAGTTACCCAGCGCCGGGTGTTGGCCCGGCTCACCTCCGCACCGTCTCCGGCAAATCGGACGCGAGGGACATCGATAGCCGGCAGGCAAGTTGCTGCTACGGCGATGCCGCAGGACGGAAGCCTGATAGCGAGGCGCGGAACGGGTCGTCATACCGGTCTACGGCGCGGAGTGGGGAAGCCCCAGCCTCGAAGTTTCGCCGCAAGGCACCGTATTCGGGAAGGCGGGCACGGCGCGGAGCCGGTTCGCACAGGCAGACGGAGAATGTTCCTTGCCGTTCCTTCCCGACCAGAGCGCGGCCATAGCGATGCTGCCCGGATCGAAGGCCGCTGATGGCCGGTCCCGGCGAACGCTCCTATGTTCGGCTTGCCGGGATGAATTCGCCGAAAGGCAAACGAGATCGGGAAGGCCCGTTCCGAAAGGTCTGGGCTGGAACAAGAGCGAGGCGCTTCTGTCTCTTCGCCTTCCCGACCCCATACGGCATAGCCGTAACAGAATGCGCCGCGCTAGTCGCACAACGGCGATTTGGTTGGAGTTGATCGCCCTTCTGGATCGTTCGCCAAGTCTGAGGTGCAAATCCTCTACGGCGCTCCAGTTTCACCCATCTTCCGCGGGAAGATACGCCAGAGAGCCCGCCCCGGTCTGTCACCCGGTGGCGGGTTTCTCATTTCAGGAGAGAGCGATGACGCCGCTGGGCTTCCTCATCGCGGCAACGGCTGCGAACCTCGTCTTCATATGGCTGACTTTCCCGAAAGGTTGAAGAGATGACCTTCACCGTTGAGTTCGGTTGGTGGCTTATCCCAGCTCTGATCACGCTCCTTGCCTTTGGTGCTGCGGCATTCATGAGCCGCGACATGGGGAATGATCGGTTCGGCGCGGGTGCCGTGATCTCGTTCGGCTTCTACTTGATGGCCGCTGTCGCCTCGCTCTTGGCCTGGCTCGTCTGGGCCTTGCTCGCCTAACCCCTCCACCCCAGCAGAAAGGAACCAGCATGCGCTCGGACATCGAACTCGCCCGCGAAGCTGCCGCTCAGGCCCAGGTCAACCCGACCGTCGCCAAGATGATCCTTTCTGGTGGCTATGACGCGTGGCCGAACGTGCAGGGCGCGCTGATCGCCATCCAACTGGCGCGAAGTACCGCCTAACCCCCGCATACCCGAAACGAGAGCCGGGCTTAGGTCCGGCTTCTCAGAACCACCGCCATGCCATCCAGAAGCAGGCGTAAGCCAGAATGCCGATGACGATGAGAAGGGCAAGCTGCCGAGCCATGATGCAATACCCCTCTGGTTCAAGCTGGAGCAGGATGCCTGCTTAAGCCGACAGAGTCGACCCGATGCTTCTCGCTGTATCCTCGGTGGAGGGTAGAGACAGGGGCTTCAGACGACGAACACAACGCACCCTTGGCCTGCCTTGGCAATCTTTTCCGCTGTGTTCGGGAGCAATAGGTCAACGTTTCGGAAGATGATCTGAGGGTGCTTGCCGCTCGCCGCCGCAGCGGCCGCGATCTTCTCCATGTAGTCGGGCAGAAGCACACGCTTGCTGCAGTCGATGTCGAGCCCGCCCCCAGCGGCGGCAATCGTCAGCATTGTAGTTGGTAGCATTTCACTCTTTTCCATTGTTCGCCCCAAGGTTAGCCCATGCCAGTCCTGAAAAATGCACGGCATGAAGCGTTCGCCCAAGCACTCGCCAAGGGCATGACCGCAACTGACGCATACTCGGCGGCTGGTTACAAGGGTGACAGGACAGCCGCCTCTAGGTTGTCAACAAATGTCAACGTCAGTCAACGTGTGAACGAGATCAAGAGTCGAGTAGCCGAGAAAGCCGAGTGGACGGCCGCTGACAGGCTTTCGGCACTCAAGAGCATCTTTGACAGGGAAGCCGAAAAAGACGCGCGTGTGGCCATCTCTGCCATCGCAGAGGCGAACAAGATGCAGGGGAGCTATGCCCCGACCAAGCGCGAACTGTCCGGACCGGGTGGTGGTGCTATTCCGATCGACCTGACCAACGCAACGGATGATGAGCTTGCAGCACTCAAGGCCATCTTCGGTCCTCTTGCCGGTGGAGCCGGCGACGATGATGCGAGCGATCCGAGCGGAGGAAGTGAGGAGAGCAGCGGAGCGTGAGCGCGAAAGGCTCGCCAAGGATGCGGAGCGCATACGGGCGCGCTGCCAAACCCTGGCTGGCTTCGTTCGTGAGGCATGGCATGTGCTGGAGCCTACGGCGAAATATACGCATGGCTGGCATATCGATGCGATCTGCGCCCATCTGGAGGCGGTGACGGACGGTCAGATCAACCGGCTGCTGATCAACGTCCCGCCGGGTTCTTCGAAGTCACTGCTGGTCTCGGTCATGTGGCAGGCATGGGAGTGGGGGCCTCGTGGGCTTCCGTCCATGCGATACCTCACCACGTCGTTCAACGATGGGCCGGTGAAGCGCGACACCCGTAAGTGCCGCGACCTCATGCTCTCGGACTGGTATCGCTCCCTCTGGCCCGAGGTCGAGCTGAACCGCACCGGGGAGACATCGTTCTCGAACACGAAGACCGGGACGCGGGAAGGGGTGCCGTTCGGCTCTCTGACCTCCCAGCGCGGCGACCGGCTAGTGATAGACGACCCGCATTCGACCGAGACGGCGGAATCAGCAGCCGACCGGCTGGCCACCACTCGAAAGTTCCGCGAGGGCGCGCAGAACCGATTGAACGACCAGGAACGGTCGGCAATCGTCGTCATCATGCAGCGCCTGCACGAGGAGGACGTGTCGGGCGTCATCCACGAAGTCGGAATGGAATACGTCCATCTCATGCTCCCGATGGAATTCGAGCCGGAACGGGCTTGCTCTACGGAGATCGGGTTCACGGACCCTCGCAAGGAAGAAGGCGAGCTTCTAGACCCCGTCCGCTTCCCGCGTGACGCAGTGGAGAAGCTGAAGCGCGACATGGGCAGCTATGCCTATGCCGGGCAGTATCAGCAGCGCCCAGCGCCTCGCTCTGGCGGTATGTTCCAGCGGGGGGACTTTGAGATTGTGGATGCGGTTCCGGCAGGCGGGCAGGAATGCCGCGCTTGGGACTTCGCGGCATCGAAAGAGACGCCCGGCAAGCAACCGGACTGGACGGTCGGGCTCAAGATGAAGCACATCGGCGGCGTCTTCTATGTCGAAGACGTGAAGCGGGACAGGTGGTCTCCCGGCGACGTCGAGAAGAACCTGAAAAACACGGCCACACAGGATGGCCAGAACGTGCGTATCCGAATGCCGCAGGATCCGGGTGCCGCTGGCAAGGCCGACGCGAATACGAAGATCAAGCTTCTCGCTGGCTACGATGTGAAGGCCCAACCCGTAACCGGTGACAAGGCCACTCGAGCCAAGCCAGCATCGGCCCAGGCGGAGGCTGGGAACGTGAAGCTTCTGCGGGGCAACTGGAACAAGGCATTCCTCGATGAGGTGTGCTCGTTCCCCAACTCGCAACATGACGACCAGGTCGATGCCTTCGCCGATGCTCTGAACGAGCTGGCGCTCGGCTCCACCTTCACTCTTGCCAACGTCTAGGGAAGCCCATGGGAAACGTATTCGCCTTCGCTCGTGACAGCCTCACGAGCCTGGTGTCCCGTATGGGCACTGACCGAGACAAGGCAGCCACCACCTTCTATGCCAGCACGGTCCTATCGGACGAGCAGCTTATCGCGGCCTACAGCACCGCTTGGCTGCCGCGGAAGATCGTGGATATCCCCGCGTTGGATGCGTGCCGCAAGTGGCGAGACTGGCAGGCGAAGAAGCCCCAGATTGAGGCCATCGAGGAGGAAGAGAAGCGCCTGAACGTCAAGGGCAAGATCCTTGAGGCGGCGAAGAAGGGGCGCCTGTTCGGTGGTGCTGCCGTCTATATCGGGACAGGTGACGCCAATCCTGCCGAACCGCTCGATGTGGAGCGCATCAAGAAGGGAGGCGTCCGCTATCTCAATGTGATCACTCGGCGCCGGCTGAATGCCGGCGAGATCGATCGCAACCCGGAGTCCGAATGGTTCGGGAAGCCGATGAACTACACGCTGGCCGGCAACAATGGGCAGCAGATCACCATCCATCCGTCGCGATTGGTGCTGTTCTCAGGGGCGATGCCCGCCGATGACGAGATCAGTACGAACGTTTGGCAGGGTTGGGGCGATAGCGTTCTTCAGTCCACCCTCGATGCGATTAAGAACGCGGACAGCACGGCCGGCAACATCGCTTCCCTCGTGTTCGAAGCGAAGATCGATATCATCCGCATTCCGAACTTCATGGCCTCGTTGGGGCAGGCGGAGTATCGCAACAAACTGCTGGAGAGGTACGCGCTCGCCAACACGGCCAAGGGCATAAACGGCACGCTTCTCCTCGACAAGGAGGAGGAGTATGAGACGAAGACGGCACAGCTCACGGGCCTCCCCGATGTCCTGATGACCTTCCTGCAGATCGTGGCGGGTGCGGCCGATATCCCGGTGACGCGCCTTTTGGGGCAGTCGCCGGCCGGCCTGAACTCGACCGGCACGGCGGACATGAAGAACTACCACGACCGCATCCAGTCGATGCAGGAGCTGGAGTTTCAACCTGCAATGGTGAGGCTCGATGAATGTCTCGAGCGATCGGCCGATGTCCGCGATCCCGATGTGCATTATCGCTGGGCACCGTTGGAGCAGATGAGCGAGAAGGAGCGGGCCGATATCTTCAAGATCACGGCCGATGCCGCCCGCCAGCTGGTGGGGACGACGGCCGGCCAGGAGATCGTGCCGCGCGAGGCAGTGTCCGACGCTCTCGTCAATCGGCTAGTCGAGGACGGCGTTCTGCCGGGTCTCGACGCCGCGATCGAGGAATACGGCAAGCTGAGCGAGCAGGAACCCTCCGAAGAGGAGCTAGCCGCCGCAACAGCCGCACAGGAAGCGAAGACCGCCAACGTGGCCCAGATGTCAGCTGAGACTAATGACGCCGCTCCTCGCACGCTCTACGTCCGCCGTGACGTCCTGAACGCGTCCGAGGTCATCAAGTGGGCCGAAGGGCAGGGCTTCACCGATATCGTGCCCGACCTGCACGTGACCATCACCTACAGCCGCACACCGGTTGATTGGATGAAGATGGGCGACAACTGGTCGGACAACGGCAAGGGCGGACTGACCATCCCGGCCGGCGGCCCGCGCCTCATGGAAGCATTCGGCGACAATGGCGAGGCCAAGGTGCTTTCGTTCGCGTCGAGCGCTCTGTCATGGCGACATGAGGACATGAAGCGCAACGGCGCATCGTCTGACCGGGAGGACTACCAGCCTCACGTAACGATCAGCTATGCGGCAGGCGGCCCAGACTTGAGCAGCGTCGAGCCGTACAGGGGTAAGATTGAACTCGGCCCGGAAATCTTCGAAGAGCTTCGCGAGGACTGATGGCTGAGCGCCTGTCCTGTTGCGTCCCATTCTGCCGGCGAACGACAAAGCCGGATTGCAGCGAGTGGATATGCGGGTCGCATTGGATGGCTGTGTCTTCTCGGCTGAGACGGCGCAAGTACCGGCTCTTCCGGGTCTACAAGCGCCGCTTCGGGAACAATGGGTTCTGGGTCTATCCAGTAGGATCACCGGAGCGCCTTGAGGCTGTGAGGCTCGACAGGCTGTGCCGCAAGGCATGGGAGCATTGCAAGCGGGCAGCAATCGAGACCGCAGCGGGCATCTAAGGAAACGATCATGCAATTCACCGACGCTGTAGCGGTGTCCGGCACGCGTCGGACGGCCGATGGATATCTCGTCGCCGAAGCGCGGTCTGTGCGCACCGGCATCCAGCTTTACGCGGGCTCCGAGGTCGGGAAACCGGAACTGCCCGTGGTGCGCGTCTACCGCCCCGCCGATCAGGTCTTTTCCGACGCCAGCCTTCAGAGCTTCACCCATGCCCCGGTGACCATGGATCACCCGGCGGAGGCGGTCACTGCCGACAACTGGAAGAAGCTCGCCGTTGGCGAGGTCAGCACGGCGGCCAAGAAGGACGGCGAGTGGGTGCATCTACCGCTCATCCTGAAGGACGCTGCGGCGATCGAGGCCGTCGAGACCGGCAAGCGCGAGCTGTCGGCCGGGTACACCTGCGAACTCGTCTGGGGCGACGGTGTGGCTCCCGATGGGCAGGCCTACGACGCCCAGCAATCGAACATCAAGATCAACCATCTCGCGATCGTCGATCGGGCGCGGGCTGGTTCCAAAGCTCGCATCGGCGACGGTGCGATTTCGTGGGGCGCCGCCCCGGTATCTACCACTGACAAGGAGACAGTCGTCATGACTGAAGCACTTCGGACTGTGGTCGTGGACGGACTGTCGGTTCAGACGACCGACCAGGGCGCCCAGGCCATTTCCAAACTGCAGAAGGATCTCGAATCCTCTGCCGCCAAGATCGTTGCCAACGATGCCGCCCACACTGCGGCCATCGCTGCCAAGGATCAGGAGATCGGCACCCTCAAGGCCGATCTCAAGAAGGCGCAGGACGCCGCACTGAAGCCCGAGGACGTTGATCGACTCGTCGCCGACCGCGCCGCTCTCGTCCAGACCGTGAAGGCTATCGACGCCAAGATCGAGATCAAGGGCAGCGATGCCGACCTCCGCCGCGCCGCAGTCAAGGCCAAGCTCGGCGACGACATGATCAAGGACGCTTCCGACGACATGATCACCGGCATGTTCAAGGCCATCGCCAAGGACGTGAAGCCGGCCGATCCGTTCGCCGCGGTCGTCAAGGATGGTCTCAAGCAGACACTTGACGGCGCGACCGCCTCGGAAAAGGCGTGGTCGGACAGCGTCACCGACATCAACGCCTGGCGCAATCAGAAGGAGGCCTAAGCAATGGCACTCACGTTCAAGGACACTCTCACCTCCTATGCGCTCGGTCGCCGGGCGAACATGGAGGAATGGAATGCCATCACCCGTACCAAGGAAGGCTCCGGCACCCTTGGATTCGGCGTTCCGGTGAAGCCCGGCACGGGTGAGCATACCTGCGTCGAGATCACCGCCACGAACGGCGAGAATGTGATCGGCATCACCGAAGCCTCGCAGGTTCTGCCCCACACCGGGGATGCCTATGCGCAGTATGACAATGTCGCCATCTGCGAATCCGGCGTCATCGGCGTTCTGCTCGGTGCCGACGTCACGGCGGGCGCTGCCGCTCGCTGGAACACGGCGAACAAGACCTGGACCGGTGCGGCACAGTCCGCGACGGTCGTCACCATCCCGGGCGCGCAGTTCGAGGTTGCCGGCAAATCCGGCGCCATCGGCCTCGTTCGCTATCGTCGTCCGGTTCCTTCGCTCTCTGTCTCGGGGACCTAAGCCATGAACCAGCATTTCAACGACGCGCAGGCCCTCGCGTTCGTCACCGCGCAGGCCTACAAGGTCAATCAGACCGTCTACGAGGCCCGCTATCCCGATTGGGATTTCGGTCGCCTGATCTTCGTCGATACCTCCGGCCCCGAGTGGTCCCCGGGCGTCCTCACGTACTCGTCCGACATGAGCGGCCGCGCCAATTGGCAGGCTGGCGGTGCCAAGGACGTGCCGATGGCCGACGTCAGCCAGGACTACCAGACCAAGAACTTCCATCTGGCGGCCATCGGCTACCAGTGGAATATCGAAGAGGTCAACACGACCATGGGCTTCCCCGGCGCCAACCTGCCGGATCGCCGCGCTCGTGCCGCCCGTCTGGCCTACATGAAGTTCATGTACGACCTGACCCTCAAGGGCAACACCGAGAAAGGTCTCGGCGGCCTGATCAACTACTCTGGTGTCACCAAGACCGATGCGCCGAACGACGGTACTGGTTCTTCCCGCTACTGGGTGGACTCGTCCGGCGTCGGCCAGAAGACCCCGGCGCAGATCGTCCGCGACATCAACATCGCGCTTCAGGGCGTTTGGCTCGACTCCAAGGAGATCGAGATGGCCGACACCATCTTGCTCCCGATCGAGGCCTACAACTACATCGCCGCCACGCCCTACAGCGCGACGACGATGGAAACGATCCTGTCGTTCGTGATGCGGACGAACATCTACACCCTGACCACCGGCCGCCCGCTCACGATCCGCACGGTTCGCGAACTCGGCACGGGCGATGCCGCTGGCACTGCCGGCCGCCTCGTCGCCTACAAGAACGATGCCGAGTATGTGCGCCTGCACCTGCCGATGCCGCATCGCTTCCTGCCGGTCTACCAGGATGGCCCGCTGAACTTCGCTGTACCGGGCATCTTCCGCACGGGCGGCGTCGAACTGCTGACGACGGTAGCGATGCGCTATCTCGATCAGATCAGCCAGCCGCCGGCCTGATCGCCGTCATAACCATGCGGGCGGCATTCGTGCCGCTCGCCTCTCTTTCACGAGGATTTGCAAATGATCACCGTCAAGAACCTCACCAATTCGCCCTACGACCTGCAGAGCACGAAAGGCATGATCCGCCTCCCGGCCTTCGGCGAGGTGTCGGGCGAGTTCTCGGGTGACTATCTGCAACTCCTCGAAGCCAGCATGGCCGTGAAGGTCATCGAAGGCCAGTCAAAGCGCGATCCGCTGGACCACGACGAAGACGGCAAGAAGGGCGGTTCCAAGCCGGCCGATCAGTCCGACGAACTGGCCAAGCTGCGCTCCGACTATGCCGAGATCGTCGGCAAGAAGCCCTATCATGGCTGGAGCGCCGAGGAACTGCAGGCCAAGATCGACGAGAAGCTGGCGGAGTAACCTATGGCTGGCTACGGCACGAATGAGGGGGCTTCGGCCTATTGGGCTGCGGCGGGCTATGTCATTCCCGAGGATGCGACTGAGCCTCAGATTGCCGCAGCGCGTCAACGTGGCTCTCTGGTGATCGATCGATACGAGCCGCGGTTCAGCGGGCGCAGGGCTGGCGGTCTCGCTCAGGATCGTGCCTGGCCTCGCACAGACGCCTCCACACAGTGGGGTGAGCCTATCGGAAGCGATCAGATACCGGAGATTGTGATCAACGCCAGCTACGAGGCCGCATGGCTGGAACTGACGAACCCCGGCTCCTTGAGCCCCGTCGTTACCGGAACCTCGACCGTGAAGCGCGAGAAGATCGGCCAGATCGAAGTAGAATACAGCGTCAGCCAGACCGCCAGCATTGATGACCTGGTTGCGCTCGCCACGCCGGTCGTCACCCTCATTGAAGGCATGCTGTGGCCGCTGCTCATGCCGGTACTCCCGGGCATAATGGTCGTCTGATGGGCACCTTCGATTACGCACGCACCCGCGCCACGGCTGAGCGTCTTATCGCCAAGTTCGGCCAGACTGGTGCCATCCGACGCACCACGACAAGCGGCCCGCCTTACGACCCGGTGACGACCATAACTGACCACGCCTGCGAGTTGGCCGTCATGGAATACACCGACGACAAAATCGACGGAACGCTCATCATGCGGGGCGATAAGCTTGTGTATCTCTCGACCGCCGGCCTCTCGATCGAGCCGAGCACGGCCGACATGGTGGTGATCGGCGGCGAGGAGCACGCCATCATCAACGTCAAGCCGCTGTCGCCCGCCGGGCTGGTGGTTTTCTGGGAAATTCAGTCGCGCCGCTAGACGGCCACAACGGAAGGAATTCGGCATGACCAACGTCCTGCTCTCGAAGAACTACAAGAGCCAGAAGGCCGGAAAGATGCTGACCGGTCTGCCAGTGTCGGAGGCAAAGGCCATCGAACGGCTTGGGCTCGGCTCGATCATCAAGGATGATACGCCTGCCGCCGAGAAAACCGTCAAGAAAGCTGAGAAGCCTTCCGACTGATGGCCACGCTACGCCAGCAGCTTCTTGACCTGATCGACAGGCTGGCCCCGGAGATGGAGCGGGCCTTTCTGGAGGCGGTCGAGGACATCAAGTCCGAGATCGTGCTTCGCGAGATTGTGGAGAGGTTGGAACGGCGAGATGTAGAAGGGGCAATCGAAGCCCTACACATCGACGAGGCGGCTTTTCGCCCGCTCGCTGAGGCGCTGAGGCAGGCCTACAACGCTGGCGGCATTCTGGTCGTCAAAGACATGCCGCGCCTATCCGACCCGCTCGGCGGGCGAGTCGTGCTCCGCTGGGATGTCCAGAACCAAAGGGCCGAGGCGAACATCCGCGATCTATCTTCGACGATGATCAAGGGGATCACGCAGCAGACGCGGGAGGCTGCGCGCGAGACCATCGTCTCAGCTTATGCCCAAGGACAGGGGCCTGGCACGATTGCCCTCGACTTGGTCGGCCGGCAGAGCCGCATCACGGGCAAGAGGGAAGGCGGAGTTATCGGACTGAACGCCCAGCAGGCGGCGCTGATCGAACGCACCCGCATCAACCTTCTCTCGGGCGATCCCGAACTGATGCGAAAGTATCTGACGCTCAAGACCCGCGATAAACGGCTGGATGGAGCCGTGCGGCGCGCTATCGACGCCGGGAAGCCTCTGGATAAGGCCACTCTCGAAAAGGTGCTGATGCGACTGCGAGACCGGAACCTGAAGCTCCGCGGTGAGATGGTGGCCAGAACTGAGACAATGACATCGGTCATGGCCGCAAAGCACGAGGCGTTTCAGCAGGGCCTCGACAAGATGGGCCGCGATGCAAGCTTGGTCACCCGCAAGTGGCGGTCGGCTGGAGACAGGCGCGTGCGGCACACGCATATGGTTCTGAATGGGCAGAGCGTGCAGGGAATGGATCTCGCCTTCCAGTCGCCTTCCGGCGCGTTGCTCCGTTACCCGGGCGACACTTCGCTTGGTGCTGGCGCTGCCGAGATTATCGGCTGCCGGTGTGACGTCGAATACGACTACGATTTTGCAGAGGCCTACGCCCGCTCACGGGGGCGCTGATGAGTTTCGCGGCCACTATCGGGGAATGGGGCAGGGCGGAGATGGATCGCGCTGAGGCGATCTTCCAGACTGCTGCGCAGACGGTAGCCAATGAGGTGCGAAAGCCAATTGCGGAAGGCGGGAGGATGCCGGTCAAATTCGGCCACCTTCGCCGGTCTCTGATGGCATCGACGGCCGAAATGCCGACGGTGAAGCCGGAGCAGAAGGAGTTTTCCGATAGCGGCGTGGAGATGTTGATCGCCGGGGCCGAGCTAGGCTCGACCGTCTATCTCGGTTTTCAGGCTGGATACGCAGCGCGCATGAACTACGGCTTCGTCGGGACCGATAGCTTGGGGCGTGTCTACAATCAGGCAGGTTTCGGCTTTGTCGATGCCGTCGCGCAGCGGTGGCCGCAAATCGTGGCCGAGGCAGAGGCTAAGGTTCGTTCCCGCTTTGAGGGCGGTTCTCAGCCAGCATGATCAGCATCGCGCGCTGGATGAAGTCGGTGTTCTTGATGAACATCTCCATCACGGCCTCACCGCCTTCGGTTTCGGCCTTCTGCCCCCGGAAAAGGTCAACGGCCTGATCGAGCAGGGCAAATATCTCGCGATCGCTGAGCGGTTGTTCGGCCATGGACTGACGGAGTAGCACGGATGGCGGCAACGGTTGAAGAGAATATCTTTCGCGGCCTGATGGAATACTTCGGTACGTGGCCCCTTCCTCCGGGGTGGACCGCAGCCGGCAATGTCGCATATCCCGGCATTGAATTCGTTCCGCAGGCAGCCAAGCCGTTCGTCAGTCTCGAGGTCCACTTCAACAGATCGATCGAGACGGATCTCTCACTGGAGATGGACCCGATCCGCCAAGGCTTCATGCGTGCGAACGTGACGTGGCCTAACGGCACGACACATGCCCGAGGCCTGGATATCGCTGCCCAGATTAGGGCGCACTTCAAGCGAGGCACGCGCTTCGCGAAAGACACCGCGCTTGTCAGGATCGATGAGGACCCGGAGATCGGCGTCTTCGTCGTTGGCGATACCCATGTGACGATCCCAGTCACAATTCGGTGGGCTTGCTACCCACGAGTTCCGGCCTGATTGGCCTGCCGTCCCAGCGCCTTCGGCAAGCGCAATCAGACAGAAAGGAATGAGCCATGGCTCAGCTTTATCCGGTTGCCGGTGCCAAGATCTATATCGGCCCGGCAGTCAATGACGTGCCCGACGACGAGGACATGACGGCGGCGCTGTTCGCTTCCACCGTCTGGACCGAAATCAAGGGCTGGCAGACCATGGGCGCAATCGGCGATGCCGCCACGCTCATCACCGAATCCGTGATCTCCTCCGGCCGCGACCTGAAGGCGAAAGGCACCCGCAACGCCGGCTCGATGCAGAATAACTTCATCATCCTGCCCGAGGATGACGGTCAGATCGCGCTCATCGCCGCTGAAGCGACGGCGCATAACTTCCCGTTCAAGCTCGCCTTTGATGACGCTCCGGCTCCGGCAACGTCGGCGGTGACCATGACGATCGCAGCGCCTGGCGTGATCTCCTGGACCGCTCACGGCCTCGCCGCGGATACACCGGTCAAGTTCAGCACGACCGGCGCGCTTCCGGCCGGCCTGACCGCCGGTACCACCTACTATGTCGTGAGCCCCACCACGGATGCGTTCAGCGTAGCGGCTACGCCGGGCGGCTCGGCCATCACGACGACGGGCACCCAGAGCGGCACGCATACCGCCACCACTGTCCCGACCGGTACGACGAAGCTCTTCTATGGCATCGTCATGACCGCGCAGGAGAATGGTGGCGGCGCCAACACCGCCCGCCTGATCTCGGGCAACATCGAAATCAACAGCGCTATCGTTACGGTGGCCGCTACTGGAGGCGCGTAATGGCTGAGGCAATCTCTCTTGATCGGTTCGATGCACTCGTCCAAGCGCAGGAGGCCGGCATCGAGTTCGACCTTCTCGACGAGGTAGGCCAGCCAATCGGCCTCAAGCTTGGAATGGTCGGCCCTGACAGCAAGCGGGCTCGGCAGGCGATGAAATCGGTCGCCGCCGAGTTTGCAGCTCGTGCAGAGGAGAAGGGGAGCCTTCAGACGGCTGAGGACGAGGAAGACGAAAGAATGGTCGCCTTCCTCTCCAAGGTCGTGACGCACTGGAGCCCGAACCCGGCAATCGGCGGCAAGGAAGTTCCCTTCTCTGAGGAGAATGCGCGAACCTTCTTTGGTCGATTCCGCATGTTCATGGAGCAGGCTCAGGCGCGGGCGGTGCGCCGTAGCCCTTTCGCTACAAGCTCATCGAACGCCTCTGCCAGCTCGTCGCTGACCAAGCCGACGGCAAGCAAATCAAAATCCCGTCGGCCGGGGAACAAGTCTGGTACTGGTTCCGAGAGTTAGACAGTCAGCGACAGGGAAACGGGTTCGGTCTAAATGCCCTCGGATTTCGCGAAATCAAGGCTTGGGCCGACCTTCGCGAAATCTCGCTTCTGCCGTGGCAACTCGACGCGATAATCGCCCTCGACATCAAGCGGAGGTCTATGGACGCAGCCAAGGCTGCAGAGGGCAAGGAAGCTCCTAAGGTCGAGGTCTCCAAGCGTCCGCTTACCGCTCGCCTGTTCGATGCGCTGTTTCCTCATCGAGGAAGGTAACCACCCATCTCGCCGCACTCGCAAATGGCGGGAGGCGCAGCGGGAGGCGAACAAGAAGCCTTAAACGCGAAACCCCACCTCGGAAGGTGGGGTTGTCAAAACGGGCAGGGGCATCCGTTATTGCTGCGGCGCCTGCTCGCGTTGCATCGCTTCGAACTTCACTGCGATCGCACCGAGGCTTTCGGAAATACTCTTGAGTTGAGTCGCATTCTCTGCGGAAATCCGCTGCGCCTCAACGGCTACCTTCTCAGCATTAACGGCCTGACTGACGGAGGCAGAGGACGCCATAATGCCGTTGCCAAACTGTGTCGCTCCCAATGCTAGGATAGCGATGGTGACGGCGACGATGGAAATCGCAGTCACAACGAGAAAGCCCTTTGACGGGAGAGTGTTCTTCAAAATGGCGACATTGGTGTTCATCTCAGAAATCCCAGAGGAGATATCTGAGCGGAATTTTACCATCTCAGTCTCAAACTTCGCGAACTCTGCCTTCATTTCCGAAACTGTGGCTTCGACCTTTGCTTCGGTGCGTTCGAGTTTTGCGTCGACTTCTTCCCTTGTCACGGTTGATTCCTGCTTCTTAGGGCTTCCCGCTTGCGGCGGCGTAATTGGAATATAGGGCCCATGTCCCGCAATTACGAGACCTTCCTGGAACGACTGAGATGTCGGAATCTCCACCCCTCCACTTCCAAACCCAAGGATACGTTGTTTCTTCGGAGGGTGTTGAGTGGTTGGCTTGGCTGACATGCTATCCGCGTAAGACGATTTGGAGTGAGAAGAAGTTTCTTCGCGACATTACCCAAGATTGTGTTGGAGTCTAGCCTAACGCAGTGAGATTGATACGCGGTTAAATCGGCGCGACAGAGCGTCTCTGCAATTTCCAACCGCTTTTTGGCGTTTCTGTGGATAACGTTTCAGCGCCTCAGATGAGCAATCTGGGGCACGTTCAGCATAATCGTCTGATTTTCCGTGAGGCGCGTTCCCAAAACAATTCCCTTCCATTTTGTGGCGGAGGGAATTGCGACGTTGGCAGTTTCCTGCCCCAATGCGCGGGTGTTCAACGGAAGGGGAGGTTCAGGATTTTCCGCGTTGCATCTTGGAGTGCGCAATGGAGCCAGCGGTCGGGTTGTCTGGGTGCTCACGGTTCCAATCTTCGGTTTCAGGATCTTCGTTCATGGCGCGATAGGCGAGGCTGTCCTCTATCGGCAGCTTCTCTCCGAGTAACTGAATCATGTCGGCGATCTCCGTGAGAAGGTCCTCGGCCGGGCTATGCCGATATCCATCCACTAACTGAGCGATGTAGTTGCGGATATCTTCTAGCGACATCCGCTCTGGATAGAAGGACTCCAAGGTCCCGACGATCTCAGAGTTCATGGAACGATTGTTCTTCTCGGCAGCAGCGCGGATTCGCTCTCGCAGGCCATCAGGCATACGAATGATGAACTTGTTTTGGTCGCGCGATGGGGCGTCAGCCATAGAAATATCCGTTCCTGAACAATGCCATAGTTGAATAATGGCATTTGGGCACTAATGCCCTATTGCCATCAATGTGCCCAAGTGCCACTATCCCATTCGTACCACATCACACAAAGGAGGCAATGTTGAGCGAAATGAAAAGCGAGAGGATTCCAATCACCATGGAGCCCTCATTGCTGGAACGAGTAGAGGATTATCGTTTCCTGAACAGGATTCAATCGCGGACTGCGGCTGTGCGATCCCTCATCGAAAAGGGATTGGCTGAGTCCGAAAAGGAAAAGGGCGAAGCAACGGCCTCGTAAACCCGCTTCGCCCTTTCGCAGCAACATCAAAACCCTCGAAAGGATTTCAACATGCGCGAGCATGATAGCAAACGTGCGCCATCATTGGCAATCCACCCATCCATCGTCAAAGCCGCTCTTTCTGCCACCAACGAAATGGCAGAGGCTCAGGCTGCAGCTAATTACCTCGCCGAGACGATGCAACGCATCCACGGCGGAATGTGGCGCGTGAAGATCAACCACGTGAACGAATGCGTCACGGTTTCGCGCCGTATCGGCAGCGGGCGTGTCAGTCCCAAGCCGGAGGTAGCGTGATGGATCGGCGCACCTTTATCCGTGGGGCAGTAATCGCCGCTTCGACGCCAGCGGCAATCGGCGCTGTCTCTACGCTGGGCATCGGCGTTCTCGTCAATCGTTACCGCGCCGCAAACGCCGCGTGGCTTGCGACGGCTGGCGCAGATGGAGACGTTGAGGCTGAGGGGCCTGAATACGAGGCGGCATGGAGCGCGGTGAAGGATGTTGTCACCCACCAATGCCAGACCGCCGAAGAGGTGCAGGAAAAGATCAAAGCTGTCCTGTCCGACCAGTGGCTTTGCGAAACAGCCGAATGTGGATGGGATGTAGAGGCTGGCCGTCTGCACCGGCACTTTCTTCGCAGCCTGATCATCTGAAATCACCAATTCCCCGCTGCCATGGGGATGTAACGCGAACCCGAGCTTCATAGGCTCCGGCGTTCATGAAAGCGAACCCCTGTGCGTTACCGGGCTTGGCAGGCCGGGCGCCTAGTGCAGTCGAATGGTTAACGAAAATTAAGAAATTGGGCGGCAATGTCGCCTGATCCGTGACGGCGGGGTTTGAGCCTTGCAAGCGGCCCCGCTGTCACGACCACCGGCCATCGTTTCCGCGATGGCTAGCTCCACTGCCTAACCTCGGAAAGGACATAGGCAATGACGAATGCACAGATGACACCGATCGATGCCACACGCAACCCGATCGTACATGCCAAGGACGGCGAGGTGTTCGCCAACAGCCGCGACGTGGCTCAGTTCTTCGGGAAACAGCACGGCCATATTTTGCGTGATATCGGTAATCTGATTGCCAGCGAGCCGCAGCTAGGTCTCTCCAAATTTGGAGAGACCCCATATGTTGAGCCTTCGACCGGCCAGACCTACCGATCCTATGATATGGACCGCGACGGCTTCACGCTCCTCGCCATGGGCTTCACCGGCGGCAAGGCGCTGAAATGGAAGTTGCGCTACATCGAAGCGTTCAACGCCATGGAGGCGGAACTTCGTCGTATCGCCAACAGCGGCCCGACCGTCGATCTCAACGACCCCGGCGCTCTTCGCGGCCTTTTGCTAACCTACAGCGAAAAGGCGCTGGAACTGGAGAGGCAGGTCAAGGAGCTTCTGCCGTCGCAGGAGGCATTGCAGCGCCTTTCCGAGGCTGACGGTTCTCTCTGCATCACCGACGCCGCAAAAGCGCTCCAGATGCGTCCCAGCGACCTGTTCAACTGGCTTCGCCAGAACGGTTGGATCTACAAGCGGGTGGGGGCGTCCCACGACCTCGGATACTCGTCCAAGACGCAATCCGGCCTTCTGGAGCACAAGGTAACGACGGTTCTGCGCGCTGATGGCTCCGAAAAGGTCACGGAGCAGGTTCGCGTGACGGCCAAGGGCCTGACGAAGCTGGCGCAGCTCATCAAACCGGCGCTGGCAGAAGCATAACCACTGCCACAATGCCAATACCTTTAGGCGCTCTTCGGGGCGCCTTTTCACTGCCTACGAGCACTTGATGTAGATGGAATAGACCCTGGATGGGCGACCAAAGCCGTAGGTACCGGAGCATCGTTCATCGATACCGTACTTCCGTCCCGCAGTCGCAACGCAGAAGGATTTTTCCATCCAAGGCGAACGCCCTCATTGCCAATCCGCAAGATGGGCAGATCGTGCCTCGTTTGGAGTTCGTGGCCCTCTGAGTTGCGCTAGAAACGATTTGGCGTGACGGCTTCTCTGTTCGTTTATTTTTGATGCGAACGCCTACCCATACACCCAAACCAAGGCTCGCTAGGAACTGCAGCAGCGCAGGCGTGCGATTAACTCCGCCGTGATGAGAACATGCTCCCTGCCTGCCAATGGAGGAAGACTGCCAGCCGGAATTACAGGCGACGGGGCCTAGTAGCGAGCCAATGAGGATCATTGAGGCAACGAAAGTGATGGCGCCCCAGCCAAGGGGCGTGTTGATGGTCTTGAGCATTATCTCTCTGAGCTGTTCTAGTTTATCACGGAGGAAGGCTCTCCCCCAACAAGCTGGCGTGGATCAAAGCTGGTCTTTGCGGCCGAATATGAAGCGACGTGTTTCGCCATTGGTCAACTGCATGGTCCCTTCACCAGCGACCATGGATGCGTTCGTCATGGGTCTGGTCATGGTTACTGTCCCTGACTTCCCATCGGTGCATGCCACCGGAATGACGACCGTTGCTTTCCGCCAGTCAGGTGCGGTGCCGCGGCAGGTTACCCGACCATCGCCGATGGAGAACTTCACGTTCTCCTGCATGGCCCCAAAGGTTGTCTGTCCGCTACCGTAACGACCTGTGGCGCTGACATACTGGTTTTCTATGGTGTTGCAGCCTACCAGCGCGAGAACCGCGCCCAGAGCAACAAAATTCTTCATCATCCTAGCGGCCTCCGTTTCGGCGAGGACGATACCGCCTTTCACCTAAAGGTAAACCCATGACTGTTGCCTCACTTGGCTTCAAAATCGATTCCACACAGGCGTCGTCGGCCGCGGTCGATCTGGAAAGGCTGTATGCCGCAGCCGCCAAGATGGAAACGGCGGCAGAGAGCCTGACGACCTCGGCGGGAGCACTTGCAGGTGCCTTGAGGCGTGTCGGAGACGAGACGAAGAAGGTGCCGCCGGTCGCCCGCCCGTTCCAGAACCAGGATGAGCATGTTAGGGCGTTCCGCGCCGAGATCGAGCGCCTGACGGTCAAGTATCAGCCCTTGGCGAACGCACAGAAGAACTACGCCGCAGCGGTGTCGGAGATCAACAGGGCTCATCAGCTTGGGATCATCAATGCCCAGCAGATGCAAAAGGCGCTTGACGGTGAACGCCTCGCCTTTGAGCGCCTGAAGACTTCAGCAACGACGGCGGGAACTGCGGTCAAGGCCGCAAACCAGAATGGGGTGAGCGGCGCGCAGCGAGCGGCCGGCATCAATGCTGGCTATCAGTTTCAAGACGTCGCGGTTACGTCAGCGATGGGCATGAGCCCGCTGATGATCGGCCTTCAGCAAGGTACGCAGTTGGCGTCGGTGCTGGCTGCTATGGAGCGTCCAGTCATGGGGCTTGGCGCAGCTTTCGCTTCGATCATCAGCCCGGTTACGCTTGTCACGGTCGGCCTGACCGCCGGTGTGGCGGCGTTGATCCAGTATTTTTCCACGTCCGAAGACGGCTCCGGCAAAATGGAAGCCGATCTGGAGCGCCAGAGCGAGCTTATTCAGACAGTTGCCGCTCGTTGGGGCGATGCAGCCCCTGCTCTCAAAGCGTACGCCGACGAACTCGAACGCGCGCGGGAAGAACAAGACAAGCAGGAAGCATCCGCGACCGCTGCAGAGTTGAAGATCAAGGGCCTCCGCGGTGAGATGGAGGGCTTGGTATCAGCGATTGGGAGAATGGACACCGATTTCGCTCTGTCCAATGCCATCAACTCGGCTGACACTGAGAAGGTCTCAATCTTCCGCAAGAACATGGTCGACGTCAAAGACGCGATCGAAGCGGGTAAAGACCCAACCCTGGCACTCAACAGCGCTCTGGAAAGCCTCTCGACAATACTCGGGGACAAGTCAAATCCGGTCATCAAGGAGTTCTATGATCTACTTTCTGGCGCAGCCGACAAGATGCGAGAAGTCGCGGATCAAGCGAAATCGTTCACCTCTTTGCCCAGGCTGTCGCCCCTCTGGTCCGAGAACGGGCGGATACTCGGTGATGAAATGTTTATCCCCCGCGTTCCCGGCATCCCAACTTCGAGACCTTCCGATCTAGCGGGCGATCCTGACGTCGCCGATTCTCGCATTCTTAACTCCGATGGGCGGTTTACCGCCGTTCCGGTGCCAACTGAAAAGCCCAACTTCTTCGAGCTGGAGAAGGAAAACGAGAAGGTTGATGAGGTTACCAAGGCCTATCTCCGCGCGCAGGAGGCGAAGGCGAACTTCTGGCTCGATGTCAGCTTCGCCGAGCGCCAGGCTGGCCGTAGCGCGATGGATAGGCAGATTGCCACCACGCTGACGCGATATGGCTTCGATGAGAATCTGAACTCCCCTGAGGCGAACGCCATCCGCCAGCAGCTTCAATGGAAGCAGGCGAAGGACTTGGCCCAGAGCTTTGGAGACGCGTTCAGTTCCGAGCTGCTTTCTGGCAGCCACGACATCGGCAAGGCCTTCCTCAAGGGCCTTGAGGCCGCGATTTCGGGTGAGGCCTCGAAGCTGTGGGAGAAGTTCTTCGACGGGATCGGCACCATCTTTGCCGACTGGCTCACGGGCTCGAAGGGCGGAACGGGCGCTGGAGCGAATGCAGTCGGTGCGGTAGCGGCTAAACCCCTTGGACTTGGCGGTTCTGCTGCGAATGACAATTTCGGTAAGGCTCCCGTCGTCCCTGTCAGTCGTTCGCTTCTGGGCGATATCGGATCCTATGCAACTGCAATCAAAGCGATTGAGAGCAGTGGCGGAAATTACAGCGCGCTCGGCCCCGTCACGCGCACCGGAGATCGTGCTTATGGCGCCTATCAGGTCATGGGAGCCAACATCCCGTCGTGGACGAAAAGTGCGCTGGGTACTTCATTAACGCCGAACGAGTTTCTGGGCAGCAAGAGCGCTCAAGATGCTGTATTCGAGAAGTACTTCGGTGCTTCCGTTGCAAAGTACGGTAATCCGCAGGACGCGGCGTCAGTGTGGTTTACCGGCCGTCCGCTTGCCCAAGGAGCGAACTCCGCCGACGTACTGGGAACGACTGGGAAGTCCTATGTGAACAAGTTCAATGCGGAGCTGGAGAAGGCCTCCAAAGGCCTCGGTGAGTTTGGTGGTGGCCTTGGAAAGCTCGGCTCAACCCTGGAAAGCATACCGCAAGCGCTTATGGCGAACGGTGGTGGCGGTGGCATCCTCTCCGGCCTCACCAAATACGGCATGGGCCTGTTCTCTGGCTCTTCGCAGTTCGCGTCGGCTTGGCTGAAAGGCGGCGTCGGGCTCTACGCTGATGGCACGAACTATGCGCCCGGCGGTCTTGCCATCGTCGGTGAGCGCGGTCCCGAACTCGTCAATCTCCCGCAGGGCTCCAAGGTGTTCAACACCAACAAGAGCCAGGACATGATGGCTGCCAACGGCAACGACCCAAAAGTCCAGCCGCCGAAATACGACATCCATATCTATGGCGGCTCCGGCGACCAGCATATCCGCGACCTCGTTCAACAGGGGATTGCAGCGGCGCAGGGCGAGCAGAGCTACCAGATGCGGCGTGGCGGCTTCGGCGACATGCAGCGGCGTTACTCGAACCAGAAAGGCTAGGGATGGCTCGTTACACAGACAATCCTACCGTTCCGGTTCGATATCTCCGGCCGAAGCGGGCGTCCTTCGACATCATCGGAAACTCGATTGATGGCGGCGTGAACGGGACAGGCGAGGCGATCTCGATAGAGATGAGCGGTGGGGGCCGTGTGAAGGCGCTCTACGAGCAATGCGTCCTTCAGGCAGACGACACCGAACGCTTCGAGATCATCAACTGGCTGGGTGCCCGCGGCAATGGCGGATTCCGCTTCTTCAACGTGCCTCTCTTGACCGATGCTTGGGGACCATTCGCGGCACGTCGGCCTGTCATCGACGGCATCCCGCATTCGGACGGTGCGTTGTTCTCTGATACCTCGGGGTACTCGCAGGCTTCTGTGTGGGGGCGTTTGACGGCTTCAGCCGCACTCGGGGCAGGGAATATCTTCTTGCGCGTCTACGGGGCTTCCCGGCCTCTGCGTTGGTCTGACTGGTTTTCGATCAATCATCCCACTAAGGGCTGGCGCGCATATCGGTATTGGGAGAGCATCAAGACCGAGGAGGGGAGCGAGACCGTGGAAGGTGTAGAGCTGAGCTATGCCGACTACGCGCTCGGGATCGGGCCAGCTCTTCGAGAGGCGTGCGAGGAGAACACCCGTGTCGAGTTAGCGCGACCGCTCTGCGTCATGCGCTTTCCGCAAGGGTTCACGCTTCCCTTGGACGTCGACGGCTGGCTCCAAGCTCGACCGACGCTCCAGTTCACCGAGGCGTTCTGATGGCGTGGATACCTGATGCCGTCATTGAGGAGATGCGCGGGAGCCATCAACTCGGGCTCTTCCTTCGGGTGGGGACCGAGCCTGCTCTCCATGTCTGGTTTGGGGTGCACGACATCCCGGCCAATTTCGACAGCATCGATCCGAACGGAACCGTCTATCTCGGCGGCGGCGTCCTGATCGGGGTGCCGACGCTGGAGGTGCTGATCAATGGGACTGCGGACAGCGTGGATTTCACACTGTCGGGCATCGATCCTGTTACAGGCGCGAAGACGCTGGACGCTCTGCCTCCGGTAAGGGGCGCACAGGTCCAAATCGGGATTACGACGCTCGACCGCTATTACCAGCCGATGAGCAGGATCATTCCGATCTGGAGCGGGATAGCTTCTCACGTCGGGGAGGCATCTCAGGCACAACCAAGCGACGGAGACCTGTCATTGATGCTTTCCCTGTCGGTGGTCGCAGGGGAAAGTACGCGATCGCGCCCATCGCGGTCGCTGTGGTCCTCTGCGCATCAAAAGGCAATCTCGCCCACCGACAAGTTCTGCGATGGCACGGCGCGGCTTGCGCGCGGTGTGCAGCCGGTCTGGCCCAACTTCTGAGAAGTCCATGGATATTCACGAATTCATTCGCCTGCCTCACCGGTTTCGTTGGGGCGGGGTCTCCGGCGACGATTGCGTGATGTTCTGCGCGACGTGGGCGCAGCATCTCTGCGGGACCGACCCGGCCGCCCGTGTCCGCGGGACCTACAGCGACGAGCGCGGTGCATACGCCGTGATGACGGCCAAAGGAGGCCTGGTGAAGATGATCGGCGGCGGGATCGAACCGCTCGGCTTCGTGCGCGTGATGGATGATCTTCGAGACGGGGATATCGGCGTCATTCGCGCTCCGTCTGCCATCGACTGTGTCGTCAGGGAAATTTGTGCCGTCCGATTCGGCCCGCTTTGGGTCGCGCTTGGCCCGAATGGTGTGGCTGGAAAGCGTGCCGATCACGTCGCAGCCTGGAGATATACGCCTTGAGCTTTCACCATCGCATGATGCTCCAGCGGTACGGGCTGGGGCATACGACGTCGCTCTATAGCCAGGTTCTCTTCGACCCGATCTTTACGCCGATCTTCACCGCAATTTTCGGGACCGCCGGTTTCACGATCGGCGCCACGACAATTACGTTCGCATCGATAGCCTCGGCCATCGCCACGACGGCAATATCCATCGGCCTGCAAATGCTCTTGGCCCCGAAGCCACCCAAGGCAGAGGATGGCAAGGTTCCGCTGACACAGGCTATTCCCTACCGGAATTTCATCGTCGGCAGGACACGAGTTGCCGGCGCTCGGATGCTGTGGGAATCGCTCGGGCCATATCTTTATTGCGTGCAGGCGCTTGCAGGACACCGCATTCATGCGGTCAATCGATACTACCTGCATGACGATGTCGTGACGTTGAGCAACAACATTTCCGGTGGCATGGCTCTCGTAAACGGGCTGGCCGATGGGCGATATGCGGCGGGCGGTGTTCGCATTGCCAGCCGGCTGGGGCTTCCGGTGGAGACGGCCTATGCAGGTATCGTATCCCGGCTTGGGCCATCGGGGATATGGACGAACGATCACCGTGGGGATGGTCAGGCGTCCGTTGGGTATCTTGTCGGCAATGCGCGGCAAAAGGAGCAGCAAAGGACGTACCCTTACGGCGCACCGCAGTTGTCGGTTGAGGTCGATGGCGCGCATTGCTGGGACTATCGAAACCCGTCGCAAAGCCCTGACGATCCGTCCACCTGGACGTTTACAAGAAATGCCGCGCTCATCATGTGCTGGCATCAGTGTTTCAATGAATTCGGTCATCGCCGGGATTATCGGAAAGCTATCCTGCCTGTCCTCAGCATGTGGATCGAAGAGGCAAACATCTGCGATGAGGATGTGCCGCGCGCCTCGGGCGGGACCGAAAAGCGATATGAGTGCAACGGTTGGGATACCACCGAGAACGGTCCCAAGGCTGCGACCAATGCAATCCTGGCCGCATGTGACGGATGGATATGCGAGCGGGGAGATGGTGCCCTTCTTCTCACCGTCGGCAAGTTTCGTGAGGATCGGGTCGCGGTTCTGACGGATGCCGACATAGTCGGGCACCAGATCCAATACGATGTCCTCTTCGAGGATGCGATCAACAGGCTGGTGCCGAAGTTCACCTATCCTGCAACCGACTACACAACGAGCGATACAGACTTCTTTGAGGACACCGCGGCGCAGCTCGAGGAGGGGCGCGTGCTGTCTGAAGAGGCGAACTATCAATGGGTGCACCAGTGGCGCCAAGCCAGGCGCCTCGGCAAACGCGATTGGCTTCGTCTTCAGGAGAAGGTCAAGGGGAGCATTGACGTGCGCCTGTCTGGCCTTAACGCCATCTATTCCCGATGGGTGAGGCTGCAGACTCCCAACCGCCTGCCACGCCTCAACGGGAAGCTGGTCGAGAACAGACGATCGATCCTCGCCATCACAAGGGGAGGATTTTCGATGGAGATCGTGCAGCACCCGGAGAATATCGACGCGTGGAACCCGGCAGTCGACGAAGGACGGCAGCCGCCCGTTCCGCCCGCGCCGAATGCGGCCGGCTTGAATGCCCCGGTTCTAGAGGCCGTCCAGGCTATCGCTACAGGCGGTTCCGTCTACCTAAAAGCGATTATCACGGACCCGGAAGACGAAAGCCTCACGCCGGTCCTGCATTATCGTGTGCAGAATGACGGATCGGGTGCGACGGGAGCATGGGTAGAGCAAGCGTTCCCCGATGTGATGCCGGCCAGCGGCATCATTATTCTCAGCACATCAGCCGTTCCCGCTGACACGATCCTTGATGTCGAGGTTGCATTCAAGGGGTCCGGGGGGAGTTACTCGGATTGGTCACCCACTGAAACGGTCGCCACGACGTCCGATCCCAATCCTCCGGGTGTTGTGACGGACCTTTCGGTCTCTGCTTCCGCGGGGTCGGCAACATTCAATTGGACGGCGCCGAACAGTGAAAATTACGTCGGTGCCAAGATCTATATCGGCACCACCAACAGCTTCGGTGCTGCCACCTACTATCCACCACCGGAATACGGCGCTGCGGGTTCGACCGATGCTCGAACGGTAACGGGCCTGTCTGCCGGCGTGAAATACGGGTGGGTGGTTTCCGTGAACGGATCGGACATTGCCGGCAGCCCTGTTGCAACCGGCGCCTTCACTGTCACCTAAACTTATCGGAGACAACATGGTTGAAACCGCAAACACGATCTGGGCGGATGGCCCGGCGAGCGCGCCCTTGCAGCCTGATAAGGCAAAAATTCGAGCATGGGGGTCTTGGCTGGAATCGTTTGTCACCGCTATCGGTGCGAACAGCGGATCCGTGTACGCCACCCGCGCGGCGCTTTACTCTGATCTCGTGCACGGGCCGAACAGTATGGCTTGGGTCGTTGATGACCCGACGGCCGGCTATAACGGCATCTATCAAAAGACGGGCGCTTCCGGTACCGGCTCATGGAGTCGGATTGCTGATCTTCCCTACAGCTTCATCACGGCCACGGATGTCGGCACAGGGACCCCGAACGCGATCATTGCGACCAGTTCTTTACCGATCAGTCCCTCGGCGCTGGTGATGATGGGTGTCTATGAAGCAAACACGGGCTCTCCCGTGACTGTCGTGTTCAACGGCGGGCCGACGCTCACGATCAAGACGAACACGGGAAATGATGTTGCGCCTGGAGGCCTCACGGCGGGTATGCAGCTTTTCGGTGTGGTCGCAGGGTCGACGTTCCGACTTGTGAGCGATCAGGTTTCCGCCGCCGTTGTGGCTGCAGCTGAAGCGGCCGCAAACGCAGCGGCGGCAAGCGCTTCGGATGCTGACACCTCGGCGGGGGGTGCTGCGGATAGTGCCGCGCTCGCAAGTAGGTGGGCCACGGAAGCCGAAGATGTGCCGGTTCTTCCCGGACTGTACTCAGCCTACCATTGGGCGATGAAGGCCGCAGCGACTGTGACCGGCGGTATCGCGGCGGCAATTCACGCTGCGACCACCAAGGCCGCACTCGATGACGCGGACGAAATGGGCCTCGCTGACAGTGCTGCGTCGTGGGGCCTGAAGAAGTTCACGCTGGCAAATCTCATCTCCAGCATCTTCAAGACGGCACGGACGATCGCGAACGCTCAGTTCGCGGCAGCTTCGTTCAAGCTCTTCAACGCGGCCGGAACGCCGCGGGCGTTGACGCTCAATCTCGCAGCTCTCACGGCAGACCGTGCAATCACGATGCCGGATCGTGCGGTCGATCTCGGAAACGTGCCCGCCGCCGCCGCATTCATCAGTGCCCCCTTCACCGCGGCACTCGGCTCTAACGGCCTGATCTCTCACGGCCTGCCCAGTGCACCGAAGAAGCTCAGCGCCTATGTCGTGCTCACGGCAACTGTCTCGGCAATGTCGGCAGGCGATGTTCTGAAAGCCGACTACGGTGTGGTAGCAAGCACGGCCTACGGCGTGCAGCTTTCCATCCCCTCGGGGAATACGACCCAGATCAAGTACCAGGTTACCAACGGCGGTATATCCACCGTGCTCAACGCCACGGGTGCCAGTGCTACAGGCGTTCCCTCGGCGTCTGGCCAGATCATTATCATCGCGGAGCTTTGAGACCATGGCCCAGAAGTTCTACGTGAACCCTGACGGATCGTATTGCGGAAGCCTGATCGATATAGATCCGGAGGACGCTGCCGACGAGAAATATCGGTACGCGACTGAGGTTGCTTCGCCTCCGCCCAGCGGCGATGCCCGGCAGATATGGGATGGAGATAGCTGGCTTCCGCTGCCCGATTTGCCCATCGTGCTTTACCCGGTGGACCTTTGGTCTCGTATGACGGACGACGAGGCGGCACAGGTCGAAGCCGCCATGACAACTCAGCCCATCCGCGTCCAGAACATCTTCAAGTACGCCTCGTCCTACCGCAGCGATCATGAGCTTTGGCCGCTGCTCGAAACCATGGCGACCGGTCTATTCGGCGCCGAGCGTGCCGCGGAAATCCTCTCGGCCTCCTAACCCTTCCACCTCAGGAACATTCCCATGAACCGCTCCGCATTCTATGCGTCGGTGCGCCAACGCGCATCCGGCGTCTTCGGCACGTCTTTGTCTCAAGCGCAGGTCAACGGTGTCGAGGCCATTCTCGATGAGGCAGAGAAGCGCGGGACGCCGCTCTTCCATCTCGCGGCCATCCTGTCGGAGGTCTATCACGAGACCGGCGGCCAGATGCAGCCGGTGAAGGAAACGGTCTACGCCAACAGCAAGGACCGGAATCCGTCCGACGCGACCGTGATCAAGCGTCTCGATGCTGCCTATGCCAAGGGACAGCTTCCGTGGGTCACGAAACCTTACTGGCGCGAAGGTTGGTTCGGCCGCGGCCTCATCCAGATCACGCATGAGGAGAATTATCGAAAGCTCGGCCTTTCAAAGGCATCGGCGCTTGATCTGAAGGCCTCAGTCCGAGCGACGTTCGACGGCATGGAGCAGGGGCTTTTCACCAGCAAGAAGCTTGCCGACTATGATTACCTCGTGATCCGAAACCCCGACGTGCCGGGCTTCAAATACTACAATTCCCGCGCCATCGTGAATGGTGACACCGCCAAGAACGGGGCGATGATTGCCGGCTACGCTGCGGCCTTCGAAAAGGCGCTGCGGGATGCTGGCTATAGCCCGCGAATCAACATCCCGGCCGCGGAAGCTCCTGCCGCCAAGAAATCCCCACCTGCCGAGCCCGCGCCGCAATCCTCGGCGCCAAAGGCGGGCCTCGCTGCCCTTCTGAAAGCTCTCCTCTCCCTCATTTTCGGATGGAAGAAATGACCGCTGTCCTCGCGCGCATTGCATTGCGTTATATCGCCGCCGCGCTTGTCACCGCTGGCTATCTCGATGCCGATCTCGGCCAGCAGATCGGTGCTGACCCGGATCTGATCATGCTCGCCGGCTTCGGTCTCGGGGCAGGCGTGGAAATGGCCTATGCCGCGGCCAAGCGGCTCAGGTGGGCGACATGATCGACAAGATCTCCCTCATCGGTGGCGCGCTGATCGGCGGCTTCGTCGTCTTCCTCGGCTTCGGCGTCGTCAATGACCTCTGGCTCCTCCCGCGCGCCGAGGAGCAGGGCAGGGCGTTGGAGCGCGCCGAGCTCGATGCCGCAACTACGAAAGCAATTGGAGAACTGACCAATGAAGCTGACAAAGCTCGTGTTGCTCGTCGCCTGTGCCGCGAGCGTGGCCGCGTGTACCTCAACGCAACGGGTGTCTGCGTCGAAAGAGCGGCTGAATAGCGCGGCCCGGGCGGTTGTCGGAACCTCCCTGATCGGCGCGCGCGGGGCAACCGCTGGCGATCAGGACAAGATAGACGATACTGTTGCCGGGTTATGCGGGTCGCACACGTGGACGCGAGACGAATGCGCCAGGCACGATGAGGCGTCAAAATGACGGGCGAGATCGGAACGCCTGGTCTGTGGATCAGGATATCGCATCGCTTCGGCCCGAGGATGATGGAATGGTTTTATGCCGGACACATGGTCCTTGCCGGCTATGTCCTTCTTTTGCCGGTCGCTACGTTCAACCAGCCAGCGTTCTCGGCTTTTCGGGCCGTGGTCCCTTCCGAGGATATGATGGGCTGGTTCATGCTCATCATCGGCTTTGCCCGCCTCATGGGATTGATCATCAATGGGGCGAAGAAGGAAGTCACTCCGCAGATACGGCAATTCTCTGCCGGTATCGGATGTCTCATCTGGTCCGGTATATCCTATGGCTTTGCATCCTCTGATGTCGTGAGCCTTTGGCTCGCCATATATCCGCTCTTCGCGGTCGGCGAGCTTGTCAACATCCATCGCGCGGCTCGCGACCAAGGGGAGAGACTGAATGGAAAAGCTGGCTGAGCTACCGCCGGCCGCCCTTATTACGTTCGGAGCGGTGCTGGCGGTGATATTCGCGGTTCAACGCCTCGGGTTGTGGCAGGGGCAGAAATCCACTCCTGCAACAGATAAGGCCCAGGTGGCCGCCGTTATTGTCGATCCATCCGCCCTCAACAGACTGACGGAGGAGGTTGGGAAACTCGTCGCGGCGGTGAGGAACCTTGTCGAGGTCGGCGAGGAAATGACGAAGACCGAAACCCATATGGCGATCGAGCTTGACAGGATTCGGGAAGAGCTGCGCATCCAGAGAGAGATCAGTCGGCGCGGTTAGCCTCTATCTTCTCGATGCACCTATCCCAGAACTCTTCCACCATCTGCGTGGCAATCCTGGCTGTATCTACAAAGCCGGTGTTCGGCAATATCCTCTTGTCACGTAGCTCGCGGGGATACGCCGCCGCCCACTGCCATTTGCCGGCCGTCGGCCCCGCCGTGTCTTTCCTGATCCTGCCAATATAGGCCACTCCATCAAATCCGCACCAGTCGAGATCGGTCGGAGGATCGTTCTCGTCTAGTTGCGTCCTGCGCCATTGGTAGCGGGGCTGGTAGGGATCGGTCATAGGCACATGACATACGCTGTCAAAAAGAGTGTCAAGGTGCGGGGATGGCAATGGATTCGCCAATGGAATCAATAGACGAGCCAAGCGCATAAGTGCGGGGGCACATTTACTATTCGTTAACGGAATCAACGCGCAAAGCGATTTTTTGTTAACGTACCATCAAGGTTAATGCTTCATTTTACCCTGACAACGAGCCGCTTTGGGCCCGTGCCTCGGCGCGGCAGGCTCCTATCGAACAGTTCCGGGCAGGAGAACACGCCGGCGAGCCGTCGGCGCGGGGGCCTGCACATGCGTGCGGAGTAGACAGTTGCGTAAGCGTAGCATTCGTCATGCCAAGGCAGGCCGCTTCTTTGCGTATCTGAAGCGGGAATGGAAAGTCCCTCTGGCGCTCGGGCTCGGCCTTGCCGCCATCGTTCCCACCGAATCGGCAAGGACCGACCTTGCCACCTATCTTGCCGGCCTCAACCGCAAGGGCGGCAATCAGACCATGGTGCTGACGCGCTCGCCTGCCGGCTCCGTGCACGAGATCGAGATCGACTTCGCCGACGCCATGACCACCGGCGGCATCGAGAGCGGGGCCGGGGTGGACCTGCCGGGCGGCGTCAAGGCGGCGGTGCTCAGCGAAGACAAGGGCAAGGGCGGAATTCCCGACGAGGAACGCGTCAACCGTCGCGACAAGAAGGGCCGCATCATCGCCGTCCTGCCCGTCCTGCCGCCGAAGGGCTTTGCCGCCGGCTCGATCCTGGAGCGCACCAGCTCGCTGCTTTCGCCGGTCTTCGACGCCGAGGAGCGCATGGCTTTCGCCAAGCCGCAGATCAAGGGCAAGGAGATCGCCATCGCCACTGCCTTCTACAAGAAGAAGGCCGCGCACAAGGATCCGGGCGTCTCGCCCATGCTCGCCAGCCTCGTCACCAACGACAAGGCCGACGTGCTCGCCACCGCCTATGCCCCCGTCGGGCCGGACTATGCCCGGGAATCGCCTTTCGATTCGATCCTGAAGCCCAAGGCGGAACTCGGCCGCTTCATTCCCGACATCTCCCCCGACGATCACGCCTGGGCCGCAACGGCCCTGCCGGCGGAGGTGTTCAGCGCCAAGGAACAGAAGTGCCTTGCCGAAGGCATCTATTTCGAGGCGCGCGGCGAGGAGGTGAAGGGCCAGGCCGCCGTCGCGCAGGTCATCCTCAACCGCGTGCGCAATCCCGCCTATCCGAAAACCATCTGCGGCGTCGTCTACCAGAACGAAAACTGGCGCGGCCGCTGCCAGTTCTCCTTCGCCTGCGACCGCATTCCCGACCTGATCCTGTCGCCCTGGAACTGGAAGACGGCGAAGGAAGTCGCCATGGCCGTCACCGCCGGCAAGATCTGGCTCGACGACGTCGGCTCGGCCACCCACTACCACGCGACCTATGTGAACCCGCCCTGGGGGCGGACGATGAAGCGCGTGGCCAAGATCGGCAAGCACATCTTCTACCGCACCTATGGCGGCGGCTGGAGCTGAGAGGCCTGCCGATCGTCCGGCGGGTGTGGTGAGTCCGTGCCACACCGCGCGCGATTCCCGGGGCGGAGAGTCGCGGCCTCCGCGTGAATCCTGTTAATTAACTGATATTGTTCGATATTTTTGGTGTTGCGCAAAGCTTCGCCATGCCTTGACTATACCGGCACCTAAAACTATGTTGCGCCCGACTTCAAAAGGGGTCGGATATGGCTTGCAGCCTAGCCTTTAATATGTCCGCAATGGGGCGAATGCACCGGCGGAGAAAGACGAGGAGGGCGCCATGACCGATCAGCAAAAGGAAAGTCTGGAAGACCGGCTGAAGCGCCTCGACGCGGAACTCGCGGAGCGGCGCAAGACAGACGGGGCGGATGCAGCCGCCGAGGCGAGGGCAGCCGAGAGCCGTACGGGCTACGCGGTCGCCATGAAGCTCTCGAGCGAGTTCGTCGCAGCCGTCATCGTCGGGGCGCTTCTGGGCTATCTTTTGGACCATTTTGCGGGTACAGGGCCTTGGGGGATGATCGTTTTCCTGCTCCTTGGCTTCGGTGCCGGCGTTCTGAACGTGATGCGCGCGGCTGGCATGGTGGCATCGCCCCACCCGGTCGACAGGCTGGCGGGGCGAGAGCCCGGCAAGGCCGGCGGCAGGCGGGACGAAACCGAGACGAAGGACGGCGCCTGACGGCGTGGTCCCTATAGTGGGTGACTTCCGCCGCAAGGCGGGCAAGCGAGAGAGATAAGCGGTGTCCAACGATCCGACCCATCAGTTCCTGGTCAACAAGATTGTTCCGATCGAAATCGGCGGCATCGATTTCTCGTTCACCAATTCCTCGCTGTTCATGGTCGCCACCGTCGCGGTCGCCGCGGGCTTCCTCTATTTCACCACGGGCCAGCGCGGCCTCGTGCCGAGCCGCATGCAGTCGGTCTCGGAAATGTCCTACGAGTTCATCGCCTCGATGCTGAGGGAAGGGGCGGGCAGCCACGGGATGAAGTTCTTCCCGTTCGTCTTCTCGCTCTTCATGTTCGTGCTGACGGCGAACCTCATCGGCATGATGCCCTATTTCTTCACGGTCACCAGCCAGATCATCGTCACCTTCGCCCTGGCGATCCTCGTCATCGGCACGGTCATCGTCTACGGTTTCTACAAGCACGGCTTCGGCTTCCTCAAGCTCTTCGTGCCCTCCGGCGTGCCCGGCGCGCTTCTTCCGCTGGTCGTCTCGATCGAGGTCATCTCGTTCCTCTCGCGCCCGATCAGCCTCTCGATCCGTCTCTTCGCCAACATGCTGGCGGGTCACATCACGCTGAAGGTCTTCGCCGGCTTCGTCACCTCGCTGAGCGCCCTCGGCGCCGTGGGTGTCGCAGGCGCCGTCCTGCCCCTTCTCATGACCGTCGCCCTGACCGGTCTCGAATTCCTCGTGTCGTTCCTGCAGGCCTATGTCTTCGCAGTTCTGACATGCATGTACCTCAACGATGCCGTGCATCCGGGTGGTCACTAAGGAAACAGTCGTCGGCGCCCTCGGGCGTCGCTCATAAGCCGCAACAACCCATTCAAGGAGTTCAACATGGAAGCGGAAGCAGCAAAGTTCATCGGCGCAGGTCTTGCCACGTTCGGTCTTGCCGGCACGGCTCTCGGCCTCGGCAACATCTTCGGCAACTACCTCTCCGGCGCTCTGCGCAACCCGTCTGCTGCTGACAGCCAGTTCGGCCGTCTCGTATTCGGCTTCGCCGTTACGGAAGCTCTGGGCATCTTCTCGCTGCTCATCGCTCTCCTCCTCCTCTTCGCCGTCTGATATCGGCAGAGGATCGGACCATGGCCCCTTGGGCCGTGGTCCACCGTACGCTTGAGTACATGATTGAGAGTGCCCCCTGGAGGTGAGCATGTCCGTGACCCCGGCGTCGGCCGAGTCCACCCCTTTCGAAATCGCCCAGGCCGAGACTCCTGCCGTTACCACGCATGAGGCCCAGCCGGCAGGCGAAGTGCACACCGAAACTGGTGTCGCACATGGTGAAGAGCACGCCACCGGCGTCTTCCCGCCTTTCGACCAGACCACATTCGCATCGCAGCTCCTGTGGCTGGCGATCACCTTCGGTCTTTTCTACCTTCTCATGTCGAAGGTCGTCATTCCGCGCATCGGCGGCATCCTCGAGACGCGTCACGACCGCATCGCGCAGGATCTCGACGAAGCCGCACGCCTGAAGGCGGAAGCGGATGCCGCGATCGCGTCCTACGAGCAGGACCTCGCGAGCGCCCGTGCCAAGGGCAACGCCATCGCCTCGACCGCCCGCGACGAAGCCAAGGCCAAGGCCGATGCCGAGCGCGCCAAGATCGAAGCCTCGCTGCAGGACAAGATTGCCGGTGCCGAGAACCGCATCGCCGAAATCAAGGCCAAGGCGCTTGCCGATGTCGGCTCCATCGCCGAGGAAACCACGGCCGCCGTCGTCGAACAGCTGATCGGCGCCAAGGCCACCAAGGCCGAGATCGCTTCCGCCGTGAAGACGGTCGCAGGCGAATAAGGGAGGTTTCGATGGAATTCGACGCAACATTCTACGCCTTTGTCGGCCTCCTGCTGTTCCTGGCCCTCATCGCCTATCTCAAGGTTCCGGGCATGATGGCCAAGGGTCTCGACGCCCGCGCCGAGAAGATCCAGAACGAGCTGGCGGAAGCCAAGCGTCTTCGTGAGGAAGCCCAGCACCTGCTCGCAGAGTACCAGCGCAAGCGCAAGGATGCCGAGGCGGAAGCCGCCAGCATCGTCGCCGCCGCTGAACGCGAGGCGAGCGCGCTGACCGCCGAAGCCAAGCAGAAGACCGAGGAATACGTCGCCCGCCGCACGGCGCTCTCCGAGCAGAAGATCAAGCAGGCGGAAGCCGACGCGATCAACGCCGTGCGCGCTGCCGCCGTCGACCTCGCTGTCGCCGCTGCCGAGAAGGTCATCACCGCCAAGGCGGATGCGACCACCGGCAAGACGCTTTTCGACAACGCCGTCAAGGAAGTGAAGGCCCGCCTCAACTGAGGTGCCTTTCGCAGAACGATTTAGAAAGGCCGCCCGAGGGCGGCCTTTTTGTATTGGCGGCTGCTTCGCCGATTGTGACTGATCCGCCGCTGAAGTTCAGGCTATGCCATGCTTCTTCAAAAGCGCCTGTTCGTCACCCGATATCCAGCCGAAAATCTTCGGCTCTCCGTCCAGCGCCTGAACCAGATAGTGAACGTCAAAATCTATGTTGACGTCCGGCCGATCTGTCCGCGCATAGGTGGCGGTCCAGGCAACATGGGCCATGCAATGATGCTCATCGATCGGGGACAGGCGGATATCGCGTATCCGCATTTCCTTCGTCCCGATCGCGCGGTAGTGATCATGGCCCTGCGTCATGCCTCGCCTGAATTGATCGTCGTTCTTCCCGGTTCTTACCCCGGCGGGAGCGGCGCCTATGAACTCGGAAGCATAAAGCGATGCGAGTTCGCTCATGTCCGACTTGCCGCCCAGAGAGCGGTTGAAAAAGCGTTCGTACCGCTCGAATAGTCGCCTTACAGCCTTCTCCATAGCGTGGCTCCAGATCGCCCGTTCCAAGTAAAACATAGTCGAGGAAGACGCGTGTAGGGAGGGGGCCGGCCAACGGCGGGTTCCGTAGACTCCGTATGGCTCGGCGCGTCAGTCCTGCTTCAGCGGCCGGAAGCTCATGCGATGGAGGCGGCACGGCCCTATCGATGCGATGGCCTTGCGGTGGACTTCCGTGGCGTAGCCGGCGTGGATGGCGAAGCCGTAGCCGGGGAAGGTGGCTTCGGCGCGGGCCATCATGCGGTCGCGCATGACCTTGGCGACGATGGAGGCCGCGGCGATGGAGACGGAGAGCGCATCGCCCTTGACGACGGCGCGGCCTTCGCAGGCGAGCCCCGGTGGCACGTCGCGGCCGTCCGTCAGGACCAGCTTCGGTGCGACCTCCAGGCCGGCGACCGCCCGGCGCATGGCGTCGAGGCTGGCCTTGCGGATATCGATGACGTCGATACGGCGCGAAGAGCTGGAGGCGACAGAGACGAAGGCGCTCTGCATGATGAGCGCGAAAAGCAACTCACGTTTTGCCGCGCTCAGCTGCTTGGAATCGTGGAGGCCGGGCGGGATATTGTCCGGGTCGAGCACCACGGCGGCGGCGACGACGGGGCCGGCGAGCGGGCCGCGCCCGGCTTCGTCCGTGCCGGCGACCGGCCACAGGCCCCGCTTGCGGGCCGCGATCTCCATCGAGAAATCGGGCCCTTCGGGCATGTCGAAAAGGAGGCGGGAATCGGAGGATATGCTCTTGGCCATGGCGGAGACCATGCACATCCGTCCGATTCCCTGCAAGTCCTCCGGCGGATGCGGCGCGCCAGAGGAGCTTCCGGGGCGCCCAGGGGATGGCGCGGGCCGGAAAGCGGTTCTGCCGAGGCCGGCCCGCTACCGGGCCGGAGGACATATTCAAATTGACGCCGTTAGCTGTGTGGCCCCCTCATCCGGTCTTTCGGGCAGCCTTCTCCCCGAAGGGAAAAGGAGGAATGGCGAGGTCCAATCCCATGGCGATAGGCTTGCCGGAGAGAGATGTGTGGCGACACATCCCTCGCCTGCGATGCGGATTTACAGCAGCGAAAGCTGCACGCCGCTGCCCGAGGGCGGGATGAACTGGTCGATGGCGAGGTTGCGGCGGGTGCGGGTCAGATCCAGCCGCTTGGCAGTCATTTCGAAGCGGCGGGCGATCTGCCAGGCATAGGGGCCGGCGCCCTTCATCCGCTTGCCGAACTCGGCGTCGTAATCCTTGCCGCCGCGCATGGAGCGCACCAGCGACATGACATGGCGGTAGCGGTCCGGGTAGTTGCGAAGCAGCCAGTCGCGGAAGAGCGGGCTTACCTCCAGCGGCAGGCGGAGGAGTACGTAGCTCGCTTCGAGCGCGCCCGCCGCCTTGCCCGAATCGAGCACCCGCTCGATCTCGTGGTCGTTGAGGCCGGGGATGATCGGCGCCATCATGATCGCCGTCGGGATGCCGGCTTCCGACAGCGCGCGGATCGCCTCCAGCCGGCGCGGCGGGGTCGCGGCGCGCGGCTCCATGGTGCGCGCGAGCTTGCGGTCGAGCGTGGTGACGGACATGCCGACCCAGGCGAGCCCGCGCGCCGCCATGCGCGAGAGGATGTCGATGTCGCGCATGACCAGCGCCGACTTGGTGACGATGGAGACCGGATGGTTCGCTTTATCCAGCACGTCGAGGATCTGCCGCATGATGCGCCACTCCTTCTCGATCGGCTGGTAGGGGTCCGTATTGGTGCCGATGGCGATGACGCGCGGCTTGTAGCCGGGCCTGGAAAGTTCGCGCTCCAAAAGCTTCGGCGCATCGGGCTTGGCAAAGAGCTTCGCCTCGAAGTCGAGGCCGGCGGAAAGGCCCATGAAGGCATGGGTCGGCCGGGCGAAGCAGTAGATGCAGCCATGCTCGCAGCCGCGATAGGGATTGATCGAGCGGTCGAAGGGAATGTCCGGCGATTCGTTGCGGGTGATGATCGTGCGGGGCTTCTCGACCTGCACCTCCGTGCGGAAGGGGGGAAGCTCCTCCAGCGTCTGCCAGCCGTCGTCGAATGTCTCGCGCGTCACCGGCTCGAAACGGCCGGTGAAATTGAGGCTTGCTGCGCGGCCGCGCCGCCGATCGCCGTCGACCCGCATGCCCGTCTGCGCCATCAGCGCATCGGCAACGTCCTTCGTGTGGCCGGGCGCCAATGCGCCCTGCCTGAGGCTCACAAGATCGTTCATGGCTGTCTCCGGGCGGGGCCGTCTCGCCCCGATTCAATGACTATATTCCTATCGCCGAAATGAGAACATTGCAAGAACAAATTTCCGTTCCGCCCGGCAGGGCGGCCGGATGGTGGCAATCGATGCTGCGATGCGGTATGGGAAGGAATGCTGACGATCATCATGGAATGCCACAACGACGAGGCGGAACTGGCGCAGACGCTTTCCGCGCTGGTGGCGGGCGCGGTCGAAGGCGTGGTACGTGACGTGATCGTGCTCGACCACGGTTCGACCGATGGCTCGGCGCGGGTGGCCGACGCTGCCGGTTGCCGGTTTCTGACGGATTGGGACCTGAAGGACGTGGTGCAGTCGGCGCGCGGCGACTGGCTTCTGCTGCTGGAGCCCGGTGCCCGGCCGCTGGCGGGCTGGGTGGACGCCGTCACCGACCATGTCGCGATCGATCTGAAGCCGGCGCGCTTCGCCGCTTCCCGCAACCATCGCCGGAGCTTCCTCCAGCGGATCGGCCGCAGGTCGCTGCTCGAACAGGGCTATCTCGTCAGCAAGCGCACGGCGGCGGCGGGCCTGCGCCCGGGCATGGCGCTGGCGGACATCGCCAACGGCCGGGCGGTGCGCGAGCTTGTCGCCGAGATCGTGCCTACTTGGGCGGTGAAAGCGATGCGCGTTAAAACACAGAATTAGAGAGTGCGGTCAGCCGGGCGAGCGTTTCAGATGCTCGTCGAGGCGCGGCATGATTTCCACGAAATTGCAGGGCATGTGGCGATAGTCGAGCTGCGCCTTGAGGATGCCGTCCCAGGCGTCCTTGCAGGCGCCGGGCGAGCCCGGCAGCACGAAGACGAAGGTGGCGTTGAGGACGCCGCCGGTCGCGCGCGACTGGATCGTCGAGGTACCGATCTTGTCGTAGGAGATGCGGTGGAAGACCTCGGAAAAGCCGTCCATGCGCTTCTCGAAGATCGGCTCCAGCGCCTCCGGCGTCACGTCGCGGCCGGTAAAGCCGGTGCCGCCGGTGGTGATGATCACATCGATCGCCTCCTCACGCGTCCAAGCCTCCACCCGGGCGCGGATCGCGCCGACATCGTCCGGCGCGATGGCGCGGGCGACGAGGCGGTGGCCGGCATCGGCGATGCGTGCGGCGAGCGTATCGCCGGAGCGGTCGGTCTCGGGCGTTCGCGTATCGGAGACCGTGAGCACGGCGATGCCGACGGGAATGAAGGGTCTCGTTTCGTCAAGCTTCGCCATCGCTGCCTCCGATTGTCCGGGTGGCGGTGACGAACCAGCGGGGATGGCGCTGCGCCAGCATCGCCGCCGCCGCTTCCGCCGCCGCCTCGCTCGTATATAGCGCGAAGCAGGTGGCGCCGGAACCGGACATGCGCACCACGCGTGCATCCGTCGCGGCAAGGCTTTCCGCGACCAGGGAAATCTCCGGGCAGAGGTCGCGGGCGGGAGGCTCTAGGTCGTTGCGCAGGCCGCCGATGGCATCGAGCCAGCCGGCAGGCGCGTCGTTCATGACGAGCGGCGGATTGTGTCGGGAGGCGAGCGCCTTGAAGACCGCGGGCGTGGAAACGCCGACCAGCGGATTGACCAGCACCATCGCCAGCGCCGGCAGGGCGAGGGGCGTGATATCCTCGCCGATGCCGCGGGCGATCAGCGGGCGGCCGGCAAGGCACATCGGCACGTCCGCGCCGAGCCCGAGGGCGAGCGCCTCGCGCTCCCCGTGCGGCAGGCGGGTCTGCCAGAGCGCCTCAAGAGCGCGCAGCGTCGCCGCCGCATCCGCCGAGCCGCCGCCGATGCCGGAGGCGATGGGCAGGTTCTTTTCGAGATGGATGTGGACGGGCGGGGCGGCCTTGCCGTGCCGGGCGAACGCAGCGCGCAGGCGGTCCCGAGCACGGATGACGAGGTTGTCGCCCTCTGCAGCAAGGGTCTCGGAAAAGCGGCCGGAAAGCGTGAAGCGGTCTTCGGCCGCGGGCGACAGGCCGATGCGGTCGCCGAAGGCGGCGAAGGTCACGAGACTGTCGAGGAGGTGGTAGCCATCCTCGCGCCGGCCGACCACGGCGAGCGCGAGGTTGATCTTGGCCGGTGCCGGTTCGACAACGGCAAAGCCCGAAAGGCTTTCGGCGAGCATCGCGTCAGGACTTGCGGTCTGTCGCCTTGCCTTCCGGCGAGGTGTTCTGCGCGGGCTTGTCGTCCTTGGCTTCCGCGGAGGCAGGGACGGTTTTCGGCAGGTCCGGCAGGCCGTTCTCGACCTTCAGTTTGATCTTGGGTATCTCCGCTTCTTCCGGCTTCAGGCCGAGCGCGCGGTTCCACTGGAAGGTGGCTTCCAGCTTGCGGCCGACGCGCCAGTAGGCATCGCCCAGGTGATCGTTGATGGTCGGGTCGCCGGCCTTGAGTTCGGCCGCCCGTTCCAGTTCCGCCACCGCGTCATCGAAGCGGCCCATGCGATAATAGGCCCAGCCGAGCGAATCGACGATATAGCCGTCGTCGGGCTTGAGGCTCACCGCCTTGCGGATCATGTCCAGGCCCTCGTCGAGGTTCAGGTTCATGTCCACCCAGGAATAGCCGAGATAGTTCAGCACCTGCGGCTGGTCCGGATTGAGCTCCAGCGCCTTGCGGAAGTTGGGCTCGGCCTTGTCCCATTCCTTCAGGCGTTCATAGGCGATGCCGCGCTGGAAGAAGATGGTCCAATGGGTGCGCTGCGGCACGGAGCCGATGACGTCGACGGCCTTGTCGTAGAGCGCGCCCATCGCCTTGTAGTCCTTGGCGTCGGAAAGCACACTGCCGAGCGCCAGATAGGAGCGCAGGTCGGAGGGATCGGCATCGATCAGCTCCTGAAGATGCTTCCTGGCATCGTCGGGCTTGCCGGTGTCGTTGAGGTTGAGGCCGAGCTGCAGCTCGGAAATGCGGCGCATCGGCGACTTTTCCGGCACGGCGCGGTAATATTCGATCGCCTTTTCCGGCTTCTTCTGGGTCTCGGCAAGGCCGCCCAGAAGCACCAGCACATCGTCGCTGTCGGGATCGAGCGCGTGGGCGGCCTGCAGATAGAGCGAGACGATGTCTTCCGCGCCCTCGCGGTTCAGCGCCCCGCCAATGGAGAAGAGCACGGCGGCGGCGCCCTGCGCGGCGGTGCGTACCTGCTGCTCCTGCTTGTCGCCGGCCTCGATGCTCTGGCGAAGCGCCTTCAGCGGCGCATAGCTGTTGACGAAGTTGTCGCCGACGGAAACCGCGTCGAGCGCCTTCTGCCTGTTGCCCTCGCGCGCTTCCAGCCGCGCCAGCGCCATCACGGCGCGCAGGAACGTGTCGGGCGCGGCGCTCGCGCCGTTACGGTCGAGGATCGCCTCGTTGAGCCGTGCGCGGGCCGTCGTCTTATCTCCCGCGGCAGCCGCCAGCGCGCCGGCATGGTAGTTCTTGAAGATGGCGAGCCATTCCGGTCCTTGCATGCCGCTGATGAGCTTCAGCGCTTCCTTCGGCTTGCCGTCGCCGAACTTGGCCCAGGCAAGCAGCAGGTCGTTCATCATGCGGTCGAGATCGTTCGGGCCCTTGTAGGCGAGGATCTTTTCCGCGGTCTTGTATTCGCGCTTGCGGATCGCCTCCATGGCGCGCACGACCGAGGTGATGCGCTCGACGGCCGGATCGTTCTTCAGCGTGTCGGCGAGCTTCACGCCTTCGGAGAAGTCGCCGTTCATCAGGTGCGTTACCATCAGGCGCTGCTTGACGTCCGAATTGGTCGGGTCGAACTGCAGCGCGATCTTGTAGAGCGTGACGGCGGTCTCGTAGTCCTTGTCGAAATCCGCGGTGCGGGCGGCGAGGAACGCGCCCGAGAAGGTGTTGACGCTGAGCGGATCGAACGGCGTTTCCTCCGCGGCGGCTGTGGCCGCTGCTGCGGGCTTGTCCTCCGCGAATGCCGCCAGAGGACCGGTGAGCGCGATGCTGGCCGCAATCGCCACGCCGGAAAGAAGCCGAAGGAGAAGGGAATGCCGCATCAAAATGCCTTTCGCCGGAAGGTATGGAGTTCGCCCCGAGCCGCGCATGGCACATCGTGCCACGATGGCGCCCAAATCAGTCACGGACTCGTGACGGCAGAGAATGGCTTTTTTGGCGCGGTGCGGCAAGAAAATCCTGCCGCCCGCGTTTTCGCGGGCCGGGTCAGCTGACGCGGGCGATCGAGAAGTCGATGACCTCGAGCAGCGCGTCCTTCCAGGGCGAGGCCGGCAGTGGGGCGAGCGCGTCGCGGGCAATCATGCCGTAGTGCTGGGCGCGGGCGATGGTGTCGGCAAGGCCGCCATAGCGGGTGATGAGGCCGAGCGCGCGCTCCAGATTGGCATCGTCGCTGTTGCCGCCCTCGATGGCCTCGCGCCAGAAGGCGCGGTCTTCCGCCGTGCCGCGCCGCCAGGCGAGGATGACCGGTAGCGTGATCTTGCCTTCGCGGAAGTCGTCGCCGGTGTTCTTGCCGAGATCGGCGGCCTTGCCGCCATAGTCCAGCGCATCGTCGACGAGCTGGAAGGCAAGGCCGAGATTCATGCCGTAGGACTTCAGCGCGTTGCGCTCGGCCCGGCTGGTATTGGCGATGATCGGGCCGACTTCGGCGGCGGCGGCGAAAAGCGCGGCCGTCTTGGCGCGGATGACTTCGAGATAGTCGTCCTCGGTCGTCTCCATGTTCTTGGCGACGGAGAGCTGCAGCACCTCGCCCTCCGCGATCACGGTGGCGGCGGTGGAGAGCACGTCGAGCGCTTCCAGCGAGCCGACCTCGACCATCATCTTGAAGGCCTGGCCGAGCAGGAAGTCACCGACGAGCACGCTCGCCTGGTTGCCCCAGATCATGCGGGCGGTGGACTTGCCGCGGCGCATGTCGCTCTCGTCCACGACATCGTCATGCAGCAGCGTCGCCGTGTGCATGAACTCGACGCTGGTGGCGAGCTTGATGTGGTGGTCGCCGTCATAGCCGAACATCGAGGCGGCCGCGAGCGTCAGCATGGGACGCAGGCGCTTGCCGCCGGAGGAGATCAGATGGTTGGCGACCTCCGGGATCATCTGCACGTCCGAACCGGCCTTCGACAGGATGAGCTGGTTCACCCGCTCCATGTCGGCTTTCGTAAGGTCGACGAGCGGCTTCACCGATGCCTGTTTGTTTTTGCCTTCTTCAAGCGGTATCACGACGCCCAAATGCCCGGACTCCTGTTCATTTTTGTTGAAAGACAATAGAAAGCGGGGCCTTCTGCGGCAAGAGGCGAATTGTCCCGCCCTCGGAATTAAGGCTGGAAAAAGACCGGAATGATCGAACTGATCCGTACCAACGACGCCGTCCTGCTCTCCTTTGCGGAAAGCCTGATGAAGGAGGCGGGTATCCACTGCCTCATCGCCGACCAGGGCATGAGCATTCTCGAAGGCTCCCTCGGCATGCTGCCGCGCCGCTTCCTGGTGGAGGCGGACCGTGAGGACGAGGCACGGCGCATCCTCACGGATGCGGGGCTTGGGGTGGAGTTGCGGCCGTGAGCATGTGGGCGGGCAAGTGCCCCTCATCCGGCTGCCGCCACCTTCTCCCCGCAAGCGGGGAGAAGGGGAATGCCGCCCGGCTTTCCCAAGTCAGAAGACATTCGCCCTTGCCCAAAACCTCGCCGCTTGTCCCTTCTCCCCGCCTGCGGGGAGAAGGTGGCGGCAGCCGGATGAGGGGCATGGGGCGCTGCCCAGGTGCCGCCTCCCACTCGTTCTCCGCCAAGGCTCCCCACCCATGACCGTCCGCGAAACCGTCGACGCCTTCCACTATGGCCGCTTCCACATCGTCCAGCCGAAGGGCATAGGCCATCGCTCCGGCATGGATGCGATGCTGCTCGCCGCGCTTGTCGCGGGTGAGGGGCCGATGCGTGTCGCCGACCTCGGGGCCGGGGCGGGGGCGGCCGGCCTCGCCGTCGCCTCGCGCCTTGACAAGGCGGAGGTGGCGCTTGTCGAGCGCTCGCCGCTGATGGCCGGCTTTGCCCGCAAGACGCTGGCGCTTACCGCGAATGCCGCCCTTGCGGGCCGCGTCTCGGTGCTGGAGGCGGATGTCTCCCTTTCCGGCAAGGCGCGCATCGCGGCCGGCCTTCTCGACGACGTCTACGACCACGTCATCATGAACCCGCCCTTCAACGACCGCACCGACAGCCGCACGCCCGATGCCCTGAAGGCGGAAGCCCATGCGATGGAGCATGACCTCTTCGAGCGCTGGATCAAGACAGCGGGCGCGATCATGAAGCCCGGCGGCCAGCTCTCCCTCATCGCCCGTCCGCAATCCATCGCCGAAATCATCACCGCCTGCGGCCGCCGCTTCGGCGGCATCGAGATCACCGCCCTCCACGCCCACGCCGGAGAAGTGGCGCTGCGCATCCTCGTCACGGCCATCAAGGGCTCGCGCAGTAAGCTTGCGCTGCGCATGCCGCTCGTCATGCACGAGCCCGGCCAGCACGACTTCACCCCCTTCGTCGACGACCTCAATAACGGCCTTGCGGCCTATCCGCGCCTGCCGAGGGCCTGATTTTTCAGGCGTGGCATTGCGTTTTTTCCGGCCATGCATACATCTGCCGGGCAACCGAACAGGAGACAGGGTCGCGCGATGGCCGGATTTTTGAAGAGACTGGTGCCGAAGAAGTTCCGCAAGGAAGGGGTCGTCATTCCGGTCGTCCGGCTGCAGGGTGCGATCATGACGGGCGGCAGCCAGTTCCGGCCGGCGCTGAACCTCGCCGGCGTCGCCACGGCGCTGGACAAGGCCTTCGCCTACAAGGATGCGCCGGCGGTCGCCGTCTCCATCAATTCGCCCGGCGGCTCGCCGGTGCAGTCGCGTCTGATCTTCCAGCGCATCCGCGATCTTGCGGCCGAGAAGGGCAAGCAGGTGCTCGTCTTCGTCGAGGACGTCGCGGCTTCCGGCGGCTACATGATCGCGCTGGCGGGCGACGAGATCTTCGCCGATCCCACCTCCATCGTCGGCTCGATCGGCGTCGTCTCGGGCGGCTTCGGCTTCCCGGAAATGTTGAAGAAGATCGGCGTCGAGCGGCGCGTCTATACCGCCGGCACCAACAAGGCGATCCTCGATCCGTTCCAGCCGGAGCGGGAGAACGAGATCGAATACCTCAAATCCCTCCAGCTCGAGATCCATCAGGTCTTCATCGACATGGTGAAGGCGCGGCGCGGGGCAAGGCTTGCCGCCGACCCGGACCTGTTCTCCGGCCTGTTCTGGACTGGCACCCGCGGCCGTGCGCTCGGCCTCGTCGATGGTCTCTCCGACATGCGCTCGGAACTGAAACGGCGCTACGGGCCGAAGACGCGGCTGGAGCTCGTCTCGGCGCCGAAGGGGCTCTTCGGCCGCAAGACCCCGGGCGTCGGGGGGCTTTCCGGCGACATGGCGGAGCGTATAGGCTCTGCGGGTGTGGCGACGGTGGCCGACCTTGCGGAGGAAAAGGCGCTGTGGGGTCGCTTCGGCCTTTCCGGCTAAGGCGCCGACAAAACGATAAGGGGAGGGGCGATGGCCCAGATCATCTTTCTGCTTCTGGTCGTCGGGCTTGCCTGGTACGGCTATCGCAAGTTCGTGACCGATGCCGAGCGGCTGAGCAAGCAACGCCGCCGCACCGAGGAGGAGCGCCGCACCGGGGCGACGGGCACGCTCGTCAAGGATCCGGAGACCGGCGAATACCGTTTGCGCCGCGACGACGAGTAGCGTCGCGGCACGCCTCCGTCCTGCGGCGGGACTGGCGGAAAGAGGCCCCTCGTGCCGTTCCGGCACATTAACCATGCCCCGTAAGGTTAACGGCGTATTTATCCGTTTGCGGACGTTCCCCGCCGTTGCGCCCGCGCGCAGGCAGGGCGATCTGTGGGCCAGGGTTGCATGATGCGGCCCGTGACGTGTTCGCATGAACGGAGTTACCCATGGCCTCGCTCGATCTCGACCGGATCAACACCATCGTCGTGACCGGTGGCGCGGGCTTTGTCGGCTCGCATATCGTCGACGATCTCCTGGTGCATTGCCCGCAGGCGCGCATCCGCGTGCTCGACGCCTTCACCTATGCCGCAGACATGTCGCATCTCGACGCCGCCTTCCGAACCGGCCGGGTGACGATCCAGCAGGGCGACGTCGGCAATCTCGATCTCGTGACGGAGATGCTGAAGGATGCCGACCTCGTCGTCCATGCGGCCGGCGAAAGCCATGTCGAGCGCGCCTTCGCGGTGCCGGAGCGCTTCACGGTCGCCAATGCGCTCGGCACGCAGGTGCTTGTCGAGGCGATGGGCCGCCGCCGCGTGCCGCTGATGATCCATGTCGGCACCGCCGAGGTCTATGGCGCCGGCGCGGGTGCGCCGATTGGCGAGAGCGCGCCGCTGTTGCCGGACAATCCCTACGGCGCCTCCAAGGCCGCCGCCGAAATGCTGATCGCCGGCCTTCGCCGCTCCTTCGATCTCGATATCCGCGTGCTGCGCCCGGTCAATATCGTCGGCACGCGGCAGAACACGGAAAAGCTTCTGCCGCGCTTCCTCGAAATGGCGGCCGTCGGCCAGCCGCTTCCGGTGCATGGCGAGGGGCGCCAGACGCGCGCCTTCGTCACGATCGCCGATTTCTGCGCGGCGCTGAGGACGGTCGTCACCCGCGGAGCGGAAAACGCCACCTACAATGTGGCGGGCGACGATCTTCACGACATCCTCTCCATCGCCCGTATGGTGCTCGAGGCCGTTCAGGACCCGGTCGCGGGCGTCGCCTTCACCGAGGGCCGGCCGGGCGATGCCGGCCGTTCGCCGCTCGATACAAGCGCGCTACAGGCGCTCGGCTGGCGGGCGGCGGGCACGCTGCGCCGCGAACTGCCGATGCTGGCCGCCTGGTACGGTGCCCGCGTGCCGGGCGGCGCGCGTCGCCGCATCCGCGGCGTGCCCGGTCTTGCGCCGCAGCGGGTGCAGGCCGTCACGCAGGCCGCGGGCTCCGGCCTCTTCCGTTCGCTGGAGCGCCATTGAGGCGGCGCCCGCGCCAGGCCGAAACCCTTGACCCATCAGGCGCATCGTGGCACCAGTCCGCAAGCTCTTCCAGAATGCCCGGACACGAAACCGATGACCTCCACCGCCCTGCCCGACCACATGAATCCGACCCGCTCCTTCCAGGGGCTGATCCTGACGCTGCACAACTACTGGGCGGACAAGGGCTGCGCGGTGCTCCAGCCCTACGACATGGAAGTCGGCGCGGGCACGTTCCACCCGGCGACGACCCTGCGCGCGCTCGGCCCGAAGCCCTGGCGCGCCGCTTATGTGCAGCCCTCGCGCCGCCCTTCGGACGGCCGCTACGGCGAGAACCCGAACCGTCTCCAGCACTATTACCAGTACCAGGTCATCCTGAAGCCCAACCCGTCGAACCTGCAGGAGCTCTATCTCGGCTCGCTCGCCGCCATCGGCCTCGATCCGCTGCTGCATGACGTGCGCTTCGTCGAAGACGACTGGGAAAGCCCGACGCTCGGCGCCTGGGGCCTTGGCTGGGAGTGCTGGTGCGACGGTATGGAAGTCTCGCAGTTCACCTACTTCCAGCAGGTCTGCGGCATCGAATGCGCGCCCGTCGCGGGCGAGCTGACCTATGGCCTGGAACGCCTCGCCATGTATGTGCAGGGCGTCGACAACGTCTATGATCTCAACTTCAACGGCCGCGAGGGCGACGAGAAGATCACCTATGGCGATGTCTTCCTGCAGGCTGAGCAGGAATATTCCCGCCATAACTTCGAATATGCCGACACGGCCATGCTGCACCGGCACTTCATCGACGCGGAGAAGGAGTGCCAGGCGCTTCTCGCGGCCGGCGCACCGGGCGATACCAACGCGCTGCACAAATGCGTGCTGCCGGCCTACGACCAGTGCATCAAGGCGTCCCACGTCTTCAACCTGCTCGACGCGCGCGGCGTGATCTCCGTCACCGAGCGCCAGAGCTACATCCTGCGCGTGCGCACGCTGGCCAAAGCCTGCGGCGAGGCTTTCCTGCTGACGGATGCGGGCGGCGCGAACTGGACCAAGGACGCGGCCTGAACGGGATAGCCCCTCATCCGGCTGCCGCCACCTTCTCCCCGCAAGCGGGGAGAAGGTGATGGAGAAACGGCTTCCTACCCATCCAAGCTTTGGGAAAACCTTGCATCCTCCCCTTCTCCCCGCTTGCGGGGAGAAGGTCCCGGCAGGGGGATGAGGGGCGATCCTTTCTCTCCTTCTTCAAGCCTTCGCCGAAACCGTCACCCCCAGCTCCCAAACCGGCTTGAGCGTCGGATAGGCGCCGGTCGGGAGCTGGCCGGCATAGGTCTGGAGGGCCCGGCGCACGCCCGAGGGCCGCTCGACCGAAGCGCCTGCCGCATAGGCGAGGAAGAGGGCGGCAAAGCCGAGGACGTTGATGGAGAGGGCGAGGGTTTTCATGGCGGTTGCTTCGGGTTCGGGTGGTCGATGAAGCAACTATCGGGCAGGGCGACCGGCGGCGCGGTTCCCGCGGTTACAGGAAAGCGGCCTCCGGGGCTTTCCAGCGGCGTTTCGGATGCTAATCTCCCGGAAAACGCGAACAGGGAGCTTTGAAGCGCATGATTGGTCTCGCAATCGCGGCGGTGGTCGTCATCTATGCCATCGTCATCTACAACGGCCTCGTGCGGGCGCGGCAGATGAAGGAGGAGGCCTGGTCCGGCATCGACGTGCAGCTGAAGCGCCGCGCCGACCTTATCCCCAACCTCCTCGAAACCGTGAAGGGCTATGCCGCGCACGAGAAGGAGACGCTGGAAAAGGTCGTAGAATTGCGCAACCGAGCGCAGTCCGTCCCCGCTGGCGACGTCGCCGGCCGTGCGCAGGCAGAGGGCATGCTGAGCCAGGCGCTCGGCCGCATCTTCGCCCTTGCCGAGGCCTATCCGGACCTCAAGGCCAACCAGAACTTCGCCGAGCTGCAGCAGACGCTGGAGACCATCGAGGGCGAGATCCAGATGTCGCGGCGCTACTACAACGGCGCGGCCCGCGATCTCAACGTGAAGGTCGAGAGCTTCCCGTCGAACCTCCTCGCCAGCCTCTTCAAATTCGCCAAGGCGCCCTATTTCGAGATCGACAACCCGGCCGACCGCGCCGTGCCCACGGTGAAATTCTGAACCCGGAGCGCCTGATGACGCGAATCGCCGCCCTCCTGGCCCTGTGGTTCTGCTTTCTTGTGGGAGGCGCGGCGCGCGCGGAGGAATATTTCGACCGCTACAATTCCGATATCGTCGTGGCGAAGAACGGCACGCTCACCGTCACCGAGACGATGCGCGTCCACGCCGAGGGCAACCGAATCCGCCGCGGCATCTACCGCGACTTTCCGCTGACCTTCACCGATGCGGACGGCCGCGAGAAGGAGGTCGGCTTCAAGATTCTCGGCGTCGAGCGGGACGGGCGGCCGGAGCCCTATCACACGGAAAGCATCCGCCGCGGCATCCGCATCTTCTTCGGCTCGTCCGACACGCAGCTCGCGCCGGGTTTCCACGACTATCGCCTGACCTACGAGACGAGCCGGCAGATCCGCTTCTTCGACACGCATGACGAACTCTTCTGGAACGTCACCGGCACGGAATGGGCCTTTCCCATCCATCGGGCGAGCGCCACGGTGACGCTGCCGGCTGGCGTCAGCGCGCAGGAACTTACCTACTTCACCGGCCCCAATGGCGCGACGGAGAGGAACGCCCGCGCCGAGAACCGCGGCAACCGGGCGCTCTTCGAGACGACGCGCGCGCTCGGCCCGCAGGAGGGCCTGACCATCGGCGTGAAGATGCCCGCCGGCAGCATCGACAAGCCGACGACCGCCGAGGAACGCGCGCTGTTCTTCAAGGACAACCGCAATCTCTTCCTCGCCTTCGGCGGCTTCGCGCTCGTCCTCGGCTACTATCTCTGGGCCTGGCTTGCCGTCGGCCGCGATCCGCCGCGCGGCGTGGTCGTGCCGCGCTGGGATGCGCCGGAGGGCATTTCCCCGGGGCTGGTCAACTATATCGACGAGAAGGGCTTCGGCGGCCACGGCTGGACGGCGATCTCGGCGGCCTTCCTCAACCTCGCCGTCAAGGGACTGGTAGAACTCGGCGACCTCAAGAATTCCATCACCGTCACGCGCACGGACAAGCCGGTGCAAGGACCCCTGCCGACCGGCGAAGCCACGCTGCTGGCCGCCCTGCCGGCGGCGGGCAGCCATTTCTCCATCCAGAAGTCGAGCGGCAGAAGTGTCCAGAAGCTCGGCCGGGACTTTCGCGACGCGATGGAGAAGGAACACCGGCAGAAATACTACCACGCCAACTGGCCGCAGGCGATCGGCGGCATCGTCCTGACGCTCGCCTGCCTTGCGGCGCTGCTGATCTTCGGCTCGCTGCCGGAGGAGGGCATCGCGCTCGTCATCATGCCCGTCTTCGCCTCGATCTTCATCTCGGTCTTCGCGGCCGGGCTCGGGCAGAACCTGCGGCAGGCCAAAACGCTCGGCGCGCGCATCTTCGCCGTCGCGCTCATCGCCTTCGTCGGCTTCATCCTCCTGACCGTCTTCGGCGGCATCGCGCTGGCGACCTTCGTTTCGGTGGAGGCGGCCGGGCAATTGCCGCTCTTTGCCGCCATCGGCGGCATCGTCGTCACAAATCTGGTCTTCTTCTTCCTGATGGGCGCGCCGACGCCGGTGGGGCGCAGGATGATGGACGGCATCGAGGGGCTGCGCCAATACCTGACGCTTGCCGAAAAGGACCGCATGAACATGGCCGGCGCGCCGGAAATGTCGCCGCGTCATTACGAGACATTGCTGCCCTATGCGGTTGCGCTCGGCGTCGAGAAGCCGTGGTCGCAGACCTTCGACCGCTGGCTGCTGACGGCCGCGGCCGCCGGGGCTGCTGCCGCCTACCAGCCCGCCTGGTATCACGGCGACGGTTTCTCCTCGGGTGCCTTCTCCGACCGGATGGGCGGCTTTGCCGGCTCCATGGCGGGCACGATGCGCTCCTCGCTGCCCGATCCGCCGAAAAGCTCGTCCTCCGGCTTCTCCTCCGGCGGCGGCTCGTCCGGTGGGGGCGGAGGCGGCGGTGGCGGCGGGGGCTGGTAGTCAGAAGTCCTGGTAGTTGAGCGGCGTCACCTCGACGAGGTTGCGGCCGGGCGTGACCGTCGCCGCGCCCGACGCGGCAAGGCCGGCCGTGGCGTCGGCCGAAACGCTGACGGAGAAGGTGGCGGCGGTGCCGGAGGCAAGGGTGATCGCGCCCGTCGTCTGCGCCGCCGCGCCGGTGGCGGCCGCTGCCTCGACGGAGGCCTTCAGCGCGCCGGTCGCCGGAATGGAGGCGGTGAGGATGTCGTCCACCGGCTCGAACGGTTTTTCAGGCAGGAGGCTGCCGAAGGCCCAGACCTGCCGCAGCGCCGCCTTGCCCATCGGCGCGACATTGACGTCGATGTCGCTTTCCGTGCCCTTGACGCGGTAGGGGCAGCGGCGCTTCGTGCAGTTGGCCGCGGCGGAGAACTGCCAGAGCGCGTAATTCTCCCAGTTGCCCATCGGGAAGCTGCCGGCGACGGCTGGCTTGTAGCGGGCATACCAGAGCGGAAGGCGCGAGAGGATGCGGTACCTGTCGCGGTTGGCGGCGATATACCGGGCGGTGGCATGGTTGGTGTAGAGCACCGGATAGCGGCCGGTGCGCGTCTTGACGTGACCGGCGAAGACCTGCGCATCCTCGAGCGACATATAGTTGTCCGCGTCGATGCTCTCGATGTCGAGCACCATCATCTCGTCGTCCTGCGGATTGGCATAATCGAGGAAATGGTTGGCCTGCTCGATCGGGTTGCCCGGCCGCGCCAGGTGATAGGCACCCCAGAGCAGGCCCTTCGAGCGGGCGAGCAGCCGGCGCGTCTCGTAGAGCTCGCGGCTTACCGCGTATTTGCGCCACATGGTCTTGCAATGCGCGACCGTGTCGCCGTTGTGATCGCCCTTGCAGCTATAGCTTTCCGGCAATCCGTCCGAAGCCTTGGAGATGAAGCCGGCGATACGCTTGTCGGCGAGCATCTCGGACCAGTCGATCTCGTTCAGCTCGTAGGCGTCGATGACGATAGCATTTTCCTGCTTCTTCCACGGCTCGACATCCGCGGCCTGTGCCGCAAGGGCAAGGGCCGACGGGAGGAGGAGGGCGGCAAGGCCGGAAAGCTGCGGATTCATGGACGCTCCTTGCGAATCTCAGGTCCTTCGCAAGCACCCATGGTGCGGCTATCATGGTTAACGAAGCGCTAAGCGATGCCTGCCGCTTCCGGCGGGCGGAACCATCCGGGCCGTTTTGCGTTTCAGCATCAAAGCCTTGCGCTTTGCGCGCGGCAATCGATCCGGGAGAAATGCCATGAGACTTACAAGCAAATGCCTCGTCGTCGCCATTTCCGCCCTCTTTGCGGCAACGCCTGTCGTGCCGGCTGGGGCCATGCCGCTGCCGGTGGTGAAGGTGCAGCCGGCCGACGACGGCGCTAGTGTGGTCCAGCGCGTCGCAGACCGGCGCTACTGGCGCAAGTGGCGGAATTCGGGCGGCCAAAACTGGAATCGCCATGACCGTAGCGGGTACGGGCCGCGCCATGACCGCAGTGGATACGGCCCGCGCCATAACCGCTATGATCGGGGCCGCTACTATCGTCATGGCCCACGCTACGGCTATTACCGCCACCGCCATCACAGCGATGCCTGGGTTCCCTTCGCCATGATGGGTATGGGCGCCATGATCGGTAGCGCGGTGGCGAACGACCGTGGCTACTATCGCGGCGGCAGCTCGCATGTGCGCTGGTGCGCCAACCGCTACCGCTCGTACCGGGCCTATGACAACACGTTCCAGCCCTATCACGGGCCGCGCCGCCAGTGCATCTCGCCCTATCGCTGAGGTTCCGTCTTCAAGATGTCCGATGGCGTTGCGGCACGCAAACGGGTCGACCGGCTCCTCGCCGGCCGGCCCGTTTCTCTTCGGGAATATGTTGTCGAATATTGACGTTTACGTAAAAATCAATAATCTTCCAGCCAGCAAGCGGCGCCCATGGTTCGGGCGCGATGGAGGAGGATAGAGATGTACAAGGCGCCGGTCGAGGAGATTGCGTTCACGCTGAAGCATGTGGCGGGACTCACCCCGGCGCTGGAAGGCGGCCATCTCGGCGACCTCACGGACGATCTCGTCGACGCCATCCTCTCCGAAGCCGGCCGTTTCGCCACCGAGGAAGTGGCGCCGCTCGCCGAGATCGGCGACAGGCAGGGCGCCCGCCTTGCCGACGGCGCGGTGAAAATGCCCGACGGCTGGCCAGCGCTCTACAAGGCCTGGGCGGAAGGCGGCTGGAATTCGCTGACGGCCTCCCCCGATTTCGGCGGGCAGGGGCTTCCCCACATGCTGCATGTCGCCGCGCTCGAAATGTGGAACGGCGGCTCCATGGCTTTCGCCATCGGCCCGACGCTGACCATCGGCGCCGTCGAGGCGCTGGCGGCCCACGGCTCCGACCATCTCAGGCGCACCTATCTGCCGAAGATGATCTCGGGCGAGTGGATGGGCTCGATGAACCTCACCGAGCCGCATGCCGGCTCCGATCTCGGCGTCATGAAGACCCGCGCCGAGCGCCGCGCCGACGGCACCTACCGCCTCTTCGGCCAGAAGATCTTCATCACCTATGGCGAGCACGACTTCACCGACAATATCGTGCATCTCGTCCTCGCCCGCCTGCCGGATGCGCCGGCCGGCACGCGTGGCATCTCGCTCTTCCTCGTGCCGAAATTCCTCGTCGATGAGGACGGGTCGCTCGGCGCGCGCAACGACGCCTATTGCCATTCCATCGAGCACAAGCTCGGCATTCATGGCTCGCCGACCTGCACCATGATCTACGGTGACGGCCGCTTCGGCGACGAGCCGGGGGCCATCGGCTGGCTCATCGGCGAGGAGAACCGTGGCCTTGCCTGCATGTTCACCATGATGAACAACGCCCGCCTTGCCGTTGGCATGCAGGGTGTGGCGATCGCCGATGCCGCGACGCAGAAGGCCATCGCCTATGCGAAGGAGCGCACGCAGGGCAAGGCGCCCGGCTGGCAGGGTTCTGGCATGAGTCCGATCATCGAACATCCGGATGTCGCCCGCATGCTCCTGACCATGAAGGTGCTGACGCAGGGCGCCCGCGCCATCACCTATGCCTGCGCCCATGCCGTCGACATGGCGCATGGCGATGAGGCGCAGCACTGGGCGGAGCGCGCGAGCCTCCTCACCCCCATCGCCAAGAGCTTTGCCACCGATGCCGGCGTCGATGTCGCCTCGCTCGGCGTGCAGGTGCATGGCGGCATGGGTTTCATCGAGGAGACGGGCGCGGCGCGGCTCTACCGCGACGCCCGCATCGCGCCGATCTACGAGGGCACCAACGGCATTCAGGCCATCGATCTCGTCACGCGCAAGCTGCCGCTTTCGGATGGCAGCCACGTGCGCGGCTTCATCGCCGAACTGCACGCGATCGCGGCAAAGGCAAGCGCCGCGAATGCGCCGCAACTCGGCGAGACGGGCGCGCGCCTCGAGGCCGCCATCGCCGATCTAGAAGCCGCCACGGAATGGCTGCTCGCGACACTCGCCGAGGGCCGGCAGGCCGAAGCGCTTGCCGGCGCGACGCCCTACCAGCGCCTCTTCGGCCTCGTGCTCACCGGCGCCTACCTCGCCAAGGGCGCGCTCGCCGATGGCGGCGACGGCCGCAACGCCGAACGCGCCGCGCTCTGCCGCTTCGCCGCGGAGAATGTCATCGGCGAGACGGCGGCGCTGAAGGACCGGGTGATGTCCGGTGCCGCGAGCCTGGAAGCAGCGCGGGTGGTTCTGGAATAAGACCCCTCCCCAACCCCTCCCCACAAGGGGGAGGGGCTTAATGTGCCGCCCCGGTGGCAATCATTTTGGAACGGTGGGCAAGCTTCTATCTGTCTCTCCCTTGTGGGGAGATGCCGGCAGGCAAAGGGGGGATTGCAACCGAATAAAGGACCCACGTCGATGACCGACCATATCCTGATCGAGCGCCCGGAAAGCGCCCCCGGGGTGCAGGTGATCCGCCTCAACCGGGCGGAAAAGAAGAACGCCATCACCCGCGCCATGTACCAGGCGATGACCGATGCGCTGAGGCCGGGCGATGCGGACGACGGCGTGCGTGCGACCGTCTTTCTCGGCTCCGCAGGTTGCTTTTCAGCCGGCAACGACCTCAACGACTTCATGGCCTTCGCCATGAGCGGCACGATGGGCCGCGAGGTGATCGATTTCCTCCACGCGCTCGCCGCCCACGGCAAGCCGCTGGTCTCCGGCGTCGATGGCCTTGCCATCGGCATCGGCACGACCATCCATCTGCATTGCGACCTCACCTATGCCTCCATCCGCACGGAATTCAGGACGCCCTTCGTGGACCTCGCCCTCGTGCCGGAAGCCGCCTCCAGCCTCCTTGCCCCGCGCCTGATGGGCCACCAGCGCGCCTTCGCGCTGCTGGCCGCCGGCGAAGGCTTTTCGGCGGCCACCGCAAAAGATGCCGGCCTCGTTTATGCAGTCGTGGAGCCGGCCGCCGTGGAGAACGAGGCGCTTGCCGCCGCACGACGCCTTGCCGCCAAGCCGCCGAAGGCTCTTGCCATCGCCCGCAGTCTCATCCGCGGCGACCGGGCGGAGGTCGCAGCGCGGATCGACGAGGAGGCGGACCATTTCGCCGCGCAACTGAAGAGTCCCGAGGCGCGCGCCGCCTTCGAGGCCTTCATGGCGCGGGGCAAAGGATAGGCGTCCCCCATTTGTGGTCCGTCAATTTTAAGAGGACCTTAAACACGTTTTCCTATGGTGCGGCATTCTCCCGGCGATCCAGCCGGCTGCCGCATGATGCGGTCGACCTCGCCTCCGGCATGCCGTTCAGCATAGCGCCGGCGCTTTTGCGCCGGCGATCGGAAGGAACACTGCTACCGTGTCCAGACGCTCCAATCTCATGACGCGCATCCTTGTCGTCGCGTCCCTCGTCGTCATCGCCGCGTTCACCGGCTTTTCACTCTATATCGACAGCCTGCAGCGCTCCGTGCTGACGAAATCCGTCGAGGAGAGCATCGACAGTTCCGGCAAGCAGGCCGCCCAGAGCATCGCCAACTGGCTGAACGGCCGCGTGGCGCTGACCGAAATGGCCGCCAACGCGGCCGCGAAATCCACCGACCCGGCCGGCACCGAAGCCGTTCTGGACAACGAGGTCCTGAGCAGCCAGTTCATCTCCACCTATGTCGGCGACGAGGCGGGCGTCTTCACGCAATGGCCGAAGTCGGACATGCCGGAAGGCTACGATCCGCGCCAGCGGCCTTGGTATCAGGATGCCGTCAAGGCGAATGGCGGCGTGCTGACCGAGCCCTATGTCGACGCCTCCACCAGCGATCTCGTCATCACCGCGGCGGTTCCCGTCAAGCGCGACGGCAAGCTCGTCGGCGTCGCCGGCAGCGATTTCTCGCTGAAGTCCCTCGTCGACATGGTCAATTCGGTCGATCTCGGCGGCGCGGGCTTTGCCTTCCTCGTCAGCAAGGACGGCCAGATCCTCGTGCACAAGAACCAGGCGCTCGTCACCAAGACGCTCGCAGATGCCTTCCCCGAAGCGACGCCCGCCATCGGCAGCGGCATCGTGCACACGACCTATGACGGCAAGCCGGTGCTCGTCTCCTTCGTGCCGGTCACGGGCCTGCCGTCGGTGGAATGGTATCTCGGCTTCACCATCGACAGCGGCATGGCCTTCTCGGCCATCGACCAGTTCCGCATCGCCGCGACGATCGCCACCGTGCTCGCCGTCATCGTCATGATGGGCTTCCTCGCCACTGTGCTGTCGCGCCTCGTCGTGCGTCCGGTCAAGGACATGACCGTCGCCATGGACAGGCTTGCCGCCGGTGACGTCGGCACCGAAATCCCCGGCGAGGAGCGACGCGACGAGATCGGCCGCATGGCCGCCGCCGTCGCCGTTTTCCGCGACAATGCCATCGAGCGCACGCGCCTCGAAAACGCCGCCGAGGAGGGCCGTGTGCTTTCCGAAAGCGAGCGCCGCGAGCGCGAGGCGATGAAGGCCCACGAAGCCGCTGAGATCCAGCACGCCGTCGAGGCGCTGGCCGATGGCCTCGGCCGCCTCGCCGAGGGCGACCTTGCCCACCGTATCGAAGAACCCTTCGCCGGCCACCTCGACCGCCTGCGCACGGACTTCAACCATTCGCTGACCAAGCTGCACACGGCGATGACGACCGTTGGCCAGAACGCCCGCGCCATCGATGCGGGCGCGACGGAAATCCGCTCGGCCGCCGACGATCTCGCCCGCCGCACCGAACAGCAGGCGGCTTCCGTCGAGGAAACCGCCGCCGCGCTGGAGGAGATCACCACCACCGTCAAGGACTCGACTCGCCGCGCCGAGGAAGTCGGCTCGCTCGTCTCGCGCACCCGCACCGGCGCCGAAAAGTCCGGCGAAGTGGTCCGCCGCGCGGTCAACGCCATGCAGGGCATCGAAAAGTCCTCGCACGAGATTTCCAACATCATCGGCGTCATCGACGATATCGCCTTCCAGACCAACCTTCTGGCGCTGAATGCCGGCGTCGAAGCCGCCCGCGCCGGCGAGGCCGGCAAGGGCTTTGCGGTCGTGGCGCAGGAAGTGCGCGAACTTGCGCAGCGTTCGGCCAACGCCGCCAAGGAGATCAAGGCGCTCATCACCACTTCCGGCGATCAGGTGCGCTCCGGCGTGACCCTCGTCGGCGAGACGGGTGCCGCCCTTGAGGCCATCGTGCGCGAGGTGCAGGAGATCAACGGCCATGTGAACGCCATCGTCACTGCCGCCCGCGAGCAGTCGACCGGCCTCCAGGAAATCAACACCGCCGTCAACACGATGGACCAGGGCACGCAGCAGAACGCCGCCATGGTCGAGGAACAGACCGCCGCCAGCCATGGCCTGGCCGCCGAGGCCGCAGCCCTCAACACGCTGCTGGCGCAGTTCAGGCTGGGGGCGGGAGCCGCCTCCCACGCTGCCCCGGCGCGCCGCGCGGCTTGAACATAGAAGCCCAGGAAAACGAAAGGCCCGGAGCGATCCGGGCCTTTTGCTATGCGGCCTTCTCCAGCACCGCCACCGCCTCTACATGCGCCGACCAGAGGAACTGGTCGATGGGCGTGACGAGGCGGATGCGGTAGCCGGCGGCGGTGAGGATGGAAAGGTCGCGGGCAAGGCTCACCGGGTTGCAGGAGACGGCGACGATGGTCTTCACGCCGGAGCGGGCGAGTTCCTTGCACTGGTCCTCCGCGCCGGCGCGGGGCGGGTCGAAGACCACGGCGTCATAGACCTTGAGTTCGGAGGTCATCAGCGGGCGGCGGAAGAGATCGCGCCGCTCCACCGTTACGGGCTTGAGCCCCTGCGTGTTGCGCGCGGCGTGGTCCAGCGCCTTGATCGCCTTCTCGTCGCCCTCCACCGCATGGACCTTGGCCCTGCGCGCGATGCGCAGCGCGAAGGTGCCGGAGCCGGCGAAGAGGTCGGCGACGCGCTTGGCCTTGCCGAGCGCGTCCAGCACCAGTTCGGCCATGGCCTCTTCCGCCGGTTTCGTCGCCTGCGTGAAACCGCCGGCCGGCGGGAAGACGCGCACGCCGGCAAAGTCGATCTCCGGCTTCACCGGCTCGATGAGGATTTCGCCGTCATTGGAGACGCGGGCGATGCCGCGCAGCGAAAGGATGCATTCGGTGACGGCCCGGCGCTCCCTGTCGCCGACCTTCTTCACGCCCTCGAAGGCGAGGTCGAGGCCGGTCGCGGTTTCCAGCACCGTCAGGCGGAAGGGCTCGCTCGACGTCGCGATGGCCGCGGCCACCCGGCGGATGTCCTCCAGCCGGGAGACGATGCCATCGCTGGCGATGGGACAGTGCTCGATGGAAACGATGTGGTGGCTGCCGGCCTGGTTGAAGCCGAGCAGCATGCCTTTTTCCGTCTTGCGCGCGGTAAACGCGACGCGGCGGCGCTCGCCCGGCCGGGCGATGACGAGCGGGGCCACGTCGGGCGTCAGGCCCTTGGATTTCAGCGCATTGACGACGAGGCCGCGCTTGAAGTCGTGGTAGAGGGCGTCGCTCGCATGTTGCAGCGTGCAGCCGCCGCAGGTGCCGTTCCTGCCGTCGGAGCCGAAATGCACGCAGGGCGGCTCCACCCGCTCGGGCGAGGCGACCGACATGGACATGACGGTGCCGTGGTTCTTCACCCGCGCGACGGCGACGGTCTCGCCCGGCAGCGTGAAGGGCACGTAGACCGGGCCGCCCGGCGCCTCGGCGATGCCGTCGCCGCCGCTGCCGAGCCGCGCGATGGTGAGGGTTTCCGTCGTCATGGCTTTCGCCCTCCAAGAAGAAATTCGTGATTGCCGTCGCCGCCGGTGATGGGCGAAGGCACGAGGCCGAGGCTTTGCCAGCCCATCTCCTCGACCAGCCAGCGTTCCAGTTCCGCCGCCACGGCGGGGGCGCTTTCCGGGTCCTTCAGAAGCCCCGCCTTGCTGATAGCCTCGCGCCCCGCCTCGAATTGCGGCTTGACGAGAAGGGCGCAGAAGGCGCCGGGTTCGGCCAGCGTCAACGCCGGCGGCAGGGCGAGCTTCAGCGAGATGAAGGAGACGTCGGAGACGACCGCGCCGATGGCCCGCCCGCCGAGATCGGTCCGGCTGAGCGCCCGCGCGTTCAGCCCTTCGAGATTGGTGACACGCGAATCGGCGCGAAGGCTTCGATGCATCTGGTCGTGCCCGACATCGACGGCAACGACATGCGCCGCGCCGCGCTCCAGCAGGACCTGCGTGAAGCCGCCGGTGGAGGCGCCGATATCGAGACAGTCGAGACCCTTGGGATCGAGCCCGAACCGATCGAGCGCCGCCGTCAGCTTCAGCGCCGCGCGCGACACATAGGCCTGTGCCGGATCGTCGATAGCGAGGGTGGCGGAGGCCGGAAAGCTGGCGCTCGGCTTGGTGACGACGCGGCCGTTCACCGTGACGGTGCCGCGCGTGATCGCATCGCGCGCCCGCGAGCGGCTGGCGACGAGGCCGGCATTCAGCAGGAGCTGGTCGAGGCGGATGGTTTCGCTGGTGTGGGACATGCGCCTCTCATGCCGCTTCGGCGGCAAAGAGGCAAGCCCCGGCAAGCGGATGAGGGTGCCTCAGCCCGCCGCGCCCACATCCGCGACGGCCTTCTGGCCGAGTGCCTGGAAGACGGTGGAGACGATGCCGGCGCGGTCGAGGCCGGCCTTGGCATACATGGCCTCGGGCTTGGCCTGTTCCATCCATGCGTCCGGCAGCACCATGGGGCGCACCTTGAGGCCCTGGTCGAGCAGGCCCTCCAATGCGAGGAACTGCAGCACATGGCTGCCGAAACCGCCGACGGCGCCCTCCTCGATGGTGATGAGGACTTCGTGGTTGCGGGCAAGCTGGCGGATGAGGTCGTGGTCGAGCGGCTTGGCGAAGCGCGCATCGGCGACCGTGGTGGAAAGGCCGGCGGCGTCGAGGTCTTCGGCGGCCAGCAGACAGTCGGCAAGGCGGGTGCCGAAGGAGAGGAGGGCGACCTTCGTGCCTTCCTTGACGACGCGGCCCTTGCCGATCTCGAGGATTTCGCCGCGGGCCGGCAGGTCCACGCCGACGCCTTCGCCGCGCGGGTAGCGGAAGGAGATCGGGCCGGCGTCATAGGCGGCGGCGGTGCGCACCATATGCTTCAGCTCCGCCTCGTCGGCGGCTGCCATCACCACGAAGCCGGGCAGGGTGGCGAGATAGGTCGTGTCGAAGGAGCCGGCATGGGTCGGTCCGTCGGCGCCGACGAAGCCGGCGCGGTCGATGGGGAAGCGCACCGGCAGGCCCTGGATGGCGACGTCGTGCACCACCTGGTCGTAGCCGCGCTGCAGGAAGGTGGAATAGAGCGCGCAGAACGGTTTGTAGCCCTCGGCGGCAAGGCCGGCGGCGAAGGTCACGGCATGCTGCTCGGCAATGCCGACATCGAAGGTGCGAGAGGGATAAGCGTTCGCGAGCTTGTCGAGGCCGGTGCCATTCGGCATGGCGGCGGTGACGCCGACGATCTTGTCGTCGAAGCCCGCTTCCTGCACCAGCGCATCGGCGAAGACGGAGGTATAGGCGGGCGCGTTCGGCTTGGCCTTGGCCTGCGCGCCGGTGATGACGTCGAACTTGTTCACGCCGTGATACTTGTCTGCGGCGGCCTCGGCCGGCGGGTAGCCCTTGCCCTTCTGGGTGACGACGTGGATCAGCACCGGGCCCTTGGAATTGTCGCGCACATTGCGCAGCACGGGCAGGAGATGCTCGAAGGAATGGCCGTCAATCGGGCCGATGTGGTAGAAGCCCATTTCCTCGAAGAGCGTGCCGCCGGTGACATAACCACGCGCATGCTCGACGGCGCGGGTGATGGCACGATCGACCTTCTTGCCGAGATAGGCCGTCAGCTTCTTGCCGAGTTCGCGGAAGCCCATATAGGTGCGGCCGGAGGCGAGGCGCGCCAGATAGGCGCTCATCGCGCCCGTCGGCGGGGCGATGGACATGTCGTTGTCGTTGAGGATGACGATGAGGCGCGCGTCGAGCGCGCCGGCATTGTTCAGCGCCTCATAGGCCATGCCGGCCGACATGGCGCCGTCACCGATCACGGCGATGACGTTGCGGTGTTCGCCCGAAAGGTCGGCGGCGACCGCCATGCCGAGGCCGGCGGAAATCGAGGTCGAGGAATGGGCGGCGCCGAAGGGGTCGTATTCGCTCTCGGCCCGGCGGGTGAAGCCGGAAAGGCCGTCTTCCTGGCGCAGCGTGCGAATGCGGTCGCGACGGCCGGTGAGGATCTTGTGCGGATAGCACTGGTGGCCGACGTCGAAGATCAGCCGGTCCTTCGGCGTGTCGAAGACCTTGTGGATGGCGATGGTCAGCTCCACCACGCCGAGGCCTGCGCCCAGATGCCCGCCGGTGCGCGAGACGGCGTCGACCATTTCCGTGCGCAGCTCCGCCGCCAGTTGCGGCAGGTCACGGTCTTCGACGGTCTTCAGGTCCGCCGGGATGCGGACCTTGTCGAGCAGGGGCGTGGCTGGCGTTTGTGTCACTCTCATGCCTCGTTGTCGGGCCCGAAGATGGCAGCTCCTCGCGGAGGCGCGCCCGGGCGTTCGGTACATGTACCGCGCTAGCCTGTCACATGCAGAATGCGGCGCGCGATTTCAACCGTTTCGGCAAGTCTAGAGCGTATTTCGCCGGATTGATACCTTACAAACCGACGCATGCACCGAGTCTTGTTGGGCAAATGGGGCATTTTGCGGACGCCCGGCCTTACCGGACGGGCAAGGGAAAGGTGCCCTCTACTTTTTCTTCTTCGCCCGCGCGGTCTGGTTGAGCGCGACCGCGGCGCGGATCAAAGCCTTGAACGCGTCTTCCTGGATGGTTTCGCCCTCGCGGAAGTCGATGGCGCGGCGCGTGTTGCCCTCGAGGCTGGAGTTGAAGAGCCCGGCCGGGTCCTCCAGCGCGGCGCCCTTGGCGAAGGTCAACTTCACCACGGCCTTGTAGGTCTCGCCGGTGCACAGGATGCCGTCATGTTCCCAGACGGGAACGCCTCGCCATTTCCATTCCTCGACGACCTCGGGATCGGTTTCCCGGATCAGGGCGCGCAGGCGCGCCAGCATCTCGCCGCGCCAGTCGGCAAGCTCCGCGATACGTCCGTCGATCAGTTCGGAAGGGGATTGCGCGTCGGTCATGATGCTGCCTTTCGCCGGTTACATGCGTTCGCCGGGAAGGCGGCTTGCCTGCCGGATCCACCCGGCCAGCAGCCCTTCATCCAGCGCCTCGCCTTCGTGGATGTGGAAATAGCGCGTTTCCGCCGTTTTGGATGCGACCGGCGGAACCGGGTCGAGCGACGTGCCGCGGAAGAAGGTCAGCTTTATGTATTTCGCAAAGCAATGGTAGCTGAGGAACCAGCCGTCGCCCTCGATGCCGTAGAGGGGCGAATTCCATTTCACCGCCTTGTGGACATCGGGCACGATTTCTTCGACCAGCGCATCCAGCCGCCGTCCGATATCGCTCTTCCAGCCCGGCATCGCGGCGATATAGGCTTGGATCGGCCCGTCGCCGTAACCCTTGGCGATCTGCGGATTGCCGCCCGAAAGCAGGACGGGCTTATCGGTCTTCTCGCCAGCCATCGCGCCCTCCTAGCCGTGCCGCCACCGCGCGGCATAGGGCAGCGCGAAGAGATAGAGCCCGCTTGCCAGAAGCAGGATGAGCGGGAAGAGGGCGAGAAGGCCGACCCAGAGGGGCGGCTGCCCCTGCGTCATCGCCGCGATGTTGATGAGCACGGCGAGCGTGAAGAGGATCGAAAGCCAGCGGTGAACCTGACGGATTTTCAGGGTCCAGTTCATTGCGCGCCTCCCTGTTCCAGCCCTGCCAGGACCCGTTCGAGATTGGTGAAGTGCTGCTCCCAGCCGTAGCGCGCGCCGCCGAAGGCCTGCTTCTGCTCCGGCCGGAAGCCGGTCTGCTCCATGCGCAGCAGCGTGCCGGAACCTGTCGGCGTCAGCGTGAAGCTCACCACGCTTCTCAGATCGAAAGCTGGGTCAGCATGCGCGTGATTCCAGGTGTAGGTGAGGCTTTTTCCGGGCTCCACCGTCAGCACGTCGCATTCGACGCTGCCCCAGTCTCCGCTGAGCGTGAACTTGTGACCGACGACCGGCGCAAAATCGTTGCGCATCAGCCATTCGGCGATGAGGTGCGGCTGCGTCAGCGCGCGCCAGAGCTTTTCCGGCGGATGCGCGATCTCGCGCTCGACGACGACAGAGCGTATCTCCGTGTTCATTGGTCCATTCTCCTGAGCAAATTTTCCAGATCGTCGAACCGCGCCTCCCAGAACCGGGTCATCTGGCTGGTCCAGTCGACCAGCGGCGCAAGCGCGCCGAGCTGCGCGCTGTAATGGGTCTGCCGCCCCTCGTGGCGGTCGCGCACGAGGCCGGCCTGCTTGAGAAGGCCGAGATGCTTGGAGACGACCGGCTGCGAAACCCCGGCCTGCGCCGTCAGCGCCCCCACGGTTTTTTCGCCCTCGCGGCACAGCCGCTCGAAAAGCGCTCGCCGCGTGGGGTCGGCCAATGTGCGGAAGAGGATGTCGTGCGGTTCGGTCAAAATCCATACCTCGATGGCTATGGATTTTTATATAGCTCGATAGCTATGGATTGGTCAATAACAAAACTTCTTATGCGACATCCCCGACCTCGAATCCGGGATCTAGAGTCTCTGCAGAGGAGGTGTGTGCTCGGGCCAAGCCCGAGCACGACAACAGAGAGGAGAAAAAATAAATAGCTCGATACCTATGCATTATCCCGCCGGCAGCGGCACGAACTCTTCCTCGTCACCCGGCACGATGTCGAAGCGGCCGGTGCGCCACTCTTCCTTGGCCTGCTCGATCCGCTCCTTGGAGGAGGAGACGAAGTTCCACCAGATGTATCGCTTGGAGCCGAGCGCCGCGCCGCCGAAGAGCATGATGTGACAGCCCTCCGGCCCCGCCTTCAGCGTGATGTGGTCACCCGCGCGGAAGACGAGCAGCCGGTCGGCCTCGAAGACGTCGCCGGCGACATCCAGCGTGCCGGAGAGAATGTAGACCGCACGCTCCTCCCAGTCCGCCGCCAGCGGGGCGGAGGCGCCGGGGGCGAGCATCAGGTCCGTATAGAGCGTATCGGTCGGCACGCTGACGTGCGAAGCATGGCCCTCGTATTTGCCGATGATCGTGCGCCCGGTGATGCCGTCGGCGAAGAAGGCGGGAAGCTCGGCCTTCGTCGTGTGGGAGAAGACCGGGGCCGATTCCTCGAGATGGTCGGGCAAGGCCAGCCAGGTCTGAAGACCGGAGATCGATTGCGGCTTGCCGCGCAGGTTCTCCGGCGAGCGCTCGGAATGCACGATGCCGCGCCCGGCCGTCATCAGGTTCAGGTCGCCGGGGGCGATCACCATCTCGGTGCCGAGGCTGTCGCGATGCTTGATCTCGCCGTCGAAGAGATAGGTGACGGTGGAGAGCCCGATATGCGGATGCGGCTTGACGTCGATCGCCTCGCCCGCGCGCAACAGCGCCGGCCCCATGCGGTCGAAGAAGATGAACGGCCCCACCAGCCGGCGCTTGGCCGTCGGCAGCGCCCGCCGCACCTCCAGCCCGCCGATGTCGCTGGTGCGCGGAATGATCAGGTTTTCCAGCGCATCACACGCCGCCGCATCCCCTGCCTCGGGGTCCTGTCCCGGAAAGAAGCTCATCACACCCTCCTGTCGTTGGTTCGTGCCCGCATGCTAGCGGGCAAGGAGGGACGTGGATAGGGCGGCGGCTGTTGACGATGTGTCGCCGGAACGAAGCTCACGCCCCGTCGAGCGGCTCGGTGCCCTGCGGCTTGCCGGCGCGGTCGAGGCGGATCTTCTCGATGCGGTTCTCGGCGGCCGAAAGCAGGGTCTCGCAGTGCTTCTTCAGCGCTTCGCCGCGCTCATAGATCTCGATGGAACGGTCGAGCGGCACGTCGCCGCGTTCGAGGGCGGCGACGATCTTTTCCAGTTCCTCGACGGCCTGTTCGAAGGAGAGGGCGGAAACATCAGGGGCGGTAGCGGTCATGGTCAGCCTCTCATCAGGCGGTAGATATGGGTGGCGGCGGATTCGGCGAGGCCCTGCAGGTCGTAGCCGCCTTCCAGCAGGCTGACCACCCGGTTGTTCGCCGATTTTTCGGAAAGGTCCATCAGCTTGCCGGTCGCCCAGTCGAAATCGTCGGCGACGAGGTTGATCTGGGCGAGCGGATCGCGGTGATGCGCATCGAAGCCGGCGGAGATGACGATTAGGTCCGGCTTGAATTCCGCGACGCGCGGCAGGACGCGCGACTTGAAGGCCTCGCGGAAATGGTCGCTGCCGTCATTGGCCGAAAGCGGCGCGTTGACGATATTGCCCGCGCCCGTCTCGTCCTTGGCGCCGGTGCCGGGATAGAGCGGCATCTGGTGCGTCGAGCAGAACAGCACGGACGGGTCGTCCTCGAAGATGTCCTGCGTGCCGTTGCCGTGATGCACGTCCCAGTCGACGATGGCGATACGCTCGGCGCCATGGGCCTTCTGCGCGTGGCGGGCGGCGATGGCGGCGTTGTTGAAGAAGCAGAAGCCCATCGCCTTCTCGCGCTCGGCATGGTGGCCGGGCGGGCGGGCGGCGACGAAGGCATTGTCGGCCTTGCCGGAAAAGACGGCGTCGACCGCCGCGATGGCCCCGCCGATGCCGGTCAGCGCCGCCTGCAGGCTCGCGGGGCTCGCATAGGTATCGGCCTCGACCTGGTTGATGCCCTCTTCCGGGATTTCGGACATCACGGCGCGCAGATGGCTTTCCGGGTGGGCGAGCAGGACGAAATCCTCGTTCGCCTGCGGGGCCTTCTCGCGCACCAGCGGCGAGAAACGCTCATGTTCCAGCGCAAGGTTCAGCGCCCGGATGCGGTCGGAACGCTCCGGATGGCCCTCGGGCGTGTGATGCTCAAGGAAGATCGGGTTCTCGAAGAGAAACGTCGTCATGGCCGGAAGCTACCCATTGCGGTTGGCGAGGTCCACGGGAAATGGGCCGGTGTCCACGCCTTTTCAACCGTCAGGGCGTGAGGAGCACCTTGCCGGCGCGGGACGGGTCGTCCTGCCGGGCGAGGGCGGCCGGAAGGTCCGGCAGCGAAAAGACGCTGTCGACCGCCGAGCCGAGAATGCCGGCGCGGATGCCGGCGAAGCTCCCGGCGAAGGCGGCCTCGATGGCGGCGCGCGGGGCGGAATGCACCCAGTTGCGCAGCCAGAGGAAGGCGAAGGCGACCTCTTCCAGCCGGGCCGTCACCAGCGCCGGATCGAGCTGCGCGCCGGAAAGCGCGCCATACTGGATGAAGGCGCCGCCGGCGCGGATTTGCCGGAACAGCGCATCGCCCGCCGCGCCGCCGACCGCATCGAGTATCCCGTCAAGCGGTGGTGTCGACTGCACGACGATCTCGCCGCCGAAGGTTCCACCGAGCCGCGCCGCCGTCGCAGCGCTGCGCACCAGCGCGACGGGCCGGAAGCCTGCATCGGCCAGCAGTGCGAGCAGCATCCACCCTATGGCGGAGGCTGCGGCGGTGACGCCGATCCGCTGGCCGCTTGCCGTGCCGAAATGCGTCTCGACCGCGTCGATCAGCCGGAAGGCCGTCAGCGGGTTCACATAGGCCATGGCGGCCTGATCGTCGGAAAGGTCGTCCGGCACCGCAAAGCACCATTCGGCCGGGCGGACAAGGTATTCCTGCCAGAGCCCGCTCGCGCCGATCGGCAGCACGCGCTGGCCGGCCGCAAGCCCCGTCACGCCCTCGCCGAGGCGTGTGATCTCCCCCACGCCCTCGAAGCCGGGCACGAAGGGCAGAGTGGTGCGGCTGCGATAGGCCCCGGTGACGGGAATGAGGTCGGAAGGGTTGATCGCGGCGCGGCGGATACGGATTTCCACCGCGCCGGGGCCGGGTGCCGTGCGCTCCACCTCTTCGAGGCCGATCACCTTCCGGGGATCGCCGAAGGCATGGACGACGGCACGCAGCATGGGTTCAGGCGCGTTGCGGCAGCAGCGGGTAGCCGGCGAGCACGGCGCGACCGGCAAGGGCGGCGATGCCGACCTTGATCAGGTCGCCCGGCAGGAAGGCCGCGGACGCGGCGACCGCCGGCAGGAAGGCATTGCCGGTCGCGTAGCTCAGCCAGACGAGACCGAAGAGATAGACGGTGACGACACCGCCGATGAAGGCGGCTGCGACGAAGGCGGCGATCTGGGCGATCTCGTTCTGCCCCTCGCGCACGAGGCGCTCTGCGATCAGGCCGCAGACGAGGGCGCCGAAGGCCCAGCCGACGACATAGCCGCCCGTCGGGCCGGCGAGCACGGCAAAGCCGCCGCGTCCGCCCGACAGGACCGGCAGGCCGATGGCGACGAGCAACAGGAAGAGCAGCATGGAGAGGAAGCCGCGCCGCGCGCCGAGAATGCAGCCGGCGAGCATCGGGCCGAGCGACTGCGCGGTGATCGGCACCGGAATGAAGCCGAGCGTGATGGGCGGCAGAAGGCCGAGAACCACCATGATGGCGGCGAAAAGGGCGACAAGCACGAGATCTCTGGTGGTCACTTCATGTCCTCGTTCGAAAAGGCCAGTGGCTCGAAAGGCCTCGGCACTTTAGTGACGCCGAAAGCCACGGGCGTCAATCGCCATGGCGATCGTATCCGCATCCTTCAGCGTCAGGATGATCAGCGGCACAAGGGCCGTGAGCGGGCGCAGCGGCAGGCCGCGCGCCCTGTGTGCATCGGCGATGTCGTGATAGCGCGCCAGAATCTCCGGCACGAAGCGGATGACGAGGCCGACCGCAAGGCTTACATCCGCCGCCCGCACGAGGCCGAGGCGTTCCAGCGGCGCGGCAAGCCGGGCGATCTCGTCCATGAAGGCCGAAATGCCGGTCGCCGCGGTAATGGTGGCGGCAAGCAGCACGAGGATGGAAAGCCGGCAGAAGACGACGACCGCCTCGTGCGGCGATACGAAGACATAGTTCGCGGCCGCCACGAGCAGCACCGTGAAGAGCACGAAGCGCGTGCGGCGGAACGCTTCCGCAATGCCGATGCCCGTCGAAAGGAAGAGCGCGGCCGCAAGGCCGAGCGCCGGCACGAGAAGGCGAAGGTCCGAAAGGAAGAACAGCCCGATCGCCGCGGTGAAGAGCACGATCAACTTGCCGCGCACCGGCATGCGGTGGAGCGGCGAGTTGCCCTCGATGTCGAGCCCGTTCAGCATGCCGCGATCTTCCGGTAGGTGCGGATCGCCTCGTCCGGCGGCGCATCGGCAGCAAGCCGGCCCTCGCTGAAGACGAGCACCCGGTCGAAGCTCTCAAGCAGCGCGAGGTCGTGGGTAATGACGAGGACCTGTTCGGGCAGGTCGGCGATGGTGCGCTCGATCAGGGTGCGGTTCTTCAGGTCGAGCTGGTTGGTCGGCTCGTCGAGGATGAGGAGGTCCGGCCCGGTGACGAGCACGCTGGCGATGGCGCCGAGCTGCGTCTCTCCGCCGGAGAACTCGTGCACGCGCCGCCGCGCGAGATGCGCTATGCCGAAGCGGGCGAGAACGGCGTCCGTTCTCTCGGCGATCTCGGCCTTGGCGAGGCCGCGATTCTTGAGGCCGAAGGCGATGTCCTCGGCAAGGATCGGCAGGATCATCTGGTGCTGCGGGTTCTGGAAGATGAAGCCGGTCCGCCCGCGCGCGGCCGCCTCGTCCTTCACCGTATCGAGCCCTCCGACCGTCACCGTGCCTTCGGTCGGCTTGACGAGGCCGTTGATGAGCCGGGCCATGGTGGTCTTGCCGGAGCCGTTGAGGCCGACCACGCCGATGCGCCGCTCCGTGAGCGAAAGGTCGAGCGGATGGAGGGCGATGCGCCCGCCGTAGCGCACCGTGGCGGCGGAAAAGACGATATCCAAGAGCGGGGTCCCGGTTCGCGGAAAGTGGGTGGGAGCTATAGCATGGCGCGGCGCAAAGGGAACCCGGGCGGTGGTCGTTGGGGAAACCCCTTCGCACAAGGGGGAGGGGCTTACTGTGCCGTGCCTTCCGCATTCCATTCTGAGCGATGAGAAAACCTCCCGCTTTCTCCCCCTTGTGGGGGAGATGCCGGCATGCAGAGGGGGCGGGCTGGATGCGGTGTTTCAAAAGAAGTGGAACAAACCAAGAATATATGCCTATCATCCACCCATGACGATTCTTCTCCCCAATGCCGAGGCTCGGCGCATCTTCCTCGCCCGACAGGGTCTCAGCGCCTCTCCCGGCCGCCTGCTCGGCAAGGAAGGGCTGCTCCGGCTCATCCACGATATCGGCTTCGTGCAAGTGGACAGTATCGCCACGGTCGAGCGCGCGCACCACCAGATCCTCTTCTCGCGCAACCAGACCTACCGGCGCGAGCATCTGGCCGAGCTTCTGGAAAAGGACGGCGAGCTTTTCGAGAACTGGACGCATGATGCCTCGATCATCCCGAGCGCCTTCTTCCGCTACTGGAAGCACCGCTTCCGCCGCGAGGACGCCACCATCATCGAACGCTGGCGCAAATGGCGCGAGCCGGGCTTCGAGGAGGCCTTCGACGAGACCTATGCGCGCATCGTCTCGGGCGGCGCCGTGCTTTCGCGCGATCTGAAGGCCGACGATCACAGGTCCGGCGGCTGGTGGAACTGGCATCCCAACAAGACGGCGCTGGAATATCTCTGGCGCACCGGCAAGGTCGCCATCGCCCGGCGGGAGAATTTCCAGAAGGTCTACGATCTCGTCGAGCGCGTCGTCCCGACGCATCATCACGAGCCGGATGTGGAGCACGACGCCTTCGTCAACTGGGCCTGCCGCAGCGCGCTGGAGCGGCTCGGTTTTGCCACCCACGGCGAGATCGCCGCCTTCTGGGATCTCATCTCGCCGGACGAGGCGAGGGCCTGGGTGGAAGCCCACCGCGACGAGCTTCGCCCCGTCCTGATCGAGCCGGCCGACGGCGGCAAGCCACGCGCCTCCCATGCCTTCGCCGATTTCCCGGAACGTCTCGGCGACATTCCCGAACCGCCGAACCGGCTGCGCGTGCTCTCGCCCTTCGACCCGCTGATCCGCGACCGGAACCGGACGGAACGGCTCTTCGGCTATTTCTACCGCATCGAGGTCTTCGTGCCGGAACCGAAGCGGCAATATGGCTACTATGTCTTCCCGCTGCTGGAAGGCGACCGCCTCGTCGGCCGCATCGACATGAAGGCCGACCGCAAGGCAGGCACGCTGGATGTCAAGCGTCTCTGGTGGGAGCCGAAGGTGCGCGCCTCGGCGGGGCGGATGGAAAGGCTGGAGGCGGAGCTGGGGCGGCTGGCGAAGTTCTCCGGCGTGGAGGAGGTGCGGTATCTCAATGGGTGGCGCGGGGAGGGGGCGTAGCGCGGCCCCTCATCCGCCTGCCGGCACCTTCTCCCCGCAAGCGGGGAGAAGGGGTATGTCGGACCGTTTCCAGACATCGCGACCATGGCGGGGGGGTGAGGCAGCGCCACAACGCCCTTCTCCCCGCTTGCGGGGAGAGCGACTGTCTTTGTTGTCAAGTGTTTTGCCATGGCCTTTGGTCCCTGATGATGGCGTTGAGCATGGTCAGCAGCTTCCGCATGGTTGCGACGATGGCGACGATCTTCGGCTTGCCGGCCGCCACGAGATGATCGCGGAAGGCCTTGAGCACCGCATTGTGGCGACTGGCCACGAGGGCTGCCATGAACAGCACGGACCGCACGTTGCTCCGGCCTCCGCCGATGAAGCTCCTGCCCTTCCACTTGCCCGATTGCCGCGTCCACGGTGCAAGCCCGGCCAGCGCCGCGATCTGTCGCCGGTCGAGGCTGCCCAGTTCCGGCATATGTGCCAAAAGCGTGCGCGCCACCGCCGGTCCCACGCCCGGCACCGAGGTCAACAGCCTCTCGCGCACCCGCCACAACGGTGATTTGCGGATCCGGTCGTCCATATCGGCATCAAGGCTCTCCAGCTCGCGCCGCAGCGCCGTCAGGACGCGCCGGATGCTCTTGCGGGCGGGCGGGGATGCGGCCATCCGCTCGCGGTTCTCTTCCGCCACCATCATCTGCACGATCTGGCGCCGCCGTGTCACCAGTTCGCCGAAGGCCCGCGCCGCCTCGTCCTTCAAGGGACGTATGTCGGGCTTGGCCGCTTCGACGAAGGCCGCGATCACTGCCGCGTCGATCGGATCGGTCTTGGCATGTTTGCCCAGAGCATTCGCATAGGCGCGAACCTGTGCCGGATTGACGACCACCACGGCAAGCCCCGCCGCCGAAAGCGCCGCCACCGCCACATGCTCGTAGCCGCCCGTCGCCTCCAGCGCCACCAGAGCGGGGCCGTGCGACGACAGCCGGGCTATCAGCGCCTCCACGCCGGCATGATCGTTGCCGACCCGGAAATGTTCACCCGACGGTGCGACATGCACGTCGAGCCAGTCCTTCGATACGTCGATACCGACGACAACCTTGTCCATCCGATCCCATCCTTGCCTAAGCGGGCTTCGCAATGTCGAGCGGCCCTGGCGACTGTTCGGGTTCGATGGAACGGCGGATGGAGACCCGGGCTCTCCCGCGGGCTTGGTGTCCCAAAAGTGCTGCGGGATGCCATCCGCCACCGCAATGCCAAATACACCGGCTTTCGCGGATAAAGGGAAGTTACAAAGGTGGCCGGCAGGCGGATGAGGGGCAGCTACGCCGCCACTGGCCGCCCGCCGAACGCACCCCGCGCGTTTTCCGCAAGCGCCCGAAACTTGTCCGAAGCCCCGGTCAGCTTCGCGTCCCATTCCGGGTCCGGCACCTGGCTGCGGATCGTGTCGAGATAGACGGCCATCAGCGCGGCGATGGCGAAGGGTTCCAGCACCGCGGCCTTGAAGGCCCAGGCGAAGACGATGGCGACGACGAAGCTGAGGCCGGCGATCTCGCCGGGGAAGGCGTAGAGGATCGCGGCCGCCGGTGCGAGCGCCAGCACGAAGACGAGGATGGAGAGGAGCCACAGGAAGACGGAGAGCCAGACGGCGTTCTTGACCATCTTTATGCCGTTCTGCGCATAGAGCACGAGGCCGTGGCGCGAGCTTTCCCAGGCGTTGTCGCTGTTCGTGCGGATGTTGTAGCCGAGGATGATCTCGTCGACATAGGTCAGCGACAGGCGGATGACGGTGTTGGCGAAGCGCGCGATACCGTCGAGGCCGGGGATCGGCAGGAAGGCCGCGATGCCGCCGATGAGCCCGGTGATGGCGGCGATCATGCCCTTGATGAGCTGGTCGAGCGCGAAGAGCACGTTGGCCTCGCCGAACCGGGCGGTGACGATCTCGCGGCCATAGGCGACCTGGCCCTTGCCGTCCGGCAGCGCCTCGCCGTCGATCAGCTTGACGATGACGGCGATATGGGCGGCCTTGACCATGTAGAGCAGCCATTCGCGCGCCCAGTAGACGGCGACACCCACGAAGCCCATGCCGAAGATGCCGCCCCATATGGCGAAGGATTCCGGGCTGTCGCTGAGCGAGCCCACCCCGTAGCCGATGCCGGCGCCGGTGCCGGACGCCAGGATGAAGGCGAGCGTGATGACGAAATAGATCGCCATGCGCATGAGGATGAACGGCATCGTCCGCGCGAGGATGCCGATGGTCCTGCCGATGCTGAAATCCCACATGCCGTCCGCCCCCAAGGAAAATCCCGCAACCGCGAGACGTTTCACGGATGCGGGATATTCAATGGGGCTGAAATTCAGCAGAGGTCTGTGGCGCTGATCTTGATGCCGAAGCCCTCGAGGCCGACATAGTGGCGCTCGCGCGAGGCCATCAGGCGGATCGAGGTGATGCCGAGATCCTTGAGGATCTGCGCGCCGAGGCCGATTTCCAGCCATTCGCTCTCGCGTGCCTGCGCCTCGTCATGGCCCTCGCGGTCGTGCATGCCCTTGCGCGCCGTGGACGACTGGCCGACGCCGACCGAGCCTTCGCGCAGATACACGACGACGCCGCGGCCCTCACTTGCGATGCGCTTCATGATGCCGTCGATCTGGCGGTCCGCGCCGAAGACGTCGCCGCCGACATTTTCGAGATGCAGGCGCACCGGAATGTCGACGCCGTCGCGGATATCGCCGAAGACGACGGCGAGGTGCTGCATCGGGTCCCAGGGTAGCGTGTAGGTCACGGCCCTTGCCCTGCCGTAGGGCGTTTCGATGTCGAAGCTGCCGACCTGCTCGATCAGCGTCTCCTTGCGCTGGCGATAGGCGATGAGGTCGGCGACGGAGACCTGCTTGAGGCCGTTCTTCTCCGCGAAGCTTGCAACCTGCGGGCCGCGCATCACGGTGCCGTCGTCGTTGACGAGCTCGCTGATCACGCCGATCGGCGGAAGGCTCGCGAGCTTGCAGAGGTCGACGGCGGCTTCCGTATGGCCGGAGCGCATCAGCACGCCGCCCTCGCGGGCGACGAGCGGGAAGATATGGCCGGGGCGTACGAAGTCGCTCGGGCCGATATTCGGATTGGCGAGGTTGCGCACGGTCAGCGTGCGATCGTCGGCGGAAATGCCGGTCGTCGTGCCGTGCTTGAAGTCGACGGAGACGGTGAAGGCGGTGGTGTGGGCCGAATCGTTCTCCGCCACCATGGCGTTGAGGTTGAGGCGCTTGGCTTCCTCGCGCGGCATGGGCGTGCAGACGATGCCGGAGGTGTGGCGTACGATGAAGGCCATCTTTTCCGGCGTGCAATGCACGGCGGCGACGATCAGGTCGCCCTCGTTCTCGCGGCCGTCGTCATCCATGACGACGACGATCTCGCCGGCCTCGAAGGCGCGGATGGCGTCGACGACACGCTTCTGGTCGTAGCTCATGGCAGGCTCCTATTTCAGACGGCCGGTCTGGCCGCGGTCGCGCAGGTAATGGTCGGCAATGGCGCAGGCGACCATCGCCTCGCCGATGGGCACGGCGCGGATGCCGACGCAGGGATCGTGCCGCCCCTTGGTGCGCACGTCGACATTGTTGCCGTCGGCGTCGATGGAGCGGCGCTCGGTGAGGATGGAAGAGGTCGGCTTGATGGCGAAGCGCGCGACGACCGGCTGGCCGGTCGAGATGCCGCCGAGGATGCCGCCGGCATGGTTCGACAGGAAGATCGGGTTGCCGTCATTGCCCATGCGCATCTCGTCGGCGTTCGCCTCGCCGGTGAGTTCCGCGGAGGCGAAGCCCTCGCCGATCTCCACGCCCTTGACGGCGTTGATCGACATGAGCAGCGAGGCGATGTCCTGGTCGAGCTTGCCGTAGATCGGCGCGCCGATGCCGGCCGGAACGCCCTCGGCAACGACTTCCACGACGGCGCCGACGGAGGAGCCGGCCTTGCGGATGCCATCGAGATACTCTTCCCAGACAGGCACGATGGCGGGGTCGGGCGCGAAGAACGGGTTGTTGTTGACCTCGTTCCAGTCCCAGTTATTGCGGTCGATCTTGTGCTTGCCGATCTGCACCAGCGCGGCGCGCACCGTCAGCCCCGGCACGACCTTGCGGGCAAGCCCGCCGGCGGCGACGCGCGCCGCGGTCTCGCGGGCGGAGGAGCGTCCACCGCCGCGATAGTCGCGGATGCCGTACTTGACGTCATAGGTGTAGTCGGCATGGCCCGGGCGGTAGCGGCGGGCGATCTCGCCATAATCCTTGGAGCGCTGGTCGGTGTTCTCGATCAGCATGGAGACGGGCGTGCCTGTCGTGATCATCGTCTCGCCGTCCTCGTCCGGCATGACGCCGGAGAGCACTTTCAAGAGGTCGTCCTCGCGGCGCTGCGTCACGAAGCGCGACTGGCCGGGCTTTCGCTTGTCCAGCCAGGCCTGGATTTCGGCGAGCGTGAAGCGGATGCCGGGCGGGCAGCCGTCCACCACGCAGCCGAGCGCCGGCCCATGGCTTTCGCCCCAGGTGGTGACGCGGAAAAGGTGACCGAAAGTGTTGTGCGACATGAGCGGAACCGGACCTGAAAGATATGCGCCCTCTCTTAGTGGAAAAAGGCGGGGAGGGACAAGGGTTTCGCACTTCCGGGGTGCGATTGCCCCTCATCCCCCTGCCGCCACCTTCTCCCCGCAGGCGGGGAGAAGGGACATGTGGCCCGGCTTTCCTGCCGGCGGAACGCTTGCGATTGAGGGAAACGATGCATCCTCCTCTTCGCCCCGCCTGCGGGGAGAAGGTCCCGGCAGGGGGGTGAGGGGCAGACTTGCGACTACGAAGCGATCTTCCACCGCATCTCGGTGCCGAAGGCGAGGAACGCCTCGCGCGAGAGCGGCCTGGCGAAGGCGAAGCCCTGCAGGAGGTCGCAGCCGAGCCGGTTCAGCATCTCGGCATGCTCCATCGTCTCGACGCCCTCCGCGACGATCTCGATGCCGAGGGAGCGGCCGATTTCGATGATCGAGCGCACCAGCGCCTGCTCGTTGTGCGAGGAAAGGATAGGCGCGACGAGCTGGCGGTCGATCTTCAGCCGCTTGGGCTTCAGCTTCAGGAGGCTGACGATGGAGGTGTGGCCGGTGCCGAAATCGTCGATCTCGATATCGATGCCGAGCGCCTTGATGCGCTCGAGATTGGCGAGCACGACGTCGTCGCTCTCGTCGAGGAAGATCGATTCCACCAGTTCGAAGGAGATCTGGCCGGGCTGGATGGAGAGGCCGGTGAGGCTGTCGATCAGGCTCTCGTCGCGCAGGCGCCGGGCCGAGACATTGACCGATATCTTCGGCATGATGAGACCCTGCGCCGCCCAGCGGGCGCAGTCGATCAGCGCCTTTTCCAGCACGATGCGGTCGAGCGTCGCCATGACGTTGAGGTCTTCGGCGATCTTGAGGAAGCGGTCGGGCGTCAGCAGCCCGTCGCGCGGGTGGTTCCAGCGGATCAGCGCCTCGGCGCCGGCGAGCTTCATCGTGCCGGCGTCGATCTGCGGCTGGTAATAGGGCACGAATTCGTTGTTCTCGATGCCCGAGAGGATGTCGTCGGCGATGCGCTTGTTCGAGATGATCTCGGCCTGCAGCACCTCGGTGAAGAATTCGTGGCGGTTCCGTCCCATCGCCTTGGCGCGGTAGAGCGCGATGTCGGCATTGACGAGCAGCTTCGCCGTGTCGATGGCGCGGCCCTCGGCGAGCGCGATGCCAATGCTGACGCCGAAGCGGCACAGATGCCCCTCGTATTCGACCGGCTGCTGCATGAGGCCGATGATGCGGCGGGCGAGCGTACTGAGATAGGTCTCGTCCGTCGTGCCGCCGGCGACCACGAGGAATTCGTCGCCGCCAATGCGCGCGACGAGATCGCCCGGCCGCGCGCAGGAGCGCAGCACCTGCGAGGCATGGATCAGCAGTGCGTCGCCGGCCGCATGGCCGAGCGTGTCGTTGATCTGCTTGAAGCGGTCGAGGTCGATATGCAGGATGGCGACGCGCTCGTCGGCGGTCCCGCTGCGCGCTGCGATCGCGGTCAGCTCGTCATCGAGCCTGCGGCGGTTGGCAAGGCCCGTCAGCGGATCGTGCAGCGCATTGTGCTCGATGCGATCCTTGGCCTGCGCCAGTTCGACATTCTTGGCGTCCGCCTGTTCCTTCGCCGCCTTGAGGCTCTGCTTGAGGATCACGTCCTCGGTGACGTCGAAGGCGAGGCCGATGAGCTTGCGGCCGCCGTCGGGGCCTCTATGGATCTTGCCGACGGAGCGGACGTGGCGAATGATGCCCTCGGCAAGCAGGATGCGCGCTTCGTGAACATAGGGCAGATCGTGCTCGATGCAGTGGCCCACATTGTCCATGATCGCCTGCCGGTCCGCCTCGTGGATCGAGCCCAGCCACATTTCGCGCGTGACGACGCCGTCGGTATAGGTCAAGCCGTAGAGCTGGTGCATGCGCTCGTCCCACAGCGTTAACTCGTTCTCCAGGTCCGCTTCCCACAGGCCGCACTGGTAGGAATCGAGCGCAAGGTCGAGGCGCCGCGTCAGCTTCGCAAGCTCGGCATTCTGCACCTCGGCATGTTCCTTGGCGCGTTGAAGCGCCTGGTTGAGCAGGACGTCCTCGGTGACGTCCCAGCTGATGCCGGTCAGTTTTTCCATGCCGTTCGGGCCGACGAGGCGCGAGCCGACATTGCGGATATAGTGCCAGCTGCCGTCCGGCATGAGGATGCGGTATTGTGACCGGTATTCGCTGCCGCCGGCCAGGATGAGGTCCATCTCCGCCTTGGTCTTGGCGATGTCGTCGGGATGCAGCACCGAGCGCCATTCGTCGTCGTCCGGCGTCTCGTCTTCCGGAAAGCCGTGCAGGCGGTGCATCTGGCTGTCCCAACTGCGGCCGCCCGCGGGGAGTTCGATTTCCCAGATGCCGATCTTGGAGGCGTCGAGCGCGATGTCGAGGCGTTGCGACAGGGACTGGACCTGCCGCTCGCGCGCCCGCAGCCGCGCCATGTTGCGCTGCCGCTCGCTGACGAGGCCGCCGGTCAGGAAGATCGGGACGATGATGATGAGCGCGGCGGCGGCGGCGGTCAGCCTTATCTGCATGAGGTTGGCGGGCGGATGGTGCCAGCCGCTGGCCGGAACCGCGCCCAGTTCCCAGCGACCGCCGGGAAAATCGAGCACCTGCACGACCGGTTCGTTGTCGAACACGTCGGCGCTACCGAAGAACGGATCGACGATATTGTCCGGCACGCTCACGTCGCGGATGGCAAGTTCGATGTCGGTGGTGTGCTGCGGGGCGCCCTGCCGCATATGACGGCCGGTCTGGAGCAGGCCGGCATCGATCAGCAGCCTACGCTCGTCGATCAGCCCGTCGATATAGCCCCAGAAATCACTCCGCGCGTCGACACGGGTGAAGACGGGCATGAAGAGGTGGAAGCCGCGCCCGCCGCTGGCGAATTCGACCGGGCCGAACATCAGCGACCGCCCGCGCGTTCGCACGCGCTCCGCTGCGGTGCGGAAGGAGGGAAAGCGGTTGAAGTCCGTGCCGAGATAATGCTCGGCGCCCTGTCGCGGAAATACCTGCGAGACCTTGCCTCCGGGTGCCACGCCGATCCGGCGGAAGTGGTTGTTCTGCACCATCAGCTTGTGGGCGAAAACGCCGAACTGCGCGGTGCCCTGATCGGGGGCGACGGAGAACAGGTTGGAAATGCTGCGCAGGGCGGCGATATTGCCCTTTACCTCACTCTGCAGGCGTGCGGCCGCCAGCGTCAGATCGGCCGATACATGGTTTTGCAGTTCGCTGCGGTAGATGTTCTCGTTCAGCCGCTCATAGAGCACGTCGCCGGTGAGGATGACACAGCCCGCGATCGCGGCGGGAACGAGCGAGGGCCGCGCCCACTCTGCGATGGACGCCAGATGACGGCGAAGGGCGGCGAGCAAAGGCAAAAAGAATTCCCCGGTTGTGGCGAAACACTATGGGAGGCTTCCTTAAAATTGCATTTATAAGCAACTGAAATACTTGTGCTTCCTCCTGACCGTGGGTAGCAGCGGCGCTTTGCCCGTCGGACAATGCGGGGGATGACGCATACCGTCACCTTGATTCGCGGGCCCTTTCCCGTCATCCATTCCATCCGGGACGGGCAACGGGCGAATTTCGCCATATTTGGGGGGCATCTGACGTGACCGGCAAAAAGACTGATTCATTTCCAGGGATTCGCAAGATGCGGTTGCTCATCGCTACACTGATGGCCATGGCTGTTCTCCTTTCACCGCTCGCCGCTTCCGCGGAAAGCGCCGATGTCGAGGCGGTGATCACCAAGGTGGATACGGCCAATCTCAGCCTGTCGCTCGACGACGGCAAGAAGTACCAGGCGCCGGAGGAGTTCAACTTCGACGGCCTCGAGCCGGGCGTGAAGGTGGTGGTGTTCTACACCGACGTCGACGGCAAGCGCGTCATCAACGATCTGGAGATCGTGCAGTAAGAGGTGGCGCTGCCTTTCATCCCCTGCAGGAATCTTCTCCCTGCGGGCGGGGCGAAGGGCGCTGGGTGCGTCGGCAGGCAGCTTCAATCAGCACGGCATCCTAAAGCCAGTGCATCCCCGTTCCGTCGAGCCTGAGGATGCGGTCCTGGTGGATCGGCGTGTTCGCTGCCTCTTCCTCATCCATGCCATTGAGCCGGAAGGCCGCGCGGAAGACGCCGCCGTGGCTGACGCAGACCGTTGGGCGTGTCACGTCGCCGAGGAACGAGCCGATGCGCCAGCAGAGGATCTCGTAGCTTTCGGCGTCCTCCCCCGGGGGAATGAAGTTCCATTTGGCGCGGGCGCGCTCTTCCACTCGCTCCGGGGCGCTCGCCTTCAGCTCGGCGAGCGTATGGCCTTCCCAGTCGCCGAAGGAGAGTTCGACAAGGCGTGGATCGGTGCGGTAGGCGAGCGGGTCGAGACCCATGGCGCGGCGTAGGATCTCCATCGTCTCGCGCGTGCGCCCGAGGGGGCTCGCCACGAAGTCGAAATCCGCAACGGTGTCGCCGAGAATGCCCTTGAGGGCATGGCCGTTGCCGGCCGCCTGGCGGCGGCCGGTATCGTTGAGCGGGATGTCCTTCTGGCCTTGCAGCCTGCCCTCTGCATTCCACGCGGTCTGGCCGTGTCGGATCATGTAGATGAGCAAGGCGGGTCCCTGAAGTGCGTCAGTCCTTGATGACGGAAATGTCCGGTGCGTCCACGGCCTTCATGCCGATGACATGGTAGCCGCTGTCGGCGTGGTGCGTCTCGCCCGTGACGGAGCGCGACAGGTCCGACAGGAGATAGAGGCCGACATCGCCTACTTCCTCGATGGTGACGGTACGGCGCAGCGGCGCATTGTACTCGTTCCACTTGAGGATATAGCGGAAGTCGCCGATGCCGGAGGCCGCGAGCGTCTTGATCGGGCCGGCCGAGACGGCGTTGACGCGGATGTTCTTCGGGCCGAGGTCGACGGCGAGATACTTGACGCTCGCCTCGAGCGCGGCCTTGGCGACGCCCATGACGTTGTAGTTCGGCATCACCTTCTCGGCGCCGTAATAGGTCAGCGTCAGCATGGAGCCGCCGTCGGTCATCAGCTTTTCCGCACGGCGGGCGACCGACGTGAAGGAATAGACCGAAATCTGCATCGTCTTGGCGAAGTTGCCGGGCGTGGTGTCGACATAGCGGCCCGTCAGCTCTTCCTTGTCGGAAAAGCCGATGGCGTGCACGATGAAGTCGATCTTGCCCCACATCTTTTCGATATTGTCGAAGACCGCGTCGATCGACGCCTCGTCGGAAACATCGCAGTCGCCGGCCAGCACCGCGCCGATTTCGGCAGCCAGCGGCTCGACGCGCTTCTTCAGGGCATCGCCCTGGTAGGTAAAGGCGATTTCGCCGCCCTGTGCATGGATAGCCTTGGCTATGCCCCAGGCGATGGAACGGTTGTTGGCGACGCCCATGATGACGCCGCGCTTGCCCTTCATCAGACCAGATGCCTGAACCATGGTTTGCCCCCTGATATCAAAGTCGAAATTGCCTATGGCATAGGCGGCAATGCGGTTCAAGCGCGCGGGGGTTCAGGAACTGTTAGCATCCGTAACATTGGGTGCATGTTTCACAGAAGAATCATAAATCGATTAAAGATAGAGACCTTCGCGCAGCGACCGCATGAGATCGATCATCTTGGCATCCGGCTTCTCCCACAGGAGAAGGCGGATTTCGGCAATGAGATCACCACGTTCGCCGTTGTCCTTCGTCAGTCCCTCGCCCTCGATGCGGATCGTCTGGTCCGATCCCGACCAGGCCGGAACCGTCACGGGGATCGGGCCGAGCGGCCCGTCGATCGTCGTCTCGCAGCCGAGAACGGCGTTCTCGATGGTGATCGGCAGGTCGATCCTGAGATCGAAACCGTCGGTGCGGAAGCGGCCGGGTGCGACTCGCACGGTGACGACGGCGTCGCCCCGCCGCAGATTCTCGATGCGGTATCCGGCCTCCCTGAGGCGGATGACCTGCCCGTCCGTCGTGCCCGCTCCGATGGGCACGCGGATCGTCTGGCCTTCCGGTGTCTCGATGGTCGGACGCACCCGGTTGAGGATGTCCTCCACCGTCACGGTGATGTCGGTAACGAGATCCGGTGCCTTGTCGATCCTTGCGCGGCTGCCGCGGATGCGGCGGATGATGGCGGAGATGATGGCGCCGCCTGGAGCGCTGCCGCGCGCCGGCATCGTCTCGTCGGTGGCGGCGGGCTCGTCCGCGGGTTTGCGGGCATCCTGCGCCGCGGCCTGCTGCGGTTGGGCCGGCGAGGCGGATTGCGTCTGCGGCTGGGGACGGGCCTGCGGTCTCGGCTCGGCCTGCTGGCCGCGGGAATCGACGCCGAAGATGCGGGCGATCATGTCTTCCGCGTCCTCGGACATGCGCGGGGCCTCGACCTTGCCCTTGCGCTCGGCCTCTCGGCGGCGCATCTGCTCCATGCGGCGAAGCTCGGCCTCGCGCTGCTGGCGGTCGTAGCGGCTGCGCTTTTCCGGGTCGCGCAGGAGATCGTAGGCGCGGCCGGCCTCGGTGAATCGCACGGTCGCGAGCGGGTCGTCGTGATTCTGGTCGGGATGCACGGCCTTCGCCAGCGAGCGCCAGGCGGCCTTGATTTCCTCCTGGCCCGCATTTCGCTTCACGCCGAGGACCGAATAGGGATCACGCATTACTTCCACCCGTTTCCGTTTACAGTCCAAGATAGCGAGAAACGTCCTAATCGGCTGTTACGGATCAGGGTTGAGAAAGTGCAAATACGCCCCGAACCGGATCAGCCCTGGCGGTCGAAGGCGAGCAGCAGCCATTCGCCGGTATTGCCCATGCAGGTGCGGCCGGTGAAGCTGGCGATGCCCTGGTAGGAGTGCTTGGTCGTCACGAAGTCGCGGCAGGGACGGCCCGCCCTGTCCTGGTTTTCCGCGATGCTGCTGATGACGCCCGCGCTGCCCGAGGCGGAGTTCGCCCATGGAATGGGATTGCCGCCGGTGCGCAGGAGGTCGGCCGAGGACACGGCATTGCGCACGGTGATCTCATCGGTCAGCCGTTCCGCGTTGCCGTTGGGCACAGTGTTGGTGCGCACCGTCTTGTCGACGTTGCTGTCCGAGGAGAACAGGTCAAGACCGCTCATGCAGCCCGAAAGCGCCACGCCGGACATCATGACGGCGGCGAGCCCGAGGCTGCGCGTCCAGTTTGGCTTTGTCTCCGGTCGCGTCTTTGTTATGTCTTTCACTCCAGACTGCCTCATACAGCTAGATAGATCGGCATTGATTCAAATATGAGCGATAATGCGTTAACAAGCGGTGACTTCACCGAGCAAAACGAACCCTATGCCCTGTTCGGCGCGTGGCTGGCGGAAGCCGGCAAGAGCGAGCCGAACGACGCCAACGCGCTGGCGCTCGCCACCGTCGACGAGACGGGCCTGCCGAATGTGCGCATGGTCCTGCTCAAGGGCTTCGACGAGCGGGGCTTCGTGTTCTACACGAATTTCGAGAGCCGCAAGGGCGTGGAGATCCTGGGTGCCCGCAAGGCTGCCATGTGCTTCCACTGGAAATCGCTGCGCCGGCAGGTGCGCGTGCGCGGCGATATCGAGATCGTGTCGGATGCGGAGGCCGACGAATATTATGCCTCGCGCCCGCGCGGCAGCCGCATCGGCGCCTGGGCCTCCAAGCAGTCGCGGCCGCTTGAAAGCCGCTTCGCGCTGGAAAAGGCGGTCGCGGAATATACCGCGCGCTATGCGATCGGCGACATTCCCCGCCCATCCCACTGGTCCGGCTTCCGCCTGAAACCCGTCTCCATCGAGTTCTGGCACGACCGCCCCTTCCGCCTGCACGACCGCGTGGAATTCCGCCACACGGAAGATGGGAAGGGGTGGACGAAGGTGCGGATGTATCCGTGAATGAAATGGCATGGGGGAAGGGGCGCCCCTCACCTGCCTGCCGGCATCTTCTCCCCGTAAACGGGGCGAGGAGCGATGGGCGCGCCGTTCTGCCCCTTCTCCCCGCCTGCGGGGAGAAGGTCCCGGCAGGGGGATGAGGGGCAATTGCTCGAAGCCTACCGCCGCATCAGCCTGAACGGGATGCCCGAAGCGAGCGCGCCGACATATTTCGGCTTCTGGTAAAGCCCGTTCAGCGAGATGCGGGGAAGGGCGGTCGGCAGGTCGAAGGAACGCGCGGAGAGCGTGCCGGGCTCGGTCGTCACGGCGGCGCGGAAGCCGAGCTCCTTGGCGAGGCGGTATTCGCGCGGCGATGCGGCGGCGCGGTCGCCATAGGGATAGGCGAAGGTTTCCGGGCGCTGGCCGGTGATCGCGGCGATGCGCTCGGCCGACTGGTCCATCTCGCGGCGGGCCTCCTCCTCGCCAAGGCGCGACAGCGCGCGGTGGCTGACGGTGTGCGCGCCGATCGAGGCGAGGGGGTTGAGGACGAGGCTCTTCAGTTCCGGCTCGCGCATGACGAGCCGTTCCGTGATCATCAGCGGATCGATGCCATGGGCCTTCGCCAACGTGTCGAGCCGCTCGATGGCCGCGGCCTCGTCGGCTCCGCCATGGACGAACCTTGCGAAACGGGCATAGGCCGCCTGCTTCTGGAAGGGCGTGGCGAGCGGCATGGTGACGGGGCCGGAGCCGAAGTCGAATTCCAGATGCGGCACGGCGCGCAGCAGTTCCGTCACAGTCTCCCACCAGATGCCGTGGGTCTTGCAGGAAAGGCCGGGCGCGACGAAGACGGTGAAGGGTACCTTGTGCCGGGTGAACACCGGCTGGGCGTGGACCGCATTGTTACGGTAGCCGTCATCGAGCGTGAAGGCGGCAAAGCGTTCGCCGGCGCGCGCGATGGCAAGGCGCGCGGCCATGTCGGCAAGCGCGACGAACTGATAGCCTTCGTCCCGAAGATGCTCGATGGCAGCCTCCAGGAATTCCGGCGTGATCTCCAGATGCGCATTGGGATCGAAGGTCTGCGGCGCTTTCGGCCGCACATGGTGCAGGGTGAAGATCGCGCCCATGCCGCGCGCGGACGCCATCAGCCCGACGCGCTCCGCCAGATGCGCGAACTCCAGCCCGCCGGTGATCACGGCGCGCTTCAGTCCCTGTCGCATGACGCTGCGAATCGGCATGTCGTCTTCGTCTTTCCTTGCTGTTTTCCGCCGCGGTTATCGCATCCGGTCGGTATCCGAGTGGTTAACAACGGCTTTCCTGTGACGGGGCGGCGCGGACCGGCCGGACTGGAAGGTGAGGATGCGGATCACCTCCAGGAAGACGGTCGTGAGATCGGCGAGCATGTTTTATTCCTCCATGCCTGTTTTCCGCATGGATTGTCCGCCCGCTTGCCACCTGTCCTCAAACGAGTTTATCGTCGAATTCAGATGACTTGAGGTTATGCGATGAAACGTGGACGGCTGCCGCTGACGGCGCTGAGGAGCTTCGAGGCGGCGGGCCGGCTCGGCAGCTTCACGCTTGCCGCCGACGAGCTCGCGGTCTCGCAGGCCGCCGTCAGCCGGCAGGTCAAGGAACTGGAGGCCGATCTCGGCAGGCCGCTCTTCGAGCGCCGCCATCGCGCCGTGCGCCTGACGCCGGCGGGGCAGGCGCTGCTTGCCGTCCTGTCGCGCGCCTTCGACGCCATCGACGCCAGCCTGTCGGAGGTCCGCGGCCGGCGCGGCGGCGGGCTGGTTGAGATCAGCGCCGAGCCGTCCTTCGCCGCCTGCTGGCTGGTGCCGCATCTCGACGATTTCCGCATGGGCCATCCGGAGATCGACGTGGCGGTCGATTCCGACATGCGGCTCATCGATTTCCGCACTCACGAGGCGGAGATCGCCGTGCGGCATGGATTGGATGCGAAGGCCTGGCCGCGCACCGAGGTCGACCACCTGGTCGACGTGGAACTCGTGCCGGTGATCGCGCCGGGCCTTCTTGCCGGGGGTCCCGCGATAAGGACGCCGGCCGATCTGCTCGCCCATACCCTGCTGCACGAGGAGAACCGCAGCGTCTGGGAGCGCTGGTTTGCCGCCGCCGGCCTGCCGGACGTAGCGCTCGGCCGCGCGCAGATCTTCGCGGAAGGCAATCTGGTGCTGCAGGCGGTGCTGCGCGGCCACGGTGTCGCGCTGGTCGACAGTTTCCTGGCCGCCGAGGACATCGCGGCCGGCCGCCTCGTCCAGCCCTTCGACCTGTCGATCCGCCACGGCGCCTACTGGCTGGTGGCGCGCAGCTTCAAGCGCCTCTCGCCTGAGGCGCGTGCCTTCCGCGACTGGCTGCTGCGGCGCATCGAAGCCTGAAAATCAGGCCTTCGTGCCGCCGACGGTGATCTGGTCCATCCGCAGATGCGGCTGGCCGACGCCGACCGGCACCCACTGACCGGCCTTGCCGCAATTGCCGATGCCGGTGTCGAGCTTGGTGTCGTTGCCGATCATCGAGACGCGGCGCATGGCGTCCGGCCCGTTGCCGATCAGCATGGCGCCCTTGACCGGCGCCGTCACCTTGCCGTTCTCGATGAGATAGGCCTCGGTGCAGCCGAAGACGAACTTGCCCGAGGTGATGTCCACCTGCCCACCGCCGAAGGAGACGGCATAGAGGCCGTTCTTCACCGAAGCGATGATCTCCTCCGGCGTCCTGTCGCCGGAGAGCATGTAGGTGTTCGTCATGCGCGGCATCGGGCGGTAGGCATAGCCCTGGCGGCGGCCGTTGCCGGTCGCCTTCATGCCCATCAGGCGGGCGTTCTGCCGGTCCTGCATGTAGCCGACCAGCCTGCCGTCCTCGATCAGCACGTTATAGGCCGAGGGCGTGCCCTCGTCGTCGACGGTGATCGAGCCGCGGCGGTTGTCGATGGTGCCGTCGTCGACGACGGTGACGCCCTTTGCGGCGACCTGCTCGCCCATCAGCCCGGCAAAGGCCGAGGTCTTCTTGCGGTTGAAGTCGCCCTCCAGCCCGTGGCCGACGGCCTCGTGCAGCATGACGCCCGGCCAACCGTTGGAAAGAACCACGTCCATCGTGCCCGCGGGCGCCTCGACGGCCTCGAGATTGACGAGCGCCTGGCGCAGCGCCTCGTCGGCGCCCGCGCGCCAGCTTTCGCCGGTGAGGAAGGCGTCGAAGGTCGTGCGCCCGCCGATGCCGTAGCCGCCTGTCTCCTGCCGGTCACCCTCGCCGACGACGACGGAAATGTTGACGCGGGTCATCGGGCGGACGTCCGTGACGCGGTGGCCGTCGGCGCGCAGGATATTGACGACCTGCCAGCTCGCGGCGATGGAGGCCGTCACCTGCCGCACCTTCGGGTCCTTGCCGCGCAGATAGGCGTCGATCTCGGTCAGGAGCGCCACTTTCTGCTCGAAGGTCGGCGAGCCGATCGGATTGTCTTCCGTATAGAGCCGGCGATTGGTGCCGACGGGCGCGTCGGCATAATCGCCGGAATAGCCGCGCGTCACTGCGCCGGCCGCATCCGCCGCGCGCTTCAGCGCCGAAAGCGCCATCTCGCCCGAATGGGCATAACCGACCGCCTCGCCCGCGACGGCGCGCAGGCCAAATCCCTGGTCCGTGTTGAAGCTGCCGCCCTTCAGGCGGCCATTATCGAAGGAGAGCGATTCGGCCTGCGCATGTTCGAGGAACAGTTCGCCGTCGTCCGCTCCTTTCAGCGTCTCCCGCAGCACCGCCTGAACGGACGCCTCGTCGGCATCGAAGAGGGAAAGAAGGTCGGTGTTCATGGGCGGCTCCGCAGGCTCTTGAATACGGGGTTCATGTAAGTTCCCCGGCGGCGGGCGGCAAGCCCGCCGGTGCGCCTCTTACGGCAGCGCGTCGTAGCCTTCGCCGAAACCCTTGAGGTCGACGGGGATGCCGATGCCCTCTTCCGGCGACTGGAAGACGATGAAAGTGGCCGTCGCGCCGGAGCGGAAGGTCTTCAGGAGCTCGTCCTCCAGCACGACTTCGGCATAGCAGCCGTCGGAGAAGCAGCGCACGAAATAGGCGCGGCCGATATCCTTGCCGTCGACATTGAGGCCGAGGCCGTTCGGCAGCAGGACGCCGAGCGGGGCGAGCACGCGCAGGATCTTCGCCTTGCGGTCGGCGGTCTTGAGCACGACCACTGAAAGGCCGAGCTCGGGCCGGTCCTCGGCAAGCACGTTCTGCATCAGGGCGCATTGTTCACCGGAGGCGCCGGCCGGCTGATCGCAGACGATCGACCAGGCGCCATGGTTCGATTTCACCGTGCCGGGCTGCTGGGCCGCCGCAAGGGACGGGAGCGCTGCGGCGCCGAGCCCCAGAACGGCAGCTCCAAGTGCCGCCCGGGACAGCCGGGAAAGGGAAGCAAAACCCATGAAAACCTCGGAATCTCGAATCAATCGCGGTATCTTTGAATAGGCGGCGGGGAAATGAAAAGCCCCGGCCGCTCATTTCCGATTGATTGAAGGCGGAAATTGGACGGCGAACAGGCGGGACGACGATACTTTATATATAACCCGCGTGCACTGCGGTGCGCGGCAGGCGGGCAGGGCGCTTCGGCTCGCCGCGGTCAAACCTTTCATGCTATAGGGAATTATGAAGAAACTGTGGGGAGTCGCCCCGGGCTTTTGCTTTTGCGCAAAAATGCCGCACGGGGTGTCCCCCATGGCTGTTGCGGCGAGCATGAAACTATGATTTTAAGCACTCAGTATAGCAGGGATTCTGCGCGTCTGTTTGATCCCAATCAAACGCCTTGGGGAGATACGTTGTGAAAAACAAAGCTTTTGCAGTTCTGGCCGCCATCGGCTGTCTGCTCTTTGCTTCGACCGCCTTCGCTGACCAGCCGATGCCGTGGCAGAAGGGTCTTCAGCCCGCCGCGACCTCGATCATGGAAGAGGTTCGCTGGTTCGAGCAGTACACACTCTGGTTCATCGTCCCGATCACCCTGTTCGTTCTGTTTCTCCTCGTCCTCATCGTCGTGAAATTCCGCGAAAGCGCGAATCCCGTCCCGTCCAAGACCAGCCACAACACGGCGATCGAAGTTGTCTGGACGCTCGGCCCGGTCATCGTTCTCCTGTTCCTCGCCGTTCCTTCCTTCCAGCTTCTGACCAAGCAGCTCGCTCCGACGGAAGAGCCGGAAATGACCATCAAGGCCACCGGCTATCAGTGGTACTGGGGCTACGAGTACCAGACGGGCGACAATCCGCTTTCCTTCGACAGCCTGCTGATGGCCGACGCCGACCGCGCCGCCGCCGGCAAGGAAGACAAGGCGGTCTATCCGCGCCTCCTGACCGTCGACAACGAGCTCGTCGTCCCGGTCGGCAAGCATGTCCGTCTTCTCGTCACCGCCGCCGACGTGATCCATGCCTTCGCCATGCCGTCCTTCGGCATCAAGATCGACGCCGTTCCGGGCCGTCTCAACGAGACCTGGTTCAAGGCCGATCGTGAAGGCCTGTTCTACGGCCAGTGTTCCGAGCTCTGCGGCAAGGACCACGCGTTCATGCCGATCGCCATCCGCGTCGTCTCGCAGGAAAAGTTCGATACCTGGCTTGCCGCCGCCGCGACGAATGTCGGCGATGCAAACAAGGCCCTGATGGCGTCTGTCGATGGTGCGGCCAAGTCCGTCACCGTCGCCGAAAACGCCGCGCAGTAATACTAGGGAGTTGAGACCATGGCCGGAACATCCGCTGCCCACGGCGATCACCACGATCACCACGAACACAAGCCGCTTAGCTTCTTCCAGCGTTGGTTCCTGTCGACCAACCACAAGGACATCGGCACCCTCTACCTGATCTTCGCGATCATCGCCGGCCTCATCGGCGGCACGCTGTCGATCTTCATGCGCATGGAGCTGCAGGAGCCGGGCATCCAGATCTTCCACGGTCTGGCGCAGATGGTCTACGGCTTCGAGGGCGATGCTGCCATCGACGGCGGTAAGCACATGTTCAACGTCTTCACGACCGCTCACGCGCTCATCATGATCTTCTTCATGGTCATGCCGGCGCTGATCGGCGGCTTCGCCAACTGGATGGTTCCGATCATGATCGGCGCGCCGGACATGGCGTTCCCGCGCATGAACAACATCTCGTTCTGGCTGATCGTCCCGGCCTTCCTGCTGGTGCTGCTCTCGATGTTCGTCGAAGGCCCGGCCGGTGCCTACGGTTCCGGCGGTGGCTGGACAGTCTATCCGCCATTCTCGACAACGGGCCAGCCCGGGCCGGCCATGGACTTCGTGATCCTCGGCCTGCACATCGCCGGCGCGTCCTCGATCCTCGGCGCGATCAACTTCATCACGACGATCCTCAACATGCGCGCTCCGGGCATGACGCTGCACAAGATGCCGCTCTTCGCCTGGTCGGTTCTGATCACCGCCTTCCTGCTTCTGCTCTCGCTGCCGGTTCTGGCAGGCGGCATCACCATGCTGCTGACGGACCGCAACTTCGGCACGGCTTTCTTCGCGCCGGAAAACGGCGGTGACCCGATCCTCTTCCAGCACCTGTTCTGGTTCTTCGGTCACCCGGAAGTGTACATCCTGATCCTGCCCGGCTTTGGCATTGTCAGCCACATCGTGTCCACCTTCTCGCGCAAGCCGATCTTCGGTTACCTCGGCATGGCCTATGCCATGGTCGCCATCGGCGCCGTCGGCTTCATCGTGTGGGCGCACCACATGTACACGGTCGGCATGTCGCTCGACACGCAGCGTTACTTCGTCTTCGCCACGATGGTCATCGCGGTTCCGACGGGCGTGAAGATCTTCTCTTGGATCGCGACGATGTGGGGCGGTTCGATCCGCTTCACGACCCCGATGGTCTGGGCGATTGGCTTCATCTTCCTGTTCACCGTCGGCGGCGTCACGGGCGTCCAGCTCGCAAACGCCGGCCTCGACCGCGCCCTGCACGACACCTACTACGTGGTTGCCCACTTCCACTACGTCCTGTCGCTCGGCGCCGTCTTCGCCATCTTCGCGGCCTGGTACTACTGGTTCCCGAAGATGACCGGCTACATGTATTCCGAGTTCATCGGCAAGCTGCACTTCTGGGTCATGTTCATCGGCGTGAACCTGATCTTCTTCCCGCAGCACTTCCTGGGCCTTGCCGGCATGCCGCGCCGCTACATCGACTACCCGGATGCCTTCGCCGGCTGGAACGCGGTGTCGTCCTACGGCTCGTATATCGCAGGCGTCGGCGTCCTGATCTTCCTCTTCGGTGTCTTCGAAGCCTTCGCCAAGAAGCGCGTCGCCGGCGACAATCCGTGGGGCGAGGGTGCCAACACGCTGGAATGGCAGCTCTCTTCGCCGCCGCCCTTCCACCAGTGGGAACAGCTCCCGAAGATCAAGTAAGGTCTTGCAAGATCGAGGCCGCCGGCGACGGCGGCCTCAAGACTGGCAGAACATGCGAATGCCGACGGAGGTCGGCGGGTCGTTTGGCAGCAACCGACACCCCATACTCCATCATCCTCGGGCTGGCCCGGGGATCCATGCCACCTCTCCGGCGTGCCGTGGGGGTGGATCCTCGGGTCAAGCCCGAGGATGACGACAGAGAGGGAGGGCCGGCAGGCCAGCGCTCTTGCGGACAACGGAACGAGACGGAAAGAACATGGCGGTCATCGAGCATCACGAAACGATCCCGGGCGGCGGCGAGGTCTATCTCTCCGAAGCGTCCCCGCGCGATTTCTTCGAACTGCTGAAGCCGCGCGTCATGTCGCTGGTCGTCTTCACGGCCCTTGCCGGCCTCGTCGTTGCGCCCGGCACGATCAATCCGTTCATCGGCGCGATAGCGATCCTCTGTATTGCCGTGGGCGCCGGTGCTTCCGGTGCCCTCAACATGTGGTACGACGCGGATATCGATGCGGTCATGACCCGCACCGCCAAGCGTCCCATTCCCTCGGGCCGTATCCGCCCGCAGGAGGCGCTCGCCTTCGGCCTGACGCTCTCGGCCTTCTCGGTCGCCATTCTCGGCCTCGTGGTCAACTGGCTTTCGGCGGGCCTGCTCGCCTTCACCATCTTCTTCTACGCTGTCATCTACACGATGTGGCTGAAGCGCTCGACGCCGCAGAACATTGTCATCGGCGGCGCGGCCGGCGCCTTCCCTCCGATGATCGGCTGGGCCTGTGTCACCGGCGGCGTCTCCATCGAGAGCGTCGTCCTCTTCCTCATCACCTTCCTGTGGACCCCGGCGCATTTCTGGGCGCTTGCGCTGTTCAAGATGCGCGACTACGACGCCGTCGGCGTGCCGATGCTGCCGAATGTTGCCGGCGAGGCCACCACGAAGGTCCAGATTCTCGTCTATGCGGTGCTGACCGCCGCCATCGCGGTCGTGCCGAGCGTCCTCGGTTTCGCGAGCCTCGGCTATGGTCTCTTTGCCGCAGCCCTCGGCCTCGGCTTCGTATGGTATTCTGTCGGCGTGTTGCGCATGCCGGAGGGCGACCGCGCGATGGTTCCGGCCAAGAAGCTCTTCGCCTTCTCCATCGTCTACCTGTTCGCGGTCTTCTCCGGTCTGATGCTCGACCACCTGATCGCCTCGTTCGGATGGGTATTGTAATGGAAACGATAAATCTCACGGAAAGCCAGAAGAAGGCCCGTCGCGGCCGCAACATCGCGCTCGGCGCGGTGCTCCTGGGTCTCGTCGTGCTTTTCTACATCGTCACGCTGGTGAAATTCGGCGGCGGAATGGTGGGCTGAGCATGAGCGAGATGAAGAAGACCGAAAAGAGCAGGCTGGGCAATGGCGCCATCGTCGCCATCTGCTGTTCCTTCGTCATCGGCATGGTCGGTGCGGCCTATGCCGCCGTGCCGCTCTACGAAATGTTCTGCAAGGTGACGGGCTACGGCGGTACGACGCAGCGCGTCGAGCAGGCGTCCGACGTCATTCTCGACAAGAAGATCAAGGTGCGCTTCGACGCCAATGTCGGCCCGGGCCTGCCCTGGACCTTCGAGCCGGTGCAGCGCGAGGTCGAGATCAGGATCGGCGAGACCGTGCAGATCCTCTACAAGGCCCGCAACAACAGCTCCAAGGCGACGACCGGCCAGGCGACGTTCAACGTCACGCCAGAGGCGACCGGCGCCTACTTCAACAAGGTCCAGTGCTTCTGCTTCACCGAGACGACGCTGAAGCCGGGAGAGGAAATGGAAATGCCCGTCGTCTTCTTCGTCGATCCCGAGATCGTCGGTCCGGTCGAGACGAAGGGCGTCCACACGATCACGCTGTCCTATACCTTCTATCCGCGAGAGGCGTCGAAACCGGTGGTTTCGGCTGTGGACGTGAAGGCGGACAACGCGAACAAGCTTTGAAATATATGCGTTTCCGGCTATGCCGGGAACGGAACGCGATACATTCGGGGATAAGTCACATGGCCGATGCGCATCAGAAGAAACACGACTACCACATCATCGACCCGAGCCCGTGGCCGCTGCTCGCCTCCATCGGCGCCTTCGTCATGGCTTTCGGCGGCATCGCCTACATGCGTTACCTGTCGGGCGGCGCCTTCCACATGTTCGGCATGGACCTCGCCACGCCGTGGGTCTTCTTCATCGGCTTGCTGATCACGCTCTACACCATGTACGGCTGGTGGGCGGACACGGTGAAGGAAGCGCATGAGGGCCACCATACCCGCGTCGTCTCGCTGCACCTGCGCTACGGCATGATCATGTTCATCGCTTCGGAAGTGATGTTCTTCGTCGCCTGGTTCTGGGTCTTCTTCGACGCCAGCCTCTTCCCCGGCGAGCCGATCCAGGCCGCCCGCACCGCCTATACCGGCGGCGTCTGGCCGCCGAAGGGCATCGAGGTCCTCGATCCCTGGCACCTGCCGCTCTACAACACCATCATCCTGCTGCTGTCGGGCACCTGCGTGACCTGGGCGCACCATGCGCTGCTGCACAACGACCGCAAGGGCCTCGTCAACGGCCTTGCGCTGACGGTCGCCCTCGGCGTGCTGTTCTCGGCCGTGCAGGCCTACGAATATGCCCACGCGCCCTTCGCCTTCAAGGATTCGATCTACGGCGCGACCTTCTTCATGGCGACCGGCTTCCACGGCTTCCACGTCCTGGTCGGCACGATCTTCCTGATCGTCTGCCTCATCCGCGCCATGCGCGGCGACTTCACGCCGAAGCAGCACTTCGGCTTCGAGGCGGCCGCCTGGTACTGGCACTTCGTCGACGTCGTCTGGCTCTTCCTGTTCTTCTCCATCTACATCTGGGGTGGCTGGGGCGCCCCGCTCGCCCACGGCTGAGCGGACGAAACGCAACGACACGAACGGCCGCAGCGATGCGGCCGTTTCTCTTTCAGGCGTCTTTGTCGCGGGCTTTCGATTGGACGGGGCGGATGCTGGCGATTATAGGTGGTGCCCGGCCTTCACGCGACCGGTCTACGAAACGGAATTTCACCATGGACGAAGACAAGGCACTCTATCCGCCCATCGATCCCTTCAGTGCCGGGGCGCGCGGCCGCTGCCCGCGCTGCGGCGAGGGCAAGCTCTTCGACGGGCTGCTGAAGGTCCGGCCGGCCTGCACCAATTGCGGGCTCGACTACTCCTTCGCCGATTCGGGTGACGGGCCGGTCGTCTTCGTGCTGCTCATCGTCGGCTTCGTCGTGGTGGGCGCGGCGCTCTGGATGGAGGTCAATTACAACCCGCCGCTCTGGGTGCATTTCCTGCTCTGGATCCCGCTCGTCATCGGCCTCGGCCTCTGGCTGACGCGCATCCTCAAGGGCCTGCTGATCACCCTGCAATACCGCAACAATGCGCGGCCGGGCGAGATCGACCGTGGCTGAGGTGCCGGCAGGCCGCGCGCCGCGCATGGGCAGGGCCAAGACGGTCGTGACGTGGATCGCCTTCTTCGTCGCGCTCGCCATCCTGCTCTCGCTCGGCACCTGGCAGGTCCAGCGGCTCTACTGGAAGGAAGCGCTGCTCGCCGATATCGCCGAGCGTCGCGTCGCCGCCCCCGTGCCGCTTGCCGATATCGAGGCGATGGCGGCAAGGGGCGAGGATATCGAATACCGCCCGGTCACTGTCTCCGGCGTCTTCGCCAACAACCGGGAGCGCCATTTCTTCGCCACCTGGCATGGCCAAACGGGCTATTACATCTATACGCCGCTGCAGCTTGCCGACGGCCGCTTCCTGTTCGTCAACCGCGGCTTCGTGCCCTACGAGGCGAAGGAGCCGGAAATGCGCAAGCAGGGCCAGCTTACCGGCGAGCAGACCGTCACCGGCCTTGCCCGTGCCCGCCTTGCCGAAAAGCCGTCCTCCATCGTGCCGGACAATGATATTGCCAAGAACATCTTCTACTGGAAGGACCTCGATGCCATGGCATCGAGCACCGGCATTGCCGCGGACAGGCTGGTGCCCTTCTTCGTCGATGCGGGCGATGCGCCGAACCCGAAGGGCCTGCCGATCGGCGGCGTCACCCAGTTCGACCTGCCGAACAACCACCTGCAATATGCCGTCACCTGGTACGGTCTGGCCGCGGCGCTGGTGGGCGTGGCGCTCTATGCCCTGTTCCGCCGGAAGGGCGATCCGGCGCCCTGAAAGTGCCGCCTGAAGCTGTTTTCCCTTGGCGCGGCGGCCTGCGACGGCCTATATGGGCGCAAGGCCCCGTCCCATTTCCGGATAACCGATGAGCATGATTGAAAACCGACCGGACTTGACCATCAGGCTGTGCGGCCCGCGCGGCTTCTGTGCGGGCGTCGACCGCGCCATCCAGATCGTCGTGCTGGCGTTGAAGGCCTATGGCGCGCCGGTCTATGTGCGCCACGAGATCGTGCACAACCGTTATGTCGTGGAGGGGCTGGAAGCCAAGGGCGCGATCTTCGTTGAGGAACTCGACGAGATTCCGGAAGAGCACCGCCAGCAGCCCGTCGTCTTTTCCGCCCATGGCGTGCCGAAGTCGGTTCCGGCCGATGCCGAGGCGCGCAACCTCTTCTATCTCGACGCGACCTGCCCGCTCGTCTCCAAGGTCCACAAGCAGGCGATGCGCCACCAGCGCCTCGGCCGTCATGTCGTGCTGATCGGCCATGCCGGCCACCCGGAGGTCATCGGTACGATGGGGCAATTGCCCGAAGGCTCCGTCTCGCTGGTCGAGACGGTCGAGGACGCCGACAGATACGTGCCGCCGGATCCCGACAATCTCGGTTTCGTCACCCAGACAACGCTCTCGGTGGACGACACGGCCGGCGTCATCAAGCGCCTGCACGAGCGCTTCCCGAACCTCACGGCCCCCGCCGCCGATTCCATCTGCTATGCCACCACCAACCGGCAGGAGGCCGTCAAGCAGGCGGCGCCCGGCTGCGACCTCTTCCTCATCGTCGGCGCGCCGAACTCCTCCAACTCCAAGCGCCTCGTCGAAGTGGCGCTGAGAGCAGGGGCGGCAAAATCCGTGCTCGTCCAGCGCGCCTCCGAGATCGACTGGGAGACCATCGGCGACATCCGCACCGTCGGCCTCTCGGCCGGCGCTTCCGCCCCGGAGGTCATCGTCAACGAGATCATCGAGGCTTTCCGCGCGCGTTACAACGCGGTCGTGGAGCTTGCCGATACGGTCGAGGAGAACGAGCACTTCCTCGTCAACCGTGAACTGCGCAGCATCGAGCTGACCTCGGCCGACATGGCTTTCGTCAATGGCGAGTGAGACTGTGAACCACTCTTGCGCCCCTCATCCCCCTGCCGGGCCCTTCTCCCCGCAAGCGGGGAGAAGGGGAAATCCGGGCCGTCTTCCGTTCCCTTCTTCCCACTTTGCGGTTGGAGGGGAACCTGTGAGCCCATCGCTCCTCGCCCCGCTTGCGGGGAGAGGATGCCGGCAGGCAGGTGAGGGGCAGCGCGCCGCACCGACCACCTATCCGATCGACCCCACCTATCAAGCCTGAGACCCGCCGTGGCCGTCTATACCGATATCACCGAAGACGATCTCTCCCGTTTCCTCGCCGCCTATGACGCAGGCACGCTGCTCTCCTACAAGGGCATCGCCGAGGGCGTGGAGAATTCCAACTTTCTGCTGCACACCACGAAGGGCGCCCTCATCCTGACGCTCTACGAGAAGCGCGTCGATCCGGGCGACCTGCCGTTCTTCCTCGGCCTGATGCACCATCTGGCGGAAAGAGGCCTGTCCTGCCCGCTGCCCCTGCCGCGCAGCGACGGCGCGTTGCTCGGTGAGCTCTCCGGCCGCCCCGCCGCCGTCATCTCCTTCCTCGAAGGCATGTGGCTGCGCAAGCCGGCGGCGAAGCATTGCCGGGAGGTGGGCCGCGCGCTGGCGCAGATGCACCTTGCCGGCGAGGGCTTCGAGCTCACCCGGCGGAACGCGCTTTCCGTCGATGGCTGGCGACCGCTCTGGGACAAGTCCGCCGACCGCGCGGACGAGGTGGAGACGGGGCTGCGGGACGAGATCCCCGGTGAGCTCGATCTCCTGGAAGCACGCTGGCCGAAGGACCTGCCGACGGGCGTCATCCATGCCGACCTCTTCCAGGACAACGTCTTCTTCATCGGCGACGAGCTTTCCGGCCTGATCGACTTCTACTTCGCCTGCAACGACATTCTCGCCTATGACGTCGCCACCTGCCTCAATGCCTGGTGCTTCGAGAAGGATGGTTCGTTCAACCTCACCAAGGGCATGGCGCTGCTGGAGGGCTACGAGAGCGTGCGCCCGCTGTCCGACGCCGAGGTGGCCGCGTTGCCGCTGCTGGCCCAGGGCTCCGCGATCCGCTTCTTCCTGACGCGGCTCTACGACTGGCTGATGACGCCGCCCGGCGCGCTGGTCGTCAAGAAGGACCCGCTCGAATACCTGCGCCGGCTGCGCTTCCACCGCCAGGTGCTTGACGCCCGCGAATACGGGCTTTCCCGATGAAGCATGTCGATATCTTCACGGACGGCGCCTGCTCGGGCAATCCCGGCCCCGGCGGCTGGGGCGCGGTGCTGCGCTATGGCGAGGTCGAGAAGGAAATGTCCGGCGGCGAGGCGGCGACGACCAACAACCGCATGGAGCTGATGGCGGCGATGAGCGCGCTCACCGCGCTGAAGAGCCCGTGCGAGGTCGATCTCTACACGGACTCGAAATACGTCATGGACGGCATTTCGAAATGGATCTTCGGCTGGAAGAAGAACGGCTGGAAGACCGCCGACAAGAAGCCCGTGAAGAACGGCGACCTCTGGCAGGCGCTCGACGAGGCACGCCTTCGCCACAAGGTCGAATGGCACTGGGTCAAGGGTCATGCCGGCCACCCGGAGAACGAACGCGCCGATGAGCTGGCGCGCAAGGGCATGGCGCCGTTCAAGAGGGGCTGAGCGGGTTGCTGCTGCCCCTCACCTGCCTGCCGGCATCCTCTCCCCGCAAGCGGGGCGAGGAGCGATGGGCTTGCCGTTTTCCCTCCCTCGAAACGTATCGGCAAGGGCGGGGAGCGCTCTACCTTCTCCTTCTCCCCGCTTGCGGGGAGAAGGTCCCGGCAGGGGGGATGAGGGGCGATCCCTCATCCAAAACGCCTCATCAAAGCTGCTCGATCATCGCTGCCGCACCGGAAACCGTCGCCTGGCCGGGGCTTTCCTCGACATTGAGCGCCTTCACCACGCCGTCCTCGACGAGCATGGAATAGCGCTTGGAGCGCACGCCCAGCGTGCCGGCGGAAAGGTCGATGTCCATGCCGAGCGCCTTGGTGAAGGCGGCGTCCCAGTCGGCGAGGAAGCGCAGCTTGCCCACGCCGCCCGTCGAGGTCGCCCAGGCGCCCATGACGTGGTGGTCGTTGACGGCGACGACGGCGATGTCGTCCACGCCCTTGGAAAGGATCGCGTCGCGGTTTTCCAGGTAGCCCGGCAGGTGGTTCAGCGAGCAGGTGGGCGTGAAGGCGCCGGGTACGGCGAAGAGCACGACGCGCCTGCCCTTGAACAGCTCGTCCGTCGAGATGTCGGCGGGGCCGTCCGGCGTGCGTTCCTTCAGCTTGAGGTCGGGCAGCTTGTCTCCAACGGCAATGGTCACGGCGTCTCTCCTGTCTGGTGGCAAAATGGCTTGCGGCGGAACTATAGGGGAGCGCTAGTCGATGGCAAGCGGGCTTTCCATCGTCTTCTCGCCGGCGCGCACCGTCAGGCGGATAGGGTCCTTCGCAAGATCGAAGACCTTGGGTTTGTGCAGCACCGGCACCTCGGCGACATAGGCATCGCCCTCAAGCCGCGCGGCGCTCGCCGCGCCGAATTCGAAGCTCGATGAGCCCGAGAGAAAGACGTCGGGAAGGGGGCCGTCCGCCGGCGCCTCGAAGCGCACCGTCACGCTCTTGCCGTCCGCCGCCCACGCGCCGGAGAGCGGCTTGAAACCGTTGCCCGCGCCATGCGGCAGCGTCGCCTCGGCGTCGGCGACGGCGGCTTCCTCGAGCGGGTTGGCGAAGCTCTCGTCGCTCGCATCCACCGTCAGTTCCGCCTGCACGGGAATGCAGATCTCCTTGCACATGCCGATGAAGACGGTGGCGGTGATCGGCCCCGCCGCCTTGTCGAGCGTCAGGGGCAGGCGCACCGGCCTGTCGTAGCCGATGTAATGGGTCTCGGCATCGCCGAGCCGCTTCGGCGCGGGAAAGCCGACCGATGTCAGCGTCGCCCCGGTGACTGCCACCGAAGGGGGAATGCCGCTGCCGCCGGGATCGCGCCAATAGGTCTTCCAGCCGTCGTGCAGGCGGATATCGAGCACGGCGCGCATCGTGCCGTCGGCGGAAGCCGGAAGGGCGACGAGGCGCACATCTCCGCCCGGCGTCTCGACCCAGGAAGAGGAGGCGGCGGCGGCGGAAGAGGCGGCGAAAAGCAGCGGGATGACGGCGATCAGCAGGCGTTTCATGGCCTCATATCTAGCGCCGGCTCTTGCCGCTTGCCAGCAACAAAACCTCGCGCGGCCATCATAAAAGCTTGATCGCGCGCCGGCCCGGCATGCCTTTCATGTAAGACCGGATGGGTGGGCCGGCGAAAAGAACGCTTTTCATTTGGCCGCGAATTGATAGGCTGTCTGCACTATGGCTATGTCGGTTCTGAAAAAGACACGAGAACGCGGCTTCCTTGACGGTCAGTTCCTGATCGCCATGCCGGGGATGGCCGACGACAATTTCGCCCGCACCGTGGTCTATATCTGCGCCCATTCGGAAGACGGCGCCATGGGCTTCGTCATCAACCGGCCGCAGCCGCTCAGCTTCTCCGACGTGCTCCTGCATCTTGATCTCCTCGGCGAGGAGGAAGTGATCCGCCTGCCGGGCGCGACGCTCGATTTTCCCATCCGCTGCGGCGGACCGGTGGAAAGCGGGCGCGGCTTCGTGCTGCATTCGGACGATTACATGTCCGAATCCAGCATTCCGGTCAGCGATGAGATCTGCCTGACCGCGACGCTCGACATCGTGCGCGCCATTTCCCGTGGCCGTGGTCCGCAGCGCGGCATGATGATGCTCGGCTATGCCGGCTGGGGCGCAGGGCAGATCGAGAACGAGATCGGTGCCAATGGCTGGCTGAGCTGCCCGGCGCAGGAAGAGCTGATCTTCGACACCAATCTCGACAGCAAGTACGAGCGCGCGCTCGGCCTGATGGGCATTACGCCCGCCATGCTCTCCACGGAAGCGGGCCACGCCTGAGGGTCTGCCTTCCGATTTTTTCGCCCTGATGGAACCTGCTGCGTTGCACGCCGTTCTCCCGGCGCGCTGATAGTGGCGCTTGCAACCGGACACAGGGAGCATGACGATGGGCAGCACGAGCGACAAGATCAAGGGCACCGCCAACGAACTGGCCGGCAAGGCCAAGCAGGCCGCGGGCAAGGCGACCGACAGCCCGAAGATGCGCGCCGAGGGCGCCGCACAGGAAGCCAAGGGCAAGACCCAGAAGGCCGTCGGCAAAGCCAAGGACGCGGTCAAGAGCGCCGTCGACCGGCTCTGATCCTGTCCGGATGGCCAAGGCCGTCCAGTCCTTTTCGAACAGGGATACCCGCACCGGCAAATGCCGGCGCGGGTATCCTGCCGAATGCACCGAACGATCCGGGACGCCATGAAACTCTTCACCTGCGGGACCTGCGGCCAGACGATCCATTTCGACAACCGCCTCTGCATGCGCTGCGGCGCGCCTCTCGGCTTCCTTGCCGCGGACGTGACGCTGCATGCCCTGGTGCCGGAAGGCGAGGGCGTCTGGAGGATCGCGTCGGGCGGCCTCTATCGCTACTGCGCGAATGCCGTTCACGATGTCTGCAACTGGATCGTTCCCGCCGACAGTCCGCATGCCTTCTGCGAGGCCTGCCGGCACAATCGCATCGTGCCCACCACCGATCCCGTCGGGCTGGAGCGCTGGCGGCGTATCGGCGCGGCGCAGCGGCACCTTTTCTATTCGATCCTGCGCTGGAAGCTGCCGCATCCGACCCGCGAGGAGGACCCCGCCGGCGGACTCGTCTTCGATTTCCTTGCCGACGAGCTGGATGCGAACGGCAATGTCGTCGCGGCCGCCATGACCGGCCACGAGGATGGTTTGATCAGCCTGCGCGCCGCCGAGGCGGACGATGTGGTGCGCGAGAGCGTGCGCGTTGCCATGGGCGAGCCCTATCGCTCGCTGCTCGGCCATTTCCGCCATGAGGTCGGGCATTTCTACTGGACGCAGCTCGTCTGCGACGAGGCGATGCTGGAAGAGGCGCGCAATCTCTTCGGCGACGAGCGCGAAGATTACGCCGCCGCCCTCCAGCGCAACTACGACGAGGGGCCGCCTGCGGACTGGCAGGAGCGGTTCATCAGCACCTATGCAAGCTGCCACCCGGCCGAGGATTTCGCCGAATGCTGGGCGCATTTCTTCCATATCGTCGATACGCTGGAAACCGCCCGCGCCTTCGGCCTCAACACCGATCCGAAGGGGCATGAGGAGCTGGAAGCGGAAGTCACCTTCGATCCCTATCGGGCGCCGAATGCCGGCCGGCTCGTCGAATCCTGGGTTCCGCTCAGCGTCGCGATGAACGCCATCCAGCGCTCCATGGGCCAGCCCGACAGCTACCCCTTCGTGCTCTCGCCGCCGGTGGTGGAGAAGCTGGATTTCATCAATCGGCTGGTCAGGGCAGTAGGCAATAGCCAATAGGCAGTAGGGAGTTTCTACTGCCTATTGGCTATTGCCTACTGCCTCTTACGCCCGCTTCATCAACGGAAAGCGTTCCTTCAGGAGGCGCAGCACCGAATCGTAGCCGATCGGCGGGCCGAAGATGTAGCTCTGGCCGAACTCGCAGCCCATGTTGCCGAGCTCGATGGCGTCCTCCTCCGACTCGATTCCTTCCGCGACAACCTGCATTTCCAGTTCCCGCGCCATCGAGATGACGGAGCGCAGCAGCACGGTGCGCTTGTCGGAACCGTCGCGCACCAGCGCCTTGTCGATCTTGATCGTGTCGAAGGGGAAGCGGGTGAGATAGGAGAGCGAGGAATGGCCCGTGCCGAAATCGTCGAGCGCAAGGCCGAGGCCGACATCGCGCAGCTTGTTGAGGATCAGGCGGGCCTGTTCCGGATTCTCCATCACGACGGATTCGGTAAGCTCCAGCTTGATCTTCTGCGGTTCGCAGCGGGTGCGGGCGAGCGCCGCGCGCACGTCGTTGTAAAGCTCGTTGTTGAGAAGCTGCGCGCTCGACAGGTTGACCGAGACGAAGACCGGAAGCTCGCCGGTCTGGAGCTGCCAGTCCATCAGGTCGCTCGCCGCCTTGTCGAAGGCGAAGAGGCCGAGCTGGTTGATGAGGTCGGACGCCTCCGCGATGGGGATGAACTCGGCCGGCGAGATATTGCCGCGCTTGGGATGGTCCCAGCGCATCAGCGCCTCGAAGCCGGCGATCTCCGCATCCTTGAGCCGGACGATCGGCTGGTAGACGAGGGAAAGCTCCTTGCGCTCGATGGCGCGGCGCAGGTCCGTCTCGATCTGAAGGCGGTCGGCGCCGAAGGTGCGGAAGGCGGGGCGGAAGGGCTCGACGCGGTTGCCGCCGGCCTTCTTGGCCCGGTACATGGCAAGCTCGGCATCGTTGAGCAGGCCGGCCGCATCCTCCTGCTGGTCGACCCAGGAGACGAGGCCGATGGAGGCCGTCAGGATGATCTCGCGGCCGCCGAAATTGATCGGCACCATGATCGCCTTGCTGACCGCATCGGCGAAATCCGCCACCTTGGTGGGATCCCGCTCCGACATGAGGATCAGGCCGAACTGGTCGCCGGCAAGCCGGGCCAGCGTATCCTGCGGCTTGAGGAGCCGGCGCAGGCGCCGGGTTAGCGCGATGAGGATATTGTCGCCGGCGGCGATGCCGAGCGCGTCGTTGACCTGCTTGTAGCGGTCGATGTCGATGGTCAGCACCGTCGGGCGCACGGTCTCGGAGCTGGCGGTCAGCGACAGGATCGATTGCAGGCGGTCGAGGAAGACCTGACGGTTCGGCAGGCCCGTCAGGTTGTCGTGCAGGGCGTCCTGCAAGAGGCGGTCGATCGAGTTGCGCTGTTCGGTGATGTCGATGATCGTGCCGACGCAGCGGATGATCTCGCCATTGGCGCCGAGCACGGGGCGGGCGCGGATCGAGAGCCAGTGATAGTGGCCATCCTCGGCGCGCACGCGGAACTGGTGGTTGAGCCGGCCCTTGCGGTGCTCCAGCAGCACGTCGAGCGTGGCGCGGAAGCGGTCGCGGTCATCGGGGTGGAGGCGCGGCAGCCAGTTGCGCGCCGGGCCGTGCATGACGCCCGGCGCAAGGCCGAGCTGGATGGAGATGTCGGGAATGGTGACGACGCGGTCACGCGCCACGTCCCAGTCCCAGACGGTGTCGCCCGAGCCCGTCAGCGCCAGCGACTGGCGTTCGAGATCGGAGAACAGGCCCTGGCTGTAGGCGCCGCCGGCAAAGGCGTGCTGCATCACCGTGAAGCCGATGAGGAGCACGATGAGGACGAGGCCGCCGCCGAGCGCTGGCTGGATGATGTCGTTGTTGAGCTGGCCCGTCACCGTCAGCCAGGCGCCGAACAGCCAGACGAGGATCAGCGCCCAGGCGGGCACGAGCAGGATCGCCCGATCATAGCGGTTGAAGCCGAGATAAGCGATGAGCACGATGCCGACCGTCGCTGTCAGCGCGAAGGAGAGGCGGGCGATGCCCGAGGCGATCGGCGGATCGTAGATCGCGACGCCGAAGAGGAGGCCGAGGCCGAGGATCCAGGCGAGCGTCGCATAGGCGAGATGCGCATGCCATCGGTTGAGGTTGAGATAGGTGAAGAGGAAGACGACAAGGCCCGCCGCGAGGAACACCTCCGTTCCCGCGCGCCATATCCGCTCGTCGCCCGCCGTGATCGAAATGAGCTTGGAGAGGAAGCCGAAGTCGACGCAGATATAGCCGAGCACCGCCCAGGCGAGCGCCGCTGTCGCCGGCAGCATGGAGGTGCCCTTCACCACGAAGAGGATGGTGAGGAACACGGCGAGCAGGCCCGCGATGCCGAGCACGATGCCGCGATAGAGCGTGAAGGCGTTGACCGTGTCCTTGTAGGCGTCCGGCTCCCAGAGATAGATCTGCGGCAGGTCGGGTGTCGCGAGCTCCGCGACGAAGGTGACGACCGTGCCGGGGTTGAGCGTGATGGAGAAGACGTCCGCCTCTTCGCTCGGCTCGCGGTCGAGCGCGAAGCCTTCGCTCGGCGTGATCGAGATGATGCGCTTGGAGCCGAGGTCCGGCCAGAACAGCTTGGACTGCACGAGGCGGAAATGCGGGGCGACGATCACGCGGTCGATCTGCTCGTCGGAAACGTTGGCGAGCGCGAAGACCGCCCAGTCGCCCTGGTGCTCGTCGGAGGTGGCCCGCACCTCGATGCGCCGCACGATGCCATCGGTGCCGGGCGCTGTGGAAACCTGGAAAGCCTCGCCCCGGCCGGTATAGATCTCGGTGGTGGCGGTGAGGTCGAGCGCGGTGTCGTCACGGGAGATCTTCACCGGCTCGACGGCATAGGCGCGCGCCGGCAGCATCCCCGCAAGGAGGATCGGCACCAGAAGGATGAAAGCGAGCAACCGGCTGGCACGCAGCGCTTGCGGCACGAAGGAAGACGTCATTGAAAGTGCATTGTCCTTAGGTACTGCCCAGTCCTGCCGCGCCCGGTGCCGCCTGGGGCCGCCTGTCGGCGGCCAGAAGCGAGAACATCACGTGGTCGCGCCACTCCCCGTTTATCTTCAGATACTCCCGAAGGTAGCCTTCCCGCTGAAAGCCGGCCTTTTCAAGGAGACGTATGCTTCTTGTATTGTCTGGAATACAGGCTGCCTCGATACGGTGCAACTGAAGGCTCGAAAAGATATAGGGTATGGCGAGGTTGAGTGCACCGAACATGTGGCCTTGGCCGGCATGGCGCTCACCCATCCAGTAGCCGATCATGCAGCATTGCGCCGCCCCGCGCCGGATATAGCCGACGGTGAGGCCGCCGAGCAGCGTCTTCTCCTCGCGCGTGAAGACGAAGAGGGGGACGGCCTGCCCCGACGAAAATTCCTGTTCATTACGAAGGACGCGGGCGCGGAAGGCGCCTTCCGTCAGATCGTCGCTCCGCCATGTCGGCTCCCATGGTTCGAGGAAGCGCCGGCTCTGGGAGCGCAACGCATACCATTGCCTGTAATCCTGGAAGCGGGGGAGGCGCAGCAGGTGCCGTTCGCCGGCTAGTTCCACGGTGTCGGGCTGGCGCGACAGAAACCGAAAAACCGACCGTGCCATTCAGTCCTCCGCGCGCCGTCCTCGTGGCGGCCCCTTTCTCACAAAGACTATGCCGAGAGCCTCGCCGGCGTCAAATGAAACGGGGCAGTCCTATGGAGCCGGCGACACCCCTTTTTCGTTCGCGTCGCCGGGCCGATTCGGGCCTGCCTCGGTGCTATGCAAAAGCCGCATGTCAGCGGTGTGAGCATATGCATTTTCTTTAGGCAGGAGGTCGCTTATCTATTGATCAACGCAAGGGAAACACAAAGGAATTGAACGATGAACATCTTCGCAAAGCTCAAGAAGAATGCCGCTGACCGCCGCGCCGTCCGTGAACTCGGCGCCCTCGACGACCGCGCCCTGCAGGACCTCGGCATCTCCCGCTCGAACATCCAGGCTGCCGTCAAGGGCATGGTCGTTTTCGGCTGATACGGCTTGGGGCCAACGCCCCGCGCCATGAGGGATGACATCGGCGCGCCATATCCGGCAGCGCCAGTCCGGTCATCCCGTCCCATTCATCGGGACCTCTCTCCTCCCAGGGTCCCGATCAGGCAACCCGCCGCAAGGCGGGTTTTATTTTGCCCGCTTGCGGGTCCCCAGGATATCGGAAAAGGCGCGGCTTCAGCTCGCCGCGCGGTCGATGGTCCCGCGCGAGAGCGAGCGCGTGATGTCGCCGGCCGGGACGAGGTGTTCCAGTGGGCCGATGGCCGAGATGGTCGGCACCGTGTCGAAGAACAGGCGTCCGGCAAGGTCCGTCAGGCGCTCGATGGTGATGCCGGCGAGGCGCTCCATCAGCTCCTCGTTCGGGATCGGGCGACCGTAGAGCATCATCTGGCGGGCGATCTGGCCGGCGCGGGCGGCCGGGCTTTCCTGGCCCATCAGAAGCTGGGCGCGGATCTGCGCGCGGGCGCGCTCGATTTCCTGCTGGTCGATCGTCTCGGACGACTTCTTCAGCTCGTCGA